>NZ_CP146101.1:7410000-7557500 GCF_037023745.1 Streptomyces sp. SCSIO 30461
GTGGGCAGTACGGCCAGTGGGCGGACGAAGCCGGGTGCGGTGCGGCCGGTGAGCAGCCCGGCGGCGGCGCCGAGGAAAGGAAGGAGGGGTACGAGTACGGCGAGGGTCGTCGTGGTCACGCGGTGGCCTCAGCCTTCTCTGCCGGGGCGGGCTCGACCGCCTCGTCGGCGCCGTGCGCCCCTTCGGCGGTGTCGCGGAGCTTGTCGATGTCCGAGGTGCCACGGTTGCGGTAGACCATCAGGACGATCGCCAGACCGATGCCGATCTCCGCGGCGGCGATGGCGATGGTGAAGAGGGTCAGGGCCTGGCCCGCGTGCACGGCGTCGCGCAGCCATACATCGAAGGCGACCAGGTTGAGGTTGACCGCGTTGAGCATCAGCTCGACGGACATCAGCACCAGGATCGCGTTGCGGCGGGCCAGCACTCCGTAGAGCCCGGTGCAGAAGAGCAGGGCGGCGAGCACCGCGGGGTAGGCGAGATGCATCAGCTCTTCCCCTCTCGGGCGGTGACCGCCTCGCTGCTCGCGCCGGTCACGTCAGCGCCCGCGCCCGTACCGGGGCGGTCGGGTGCGGCGCCGAGGCCGGGCTCCCCTGCCGCGGACTTGCGGGACAGGACGATCGCCCCCACCAATGCGGCGAGCAGTAGGACGGAGAGCGCTTCGAACGGCAGCACCCAGTGCCGGAACAGCATCTCGCCGGAGACCTTGGTCGAGCCCTGGGCGGGCCCGTCGAGATTGATCCAAGTGGTGCGGAAGGCGTCCACGACCACCCAGACCAGCACACCCGCGGAGGCGACGGCCACGACCAGGGCGGCTGCTCGATTGCCCGAGTCGGCGTCCGGGGAGCGGCCGATGGGGGCCTTGGTGAGCATCAGACCGAAGAGGAGGAGGACCACGACGGACCCGACGTAGATCAGCACCTGCACCCAGGCGATGAACTCCGCCGTCAACAGCAGGTACTCCACGGCCAGACCGCCGAGCGCCACCACCAGCCAGAGCGCGGCGTGCACCAGTTGCTTGGTGGTCACCGTGATGACCGCCGCGGCGAGCGTCGCGACGCCCACCAGCACGAAGGCGATCTCGACGCCGCTCGGGGAGAGGAAGCCGTGCGCTTGGGCTGCCGGACTCACGACTGTCCCTCCTCGGTGGTGCCGGGCTCTGCCGCGCTGTCCGGCTCGGCCGTGGCGCCCTCGGCTGCTGCCTGCTGTGCGGCGAGCCTTTCGGCCTCCTGCTTCTCTGCCGTCTTGCGTGCCGCGGCGAGCTCCTTGGGTTCCTCCGCCGCCGGGTCGAGCGCGGGCGGCTCGGGGACCGTCCACATCCAGTCGCGGAGCTTGTCCCGTTCGTGGGTCAGTTCGCGGATGTCGGTCTCCGCGTACTCGAACTCCGGCGACCAGAACAGCGCGTCGAAGGGACACACCTCGATGCAGATGCCGCAGTACATGCAGAGCGAGAAGTCGATCGCGAAGCGGTCGAGGACGTTGCGGCTGCGCTCACGCCCGCCGGGAGTCGCCGCGGGGACCGTCTCCTTGTGGGAGTCGATGTAGATGCACCAGTCGGGGCACTCACGGGCGCAGAGCATGCAGACCGTGCAGTTCTCCTCGAACAGACCGATCACACCGCGGGTGCGGGGCGGCAGTTCGGGCTGCACATCCGGGTACTGCGCGGTCACGGACTTGCGGGTCATCGTGCGGAATGTGACCGCGAGGCCCTTGGCCAGGCCGGATCCGGGGATGGCCATCACTGCATCACCACCTTCACGACGCCGGTGAGGGCGATCTGGGCGAGGGCGAGCGGGACGAGCGTTGTCCAGGCGAGGCGCTGGAGCTGGTCCTCACGCAGCCGCGGATAGGTCACCCGCAGCCAGATCACGATGAACGCGAGCACGGCTGTCTTGAGCAGGGTCCAGGCCCAGCCGAGGCCTTCGGCACCGAACGGACCGTGCCAGCCGCCGAGGAAGAGGACGGTGGTGAGACCGCAGAGGACGACGATGCCCGCGTACTCCGCCAGCAGGAAGAGCGCGAAACGCAGTCCGGTGTACTCGGTGTACGCGCCGAAGATGATCTCGGAGTCGGCGATCGGCATGTCGAAGGGTGGACGCTGGAGCTCGGCGAGACCGGCGACGAAGAAGACGATGGCGCCGACGATCTGCCAGGGCAGCCACCACCATTCGAAGGCGTTCAGGATGCCGGGGAGGGAGACGGTGCCCGCCGCCATGGCGACGGAAGCCGCGGCGAGCAGCATCGGAAGCTCGTACGCGAGCAGCTGAGCGGCCGTGCGCAGGGCGCCGAGCAGCGAGAACTTGTTGGCCGACGCCCAGCCCGCCATGAGCGAGCCGAGCACTCCGACACCCATCACGGCGAGCACGAAGAAGATGCCCGCGTCGACGAGCACTCCGACCGCGCCCTCGCTGGGTCCGATCGGGATGGCGACCAGGACGAGGAGGTAGGGAAGCAGCGCCACCGCGGGTGCGAGCTGGAAGACGCGTCGGTCGGCGTCAGCCGGGACCACGTCCTCCTTCTGCGCGAACTTCACACCGTCCGCGACCAGCTGGGCCCAGCCGTGGAAACCACCCGCGTACATCGGACCGAGGCGGCCCTGCATGTGCGCCATCACCTTGTGCTCGGTCTGCCCGATGACCAGTGGCAGGACCAGGAACACGACGAAGACGACGATCAGCCGCAGGGCGACGTCGAGCGCGTCGTTCATGCGGGGTCGTCTCCTTCGGAATCGGCCCGTGCGGCGTCGGTTCCTTCGGCGGAGCCGTCTGCCGTGCGGGATGGCGGTGACTTGGGGTCGGGTTTCCGGTCCGCCTCGGCCGCGAGCCCGGAAGGTCCTCCACCGTCGGGGCCCGGCTCGGCCTCTGCCGCTGCCTCGGGACCCGGCTCGGTCCGGGACTCGGGGGCGAGCCCCGTCTCAGAGGCGGGCCCTGCGTCAGGAGCCGGTGCGGATTCTCCCGGTGCCGGGGCTCCGGTCGTCTCCGCCTCGGAGGCCGATGCGGAGGTGGCGCCCGCCTCAGGAGCCGGTGCGGATTCTCCGGCCGTCGAAGCGCCCGGCGATTCCGCCTCTGACGTGGCGGCTTCGAACGCCGGGCGAGCGTGGTGCCATGGAGCGTCGGCACTGCGGGGGCGCGGGCTCGCAGCGGGCGGGGCGGGCGGGGCGGTGTCCTCCGCGCGCTGGGTCGACGAGCCCTCGCTCGCGCTGCGGGCCCGACGCGCCGCCGCCGCGGGCGGCTGCTGGCTCGCCGAGCCCTCGGCCGCGGTGCGGGCCCGACGTGCGGAAGCGGGGGACGCTGCCGCCGCGGCCTCGGGGGCGGTCTGACTGGCGGACCCCTCCGCCACACTGCGCGCACGGCGGGCCGGGCGCTCCCCCGTGGCGCCCGCGGCGCGCGGAGTGCGTGCGGGACGGGCCGGGGCGGGGGGGAGCTGGCCCTTGAGCGGTCCCCACTCGTTCGGGTCGGGGACACCGGGCGGAAGCATCTGGCGGCGCTTCGGTCCGCCGTGTTCGGACTCCCCCGGCTCCTTGGCGCCCGGCCATGCCTTGGCGACCCGCGCCGCGAGCACGAAGTCCTTGCGCAGCGGGTGGCCTTCGAAGTTCTCCGGCAGGAGCAGTGGCACGAGGTGCGGGTGATCGGTGAAGCCGACACCGAACATCTCGTATGTCTCGCGCTCGTGCCAGGCCGCGCCCGCATAGACACCGACCGCCGTCGGAAGAGTGGGAGCCTCGTGCGGCACCGTCGTGCGCAGCAGCAGACGGCGGACCGAGTGCTCCTCCTGGCCGGGCGTCCCCAGCGCCGCGACATGCGCGCAGACGCGGAAGCCGGTGCCGGGCTCGTCGACGGCGCTGAGCCAGTCGAAGTAGGTGCAGCCGAGCTCGTCGCGGGCGGTGCGCAGCGCGTCCAGCCAGCCGGTGGCGGGCACGTCCACGGTCAGCAGGTCGTACGCCGCCTCCGCGGTGGCCTCAGGCCCGAAGCGCTCGGCGATATGCGTCTCGAAGGAGCTCACGAGGCGGCTCCCGGGGTGGTGGGCCCCGGAGTGCCGCCAGGGGCGGGAGGCGGGGTGACCAGGCCGCTGCGGAGCTGGCCGGCCGACGCCTGGCCAGGGGCCGCGCCGTACCGCTCGCTCAGCGACTCGCGGGCGATCTTCTCCTGGAGCTTCAGGATGCCCTGGAGCAGCGCCTCGGGCCGCGGCGGGCAACCGGGCACGTACACATCGACCGGGATGATCTGGTCGACGCCCTTGGTCACCGAGTACGAGTCCCAGTAGGGGCCGCCGCAGTTCGAGCAGGCGCCGAAGGAGATGACGTACTTGGGCTCCGGCATCTGCTCGTAGAGCCGCTTGACCGCCGGTGCCATCTTGTCGGTCACCGTGCCCGACACGATCATCAGGTCCGCCTGGCGCGGTCCGGGCGCGAAGGGGATCACGCCGAGGCGGATGAAGTCGTGCCGTGCCATCGACGCGGCGATGAATTCGATGGCGCAGCAGGCGAGCCCGAAGTTGAAGACCCAGAGGCTGTAGCGGCGGCCCCAGTTCAGGACCACCTTCATCGGCTCCGGGGCAAGCCGGGAGAGCAGGCCCAGCTTCCCCCCGCGCTCGGTGACCGGGTCCGGAAGCAGTACGGGCTCGGGAGTCTTCTGTGGGGTCACGTCCATGTGAGGACGCCCTTCTTCCATGCGTACAGCAGTCCCACGGCCAGGAAGCCGAGGAAGATGAACATCTCCACGAGTGTCGTCGCGCCGTATCCGGGCGCGGCGAAGACCGTGGCCCATGGGAACAGGAAGATCGAGTCGACGGCGAAGATCACGTACAGGAAGGCGTACACGTAGTAGCGCACCTGGGTGTGGGCCCAGCCTTCCCCGACGGGGTCTACACCGCACTCGTACGTGAGCAGCTTCTCGGGGGTCGGCACCGCGGGGCGCAGCAGACGGCCCGCGCCGAAGGCCACCGCCACGAAGAGGACTCCGATGACGGCGAGCAGCCCGACGACCGAGTAGCTCTGGAAGTAGTCGGCCGCGAGTACGGTCGGTTCGGTGGGTTCCGGCACGTCCGTCCCTCGCTCCCTACCCCTGCGTTCGATGAATCGTTACGACGACCTGGTGCGATCGACGATCCTTTCGCACGGGAGTCTAGGCCCTAGTAAGGGCACGGTAAGCAGCCGTATCACGCTTTGGTCGGGGATCGGCCACCCGGAGGTCCCGCGGAAACGGCTCGACGCGGGGGATATCCCTACTCTCCAGCGGCCCACATACCCCATGGCGTGCGCGGATCCGACCCGGCAGGCTGGCACCCATGACCGTGACCAGCACTTCTCCCGGTGACAGCGCGGGCACCGGAATCGGCACCGGAATCGGCACCGGCGCAGGCGCAGGCTCCGGCACTCACGCCGGCGTCGGCGCCGCGAAGCGGGACGCGGCACCACCGCCCGCACGTCTCGCCTACGACCGGTACACCTGGAAGGAGATCGCCTATCTCCTCTCCGGTCTGCCTGCCGCCGTCATCGGATTCGTCTACACGGTGACCGTGGTCTCCGTCGGGGCGGGGCTGTTCGTCACGGTCGTCGGCCTGCCGCTGCTGGTGCTCGGTCTGGCCGGTTCCCGACTGGTGGGCAAGGGCGAGCGGGCACGGGCGCGAGCGCTGCTCGGCGTCATGGTGGACGAACCGAGCGCCATGCCGAAACGCACGGGTGACGGGCTCTTCGCCCGGCTGTGGCTGGGCCTGAAGGATCCGGTCGCCTGGCGATCGGTGCTCTACGCGGTCATCCGGCTGCCCTGGGGCATCGTCGGCTTCACCGTGGCACTGACCGGGCTCTTCGTCCTGTGGCCGGTCCTTCCTTACATCGCCAGGGGCATGACCAATGTCGACCGCGCCCTGGTCCGCGCGCTGCTCTCGCCCTCCGACGAGCTGGAGCGGCGGATCGCCGAGCTGGAGTCGGACCGGGGTGTGGTCGTGGACACCGCGGCAGCCGACCTGCGGCGCATCGAACGCGATCTGCACGACGGCGCACAAGCACGACTGGTCGCCCTCGCCATGGACCTCGGCCTCGCCAAGGAAAAACTCCACGAGGACCCCGACGCCGCGGCACACATGGTCGCCGAAGCACACGGCGAGGTGAAACTCGCCCTCCAGGAACTACGCGACCTCGCACGCGGCATCCACCCGGCCGTCCTCACCGACCGCGGACTGAACGCCGCCCTGTCCTCCCTCGCCTCCCGCTGCACCGTCCCCGTCACCGTCACCGTCGACCTCCCGACCCGCCCCGCCGAAGCAATCGAAGGCATCGCCTACTTCACCGTCTCCGAACTACTCCAGAACGTCAGCAAGCACGCCCGCGCAACCCGCGCATCCGTCGACGTCCGACGCACCCATAACCGCCTGATACTCCAGGTCAGCGACAACGGCCAAGGCGGAGCCGACATCACAGCAGGCAGCGGACTGACAGGACTCGCCGAACGCCTGGACGCAGTCGACGGAGTACTGACCACCGACTCACCCACCGGCGGCCCCACCCTCATCACCGCCCAACTCCCCTGGCGCGAGCGGGCGGCGGTCCCTCCCTCCCGGTAGGGAAAACCCCCGGGTCAAGACGGATACCGACCGCATGGTGCGGTCGGGGCACGCTCAGCAGCATGGAGTCCGTACCGCCGCCGCGGGACACGACCTGACGCAGCTGACCGGCCCGCCCGGGCAGTCCGGGCCGGGGCCGGCACGGAGCGGGCCGGCTCAGCCCAGCCCCGACCAGCTCAGCCCAGCCCCGACCAGCCCGGTGCTGTCGGCCCAGGGCAGAAACGGATGACGACGATGGCCATGGCTTATCGGACGGGACCCGACACCCCGGCGCCCCGCTCCCGTCGCCTTCCCCGACCGCTGCGCGCACCGTTCGAGGCACGCACCTGGCGCGAGTTCTGCTACGTCCTGCTGAGCCTGCCGCTGAGCGTCGTGTTCTTCGGTCTCGCCCTCGGCCTGGTCGCGGCCGGGGCCGGGCTGGTCGTCACCTTCGTCGGCATCCCCGTCCTGGCCGCCGCCCTCGCCATGTGCCGCGGCTTCGGCGCGCTCGAACGGCTGCGGGCACGCACTCTGCTCGACCTGCGTATCGGCACCCCCGCCCCGGTCCGGCCCCGCGGCGGCGGCCCCATGGCCTGGGTCGGCGCGATGCTGAAGAGCGGGGCGTCCTGGCGGCATCTTCTCTACGCGCTGGTGCACATGCCGTGGGCGGTGTTCTCGTTCGCCGTGGCCCTGCCGCTCTGGGCCACCGCCTGGACCTGCGCCACGTATCCGCTCTGGCACTGGGTGTTCCCGGCGTTCGTCGGCCTCGACGGGCTCCAGCTCTACGGGGATCGTACGCACGCCCACTACCTCGACTCACCGGCCGAGCTGACCGCCACCTCCGCGGTGGGACTGCTGCTGGTGATCGCGACCCCGTGGATCGTGCGCGGGCTCACCACCGTGGACCGGCTGCTGGTCACGGGGCTGCTGGGACCGTCCCGGCTGGAGGGACGCGTGGTGGAGCTGGAGTCGGACCGGGGTGTGGTCGTGGACACCGCGGCAGCCGACCTGCGGCGCATCGAACGCGATCTGCACGACGGCGCACAAGCACGACTGGTCGCCCTCGCCATGGACCTCGGCCTCGCCAAGGAAAAACTCCACGAGGACCCCGACGCCGCGGCACACATGGTCGCCGAAGCACACGGCGAGGTGAAACTCGCCCTCCAGGAACTACGCGACCTCGCACGCGGCATCCACCCGGCCGTCCTCACCGACCGCGGACTGAACGCCGCCCTGTCCTCCCTCGCCTCCCGCTGCACCGTCCCCGTCACCGTCACCGTCGACCTCCCGACCCGCCCCGCCGAAGCAATCGAAGGCATCGCCTACTTCACCGTCTCCGAACTACTCCAGAACGTCAGCAAGCACGCCCGCGCAACCCGCGCATCCGTCGACGTCCGACGCACCCATAACCGCCTGATACTCCAGGTCAGCGACAACGGCCAAGGCGGAGCCGACATCACAGCAGGCAGCGGACTGACAGGACTCGCCGAACGCCTGGACGCAGTCGACGGAGTACTGACCACCGACTCACCCACCGGCGGCCCCACCCTCATCACCGCCCAACTCCCCTGGCGCGCGTGATCCGCGGACGCCCCCGGGGGCATGGCTCGGCACGCATGCCTCCGAACGCATGCCCAGGAGCGCGCGGCCCGGAGCGCCTGCCCCCCGCGACGGCGCGTCGCGGGGGTCCCGCCCTCTGCCCCGCCCGGTGCGCTGCGGCGCGCCGAGCGGTTTGCCATGAGTAACGGGGCGCCGGGGACCGGATCCTGGAATGCTGGGCCCGGTGGCAACGGCCCGGACCGGATTGGACCGGATCAGATCGGTGTCCGGGCGCACGGGCGCACGGGCTCAGGCGAGACATACCGGCGATGGATACCGGCGAGACATGGGGGCACAGGGGGATGCAGGTCGTGGAGGACAGGGTGCGGATCGTGATCGCCGAGGACTCCGTGTTGCTGAGGGAGGGCCTGACCAGGCTGCTCACCGACCGCGGGCACGAGGTGGTGGCAGGCGTCGGGGACGCCGACGCGCTGCTGAAGACCATCGACGAGCTCGCGGCGCGGGACGCACTGCCCGACGCCGTGGTCGCCGACGTCCGGATGCCCCCGACCCACACGGACGAGGGGGTCCGGGCGGCCGTGCGGCTGCGCCGTGACCATCCCGGGGTCGGAGTGCTGGTGCTGTCGCAGTACGTGGAGGAGCAGTACGCCACCGAGCTGCTGGCCGGGAGCAGCCGGGGTGTGGGCTATCTGCTCAAGGACCGGGTGGCCGAGGTCAGGGAGTTCGTGGACGCCGTGGTCCGGGTGGCCGGAGGGGGCACCGCGCTCGACCCCGAGGTCGTGGCACAGCTGCTGGGCCGCAGCCGCAAGCACGACGTGCTGGCCGGGCTGACGCCCCGGGAGCGCGAGGTCCTCGGCCTGATGGCGGAAGGCCGGACGAACTCGGCGATCGCCAGGCAGCTGGTGGTGAGTGACGGAGCCGTGGAGAAGCACGTGAGCAACATCTTCCTGAAGCTCGGGCTGTCCCCAAGCCATGGTGATCACCGGCGTGTACTGGCCGTGCTGACCTATCTCGACTCCTGAGAATCTGACACCCTATCAGATAACTAGCGGAGACCCAGCGGGTGGCCCCAGCATCGACCGGGAGTGTCTGGGATCGGAAGCGTCTGAGCTCGGAAGCCTCGGCGGTACCTGAGATCGGGAGCACCTGGAGGGAAGATTCGGGGGCAAGCAGAACCATGGCAGACCAGGACATCAGGTCGTCTCAAAAAGTCGTCCAGCATATGAGCGGCCCAGGGAAGGCCACCCTTACGGACGTAGGGTTGGCCTTGGAGCGACCGGTGAGCCGGCCGCGGTCCAGCCGCCTCGAAGGAGGTCCAGTTCAGTGACCAGCCAGGTCAGTAGCCCAGCCGAGCACGCAGACGAGGACGCGGCCGGAGAGACCGTCGTCGGGGGACAGCGCAGATCCTCCGGCGGCGCAGGCGCCGATGACAGCGACGCCAAGGGCAGCAAAGACAACAGCGGCAGCGCCAACGGCAACGACGGCGACAGCAGCAGCGGCACCAAGGAGGTCCGCCGCCTGGACCGCGTGATCATCCGGTTCGCGGGGGACTCAGGTGACGGTATGCAGCTGACGGGTGACCGTTTCACGTCGGAGACGGCGTCGTTCGGAAACGACCTGTCCACACTGCCGAACTTCCCGGCTGAGATCCGGGCACCCGCCGGCACCCTGCCCGGCGTCTCCTCGTTCCAGCTGCACTTCGCCGACCACGACATCCTCACTCCGGGCGACGCACCGAACGTGCTGGTGGCGATGAACCCCGCGGCGCTCAAGGCGAACATCGGCGATGTGCCGCGCGGCGGCGAAATCATCGTCAACACGGACGAGTTCGCCAAGCGGGCCATGGCCAAGGTCGGCTACGAGACCAGCCCGCTCGAGGACGGCTCCCTCGACGCGTACAACGTCCATCCCGTCCCGCTGACGACGCTCACCGTCGAGGCGCTCAAGGTGTTCGGACTCTCCCGCAAGGAGGCCGAACGCTCCAAGAACATGTTCGCCCTGGGTCTGCTGAGCTGGATGTACCACCGGCCGACCGAGGGCACCGAGACCTTTCTGCGCAGCAAGTTCGCCAAGAAGCCGGAGATCGCCGAGGCGAACGTCGCAGCCTTCCGGGCGGGGTGGAACTTCGGCGAGACCACCGAGGACTTCGCCGTCTCCTACGAGGTCGCCCCTGCCACTCAGGCCTTCCCGACCGGCACGTACCGCAACATCTCGGGCAACCTGGCACTGTCCTACGGACTGATCGCCGCGTCTCAGCAAGCGGACCTGCCGCTCTACCTGGGCTCCTACCCGATCACCCCGGCGTCGGACATCCTGCACGAGCTCTCGAAGCACAAGAACTTCGGTGTCCGGACCTTCCAGGCCGAGGACGAGATCGCGGGCATCGGCGCGGCGCTCGGCGCCGCCTTCGGCGGCTCGCTCGCCGTGACCACGACATCCGGTCCCGGTGTGGCGCTGAAGTCCGAGACCATCGGACTTGCCGTCTCGCTGGAGCTCCCGCTGCTGATCGTGGACATCCAGCGCGGCGGCCCGTCCACCGGTCTGCCCACCAAGACCGAGCAGGCCGACCTGCTCCAGGCGATGTACGGCCGCAACGGCGAGGCACCGGTCCCGATCGTCGCCCCGAAGACCCCAGCGGACTGCTTCGACGCCGCGCTGGAGGCGGCCCGTATCGCGCTGACGTACCGCACCCCGGTGTTCCTGCTGTCCGACGGCTACCTGGCCAACGGCAGCGAGCCCTGGCGTATCCCGGACCTGGACGAACTCCCCGACCTGCGGGTCCGGTTCGCCACCGGACCCAACCACACCACCGAGGACGGCACCGACGTCTTCTGGCCGTACAAGCGCGACCCGCACACCCTGGCACGGCCCTGGGCCGTCCCCGGCACCCCCGGACTCGAACACCGGATCGGCGGCATCGAGAAGCAGGACGGCACGGGCAACATCTCGTACGACCCGGCCAACCACGACTTCATGGTCCGCATCCGGCAGTCCAAGGTCGACGGCGTCGACGTACCGGACCTCGATGTCGACGACCCGGACGGCGCCCGCACGCTGGTGCTCGGCTGGGGCTCGACGTACGGGCCGATCACCGCTGCCGTACGCAGGCTGCGCGGCGCGGGGCTGCCCATCGCACAGGCGCATCTGCGCCACCTCAACCCGTTCCCGGGGAATCTGGGGGACGTTCTGGAGCGTTACCAGAAGGTAGTGGTACCGGAGATGAACCTCGGCCAGCTCGCCGGACTGATCCGCGCGAGATACCTGGTCGACGCGCACTCCTACAACCAGGTCAACGGCATGCCGTTCAAGGCCGAGCAGCTCGCCGCGGCTCTCAAGGAGGCCATCAATGACTGAGACAGCGTCCACTCTGCTGTCGCTGGTTCCGAAGGCCGAGGCCAAGCAGTCCATGAAGGACTTCAAATCGGACCAGGAAGTCCGGTGGTGCCCCGGCTGCGGTGACTACGCGATCCTCGCGGCGGTGCAGGGCTTCATGCCCGAACTCGGGCTCGCGAAGGAGAACATCGTCTTCGTCTCCGGCATCGGCTGCTCGTCCCGCTTCCCGTACTACATGAACACCTACGGGATGCACTCCATCCACGGCCGCGCACCCGCCATCGCGACCGGGCTCGCCTCCTCACGCCGCGACCTCAGCGTCTGGGTGGTCACCGGCGACGGCGACGCGCTGTCGATCGGCGGAAACCATCTGATCCACGCGCTGCGTCGGAATGTCAACCTCAAGATCCTGCTCTTCAACAACCGGATCTACGGTCTGACCAAGGGCCAGTACAGCCCCACATCCGAGGTCGGCAAGATCACCAAGTCGACCCCGATGGGCTCGCTCGACGCGCCCTTCAACCCGGTGTCGCTGGCGATCGGGGCGGAGGCGTCCTTCGTGGCCCGCACGGTCGACTCAGACCGCAAGCACCTCACCGAGGTACTGCGCGCGGCGGCCGACCACCCGGGCACGGCCCTGGTCGAGATCTACCAGAACTGCAACATCTTCAACGACGGCGCCTTCGAAGTGCTCAAGGACAAGCAGCAGGCCGAGGAGGCGGTGATCCGCCTTGAACACGGCGAGCCCATCCGCTTCGGCAGCGAGCGCGAGAAGGGCGTCGTCCGCGATCCGGCGACCGGTGACCTGAAGGTCGTCGCGGTCACCCCGGACAACGAGGACCGGATCCTGGTGCACGACGCACACAGCGCCAGCCCGACGACCGCCTTCGCGCTGTCCCGGCTGGCCGACCCGGACACGCTGCACCACACCCCGATCGGTGTGTTCCGCAGCGTGCAGCGGCCGGTGTACGACGTGCAGATGTCGGACCAGCTCGACGCCGCGATCGAGCAGAACGGCAAGGGAGACCTGGGCGCGCTGCTCGCCGGGAACGACACCTGGACGGTCGTCGGCTGACGGCCGGGCCGGCCGAACGATGTGACCCACGGCGGCACCACGCCGCCGCGCACGCCTCAGGGGCGCCGATCCGGGAACCCGATCCCGGACCGGCGCCCTTGGCACGTGCACTCGACCGGGACGTCATGACCGTATGGCGATACGGGCATGACAGCCGACCCCGCTCGGCGCTACCTTCGAACACGCGGGTGGCACAGTGGGAGGTTCGGTGAAGGACAACGAGCAGCGGGCCGGTCTGCTGTACGGAATCGGCGCCTACGGAATGTGGGGCCTGGTCCCGCTCTTCTGGCCACTCCTGAAACCGGCCGGCGCCCTTGAGATCCTCGCCCACCGAATGACGTGGTCACTGGCGGTCGTGGCCGTCGCGCTGCTGGTGCTGAAGCGCGGACGCTGGATTCGCGAGCTTCTGGCCGATCCGCGTCGACTGGGCCTGATCACCCTGGCCGCCACCGTGATCACCGTCAACTGGGGCCTCTATATCTGGTCCGTCAACACCGGCCATGTGGTCGAGTCCTCGCTGGGCTACTTCATCAACCCGCTGGTCACCATCACCCTGGGCGTGCTACTGCTGAAGGAGCGGCTGCGCCCGGCGCAGTGGGGAGCCGTGGGTGTCGGGTTCGCGGCCGTGGTGGTGCTGGCCATCGGCTACGGTCGCCCGCCCTGGATCTCGCTGGTGCTGGCGTTCTCGTTCGCCTGCTACGGACTGCTCAAGAAGAAGGTCAACATCGGCGGCCTGGAGTCACTGGCCGCGGAGACCGCCGTGCAGTTCCTCCCCGCGCTCGGCTATCTGCTGTGGCTCGGCTCGCAGGGCTCATCCACCTTCGCCTCGGCGGGCGCGAGCCATGCCGCGCTGCTCGCGGCCACCGGGGTGGTCACCGCCGTACCGCTGGTCTGCTTCGGGGCGGCGGCGATCCGTGTCCCGCTGTCGACACTCGGACTGCTGCAGTACCTGGCACCGGTGTTCCAGTTCCTGCTGGGAGTCGTGTACTTCCACGAGGAGATGCCCGCCGAGCGCTGGACCGGCTTCGGGCTGGTCTGGCTGGCCCTCAGCATCCTCACCTGGGACGCCCTGCGCACGGCGCGCAGCACCAGGGCACGGCTCGTACGGGCGGAGCGGCTCGCACGGGCGGGCAGCCCGCCCCAGGCCGCCGCTCCGGAGGCTCCCGCCGCCCCGCTCATGGGCAAGGGCACGGGGGCGGCTCCCGTCGTCGACGTCACGCCGGCTCGGGTGCAGCGCGAGACCGCGGCGGACTGATCCCCAGCCCAGGGCCTCCTGACCCCGAGCATCCCGCGTTCGCGCTTCGAACGCCGGGTCTCGGGCGCAGGAACGGGATGCTTCGCCCGCGTCGGCCCGGCCAGGCCGGTGGAGGCATCACACGGCTGCCGTGCGCTTTCCGGCCGTTCCCGCTGTCACGGCGGTCGCCGCGCCTATAACTGGTCCCATGCCACTGCACTGGAAACTCGTCATCGACTCGAACGACCCGCTCGCCCAGGCCGACTTCTGGGCCGAAGCACTCGGCTATCTCCCGGAAGACAACAGCGCGCTCATCGAGCAGCTCCTCGCATCGGGTGCCGTACCGCCCGAACTGACCGTGGAATGGCACGGCCACCCTGCCTGGCGGGATCTGGCCGCCGTCCGTCATCCGGACGATCCCCAGGACGAGCACAGCGGAGTCGGTCTCGGCCGGCGGCTGCTGTTCCAGCGGATCCCCGAGATCAAGGCGGCAAAGAACCGCCTCCACATCGACCTGCACTCGGAGCCCGGGCAGCGGGACAGGGAGATCGCCCGGCTGGAGGCTCTGGGAGCGACCGTCGCGCACCACGTGCGGGAACAGGGGGGCAAGTGGTGTGTCATGCGGGATCCCGAAGGAAACGAATTCTGCGTTCATTAGCCCCAGCGCCACGGCCGACTCGATCGCCCGCCCAGGGAGCGGCTGCCGATCGTCCGCTGACCGGACCCGACTGACCGGTTTACGCCCTTGACGGTAAGTCAGCATCTCGCTGACCATTCCCCCCACAAACACGCACCGAGTACAGCTCCAGCACCCTGCGACACCGCCGTCGCAGGGTGTCACGCACGTTCCGTCCCATCCCCGAACGGAATCCCGGAGCCCCCACATGATTCGCTCTGTGCACAGACGTCTCGCCACAGGCACCGCGATAGGCATCGCCGGACTGCTCGCGGCGGCCGTACCGACTGCCGCTGCCACCGCCGGCACCACGAACGGCGCCGGCAGCACGGCCTCCGTCGCGGCAGTCGCCGCGCCGCCGGACATCTCTGTCACGAACGTCAAAGCACACCTCACCGACCTCCAGTCGATCGCCACCGCCAACGGCGGAAACCGCGCCCACGGCCGTTCCGGCTACAAGGCGTCGATCGACTTCGTGAAGGCCAAGCTGGACGCGGCCGGATTCACCACGACCCTCCAGCAGTTCACCTACTTCGGCTCCACCGGTTACAACCTGATAGCCGACTGGCCCGGTGGCGACAGCAACCAGGTGCTGATGGCCGGCTCCCATCTCGACTCGGTCAGCTCGGGCCCGGGCATGAACGACAACGGCTCAGGATCGGCTGCGATCCTGGAGACCGCGCTTGCCGTCTCGCGCGCCCAGTTCACCCCTGAGAAGCACCTCCGGTTCGCCTGGTGGGGTGCCGAGGAACTGGGCCTGGTCGGGTCCAAGTACTACGTCAACAGCCTTTCGTCCACGGACCGTTCCAAGGTCAAGGGCTATCTGAACTTCGACATGATCGGGTCGCCCAACCCGGGCTACTTCGTCTACGACGACGACCCGACCATCGAGCAGACCTTCAAGACCTACTTCGCCGGCATCGGAGTCCCGACCGAGATCGAGACCGAGGGCGACGGCCGCTCCGACCACGCCTCCTTCAAGAACGTGGGCATCCCGGTCGGCGGGCTGTTCACCGGCGCCAGCAACACCAAGTCCAGTGCCCAGGCCACAAAGTGGGGCGGCACGGCGGGTCAGGCATTCGACCGCTGCTACCACTCCTCCTGCGACACCACATCGAACATCAGCGACACCGCGCTCGACCGCAACAGCGACGCGATCGCCTACGCCATCTGGAACCTGTCCGCCGGGACGACCGTCCCGCCCGGTGGCGACGTCTACGAGAACACCACCGACGTCACCATCCCGGACTACGGAAGCGCGGTCACCTCGTCCGTGGCGGTCTCCGGCCGCACCGGTAACGCCCCGTCCACCCTCCAGGTCGGCGTGAACATCAAGCACACCTGGCGCGGTGACCTGGTCATCGACCTGGTGGCCCCGGACGGAAGCACGTACCGGCTGAAGAACTCCAGCGGCAGCGACTCGGCGGATGACGTCGTCGCGACCTACACGGTGAACGCGTCCAGCGAGGCCGCGAACGGCACCTGGCAGCTCAAGGTGCAGGATGTGGCCCGCTACGACACCGGCTACATCGACAGCTGGAAGCTCACTTTCTGAGCGATCCGAGCCGGCCGGCCGACGGCTGCGGGCATGACCGCGGCCACGGCGAACGCGGGGTGCCCCTGTCAGGGGCGCCCCGCACCCGTTCGTGGCGCAGCGCCTCCGCGCTACGTCACTTCGCGGCGTCGGCGGCCTTGACCAGCGCGTCCGAGGTGACCGCTCCGAGGTACACCTTGCCGTCGTCCGTCATCAGGGCATTGACCAGACGGGTCTTGAAGACCGTGCCCGTGCCGAAGTCACCCGTGACCTTGTCTCCCAGCGCGTCCAGGAACTTCGCGGCCTCCGGCGGGACATCGCCCTTGCCGCCCTTGCCCCCGTTGCCGTCCTTGAACGCGCTGGCGCCCTCCCCACCGGGAGCCTTCAACTCCGCGATGGCGGTCCAGCCCTCTCCGATGACGTTCAGCCCCTGACCGGGACCGGTGAAGTCCTCCATGCCCTCGAACTCCCCGGCGGACTTCGGGGCATCGGACTCCGCGCCCTTCCCGTGCTTTCCGGCCGCTCCGGTCTCCGCCCGGTCGGCGAGCTCATCCGCCTCGGTGACCTTCGCGCCCTTCGGCGGGGTGAAGTCGAAGACAGAGGCGGCCGGCTTGGAGAAGTCGACCTTGGTGAAGCCCGCGTCGACCGCGGCCTTGCCGCCGTCGCTCGGCAGCAGCGTGAATTTCAGCGGGACACCGTTCTGCGCGTCCACCGCGATCTTGATCGAGTCGATCGTCGAGCCACTCTGCTTGGGCTTGATGACCAGTTGGTACGCGTCGCGTCCGGCGATCCGCGCCGTGCCGTCGACGGTCACCGCCGTCGTGTCGCCCGCGAGCTTCAGCGCCTCGTCGGCCAGTTGCTTGGGGGTGGCAGGCAGCTCGTCGGAGCCCCGGTGCCCCTTGCCGCCGTCCTTGCCGGCCGCGTCGTCCTTCCCGTGCACGACCTCGTTGGCAGCGCCGTCGTACGTCCACACATCGGCGCCGTTGTGCGTGACGCTGTACTCCTCGCCACCGGACTCGAACGACATCCGCTGCCGATCAGGACCGTCGGCGGCGATCTCCACCTTGTGCGTACCCGAGGCCAGCGCCATCAGCTTGCTCGCGGTGTCCGGCGAGGCGGACGCCGAAGCCCCGCCGCCCACGGCGCCGGGCAGGAAGCCGCTCGCGAGACCGCCCAGGTCCGGGAGGCCCAGGTCGGTGGTGACCTTCACCGTCCCGGACAGCTGCTGGGTGTCCGACCCCGCGATCTTCTCGATGAGCTCCTGTGCGCTGATCTTCGGCAGATCGGGGTCTCCGACGGCGGCGAGCGCCGGGACCAGCCCGATGGTCGCCGCGGCAACGCCCGCCACCGCGACCGGGACGGCGTACCGCGCCGCCTTCCGGCGGACCGGGCCGACCTCCCCGGGCTGTTCAGTGGCCTTTGCGTTCTCGTTCGGTGCCATGGTGTGCCCTACCTCCGTGATAGCGGCGTCGTCCGTCCACACCATCTGACCAAAACGCCCGGCGAATAGCGTCAGCCCCCGGAATCAACTCCGCGTACTGCTGCGGTATGACCCGGGGGCTCGCGAACTCAGCCGACCAGTAGGGGACGCCGTCAGGGACGCCGCCCCCGCAGGCGTCAACCCTGCTGAGGGGGCCGGTCAGCCTGCGCGGTGCACCACCGCGTTGCACAGGTCCTCCAGAGCGGCCCTGGCCGGGCCCTCCGGCAGCGGCGCCAGCATCGCCCGTGCTTCCTCCGCGTACCGCAGCGTGTCCTGCCGTGCCCGTTCGAGGGCGGGGTGGACCCGCAGCCGGGACAGCACCTCCGCATGCCGTGCGTCGTCCGCCAGATCCCCGTCCAGCAGTTCCACGAGCTCCAGGTCATCGGGCCGCCGGTGCGCCGCTGCCTGCTCCCTCAGCCGGAGCACGGGCAGCGTGGGAACGCCCTCGCGAAGATCGGTACCGGGGGTCTTTCCGGACTCGTGCGAGTCGGAGGCGATGTCGAGTACGTCGTCGGCCAGCTGGAAGGCGACACCGAGCCGCTCACCGTACTGAGTGAGGGTGTCGACGACGCGCTCGTCGGCGCCCGCCATCATCGCGCCCATCCGCCCGGAGACGGCGACCAGCGAGCCGGTCTTGCCACCCAGCACATCGAGGTAGTGCGCGACGGGGTCGGAGTCCTCACGCGACCCCGCGGTCTCCAGGATCTGGCCCGTGACCAGTCGCTCGAACGCCTCGGCCTGGACCCGTATGGCGTCGGGCCCCAGGTCCGCCAGGATGTGGGAGGCACGGGCGAAGAGGAAGTCGCCGGTGAGGACGGCCAGCGAGTTGCCCCAGCGTGCGTTGGCGCTGGCCACGCCGCGGCGCACATCCGCCTCGTCCATCACGTCGTCGTGGTACAGCGTAGCCAGATGTGTCAGCTCCACGACCACGGCCGAGGGCACGACACCCGGCGCGTACGGATCGCCGAACTGCGCGGCCAGCATCACCAGCAGCGGCCTGAATCGCTTTCCGCCGGCGCGCACGAGGTGCTGCGCGGCCTCCGTGATGAAGGGCACCTCACTCTTGGTGGCATCGAGCAGCCCGGCCTCGACTGCCGCCAATCCGGCCTGGACATCGGCCTCAAGAGCCTGGTCCCGCACGTTCAGCCCGAACGGCTCGACGACGGTCACGAGAGGTACTCCTGTCTGCTGACGATCACACGGATTGTCGATGTGTCGTTGTCATCACTCAAGTCAGCGTATCCGGTCCTGTTTCGATCACCGGCGGCGCCTTCCCGCCACCCCGATATGTTACTGATGCGTTGATAAGACCGTAAGCAGTGCATCTGTCACCCCAGCGTTCCTCAGCGGGCCCGGTCATGCACAGGCTCGGCTACCACTCGGCTGCCGGACGAGCTTTTGACGCGTACTGGCCACCGCCCGACCGACTGGACGAATGCCTCCGGGGCGGCGTTCCACCCATCCGGCCCGAGGGGCCCGTTGGGCACTGACGCCGGGTGCACCGCCCACGTAACGTGTCCCCCACACACGTGGAAAGCGAGGCAAGCACCGATGCCCGAGCAGAGCCCGCTCGACCTGGCCGAAGGCGATCCCTTCGGCCCGCACAACCTCCCGTACGGGGTCTTCACCACCGCGGCAGAGCCCGACCGCCGCCGGCTCGGCGTCCGGATCGGCAACCACGTGCTCGACGCCGGAGCCGCGGCACACACGCTCGGCTCCCCCTATGCCGCGCTCCTCGCGCAACCGAGTCTGGGACCGCTGCTCGCGGCGGGCCGTACGGCCTGGCGCGACGTACGGCGCGCGCTCACCGCATGGGTGACCGTTCCGGCCCACCGCCAGGACATCGAGCCGCTGCTCCACCCGCTCGCGGCGGTGACCCTGCACCTCCCCTACGAGGTCGCCGACTATGTCGACTTCTACGCAAGCGAGCACCACGCCACCAACGTCGGACACATCTTCCGGCCGGACGGCGAGCCGCTGACCCCCAACTGGAAGCATCTGCCGATCGGTTACCACGGGCGCTCCGGCACCGTCGTGGTCTCCGGCACGGATGTCGTCCGGCCCCACGGCCAGCGCAAGCCCCCTGCCGACCCGGCGCCGCTCTTCGGGCCTTCGGTCAAGTTGGACATCGAGGCGGAGGTCGGCTTCGTCGTGGGCACCCCGAGCGAGCACGGCCGGCCCGTGCCCCTGTCGGGTTTCCGCGACCATGTCTTCGGGCTGCACCTGCTCAACGACTGGTCCGCACGCGACATCCAGGCCTGGGAATACGTCCCGCTCGGCCCGTTCCTCGGCAAGTCCTTCGCCACCTCCGTGTCCGCCTGGGTCACCCCGCTGGAGGCACTCGACGCCGCCCGGGTGTCCCCGCCCGCGCGTGACTTCGATCTGCTGCCCTATCTGGACGACTCGGGCGACGAGGAGCCCGGCGGCTTCGAGCTGCACATCACGGTCACGATCAACGGAGAGGTCATCAGCGAGCCGCCGTTCGCGACGATGTACTGGACCGCCGCACAGCAGCTCGCGCACATGACCGTGAACGGCGCCTCGCTGCGCACCGGCGATCTCTACGGCTCCGGTACGGTCAGCGGCCCCGAGCCGCACCAGCGCGGCTCGCTCCTCGAACTCACCTGGAACGGACGGGATCCGCTCGACCTGCCGGAAGGCAAGCGGACCTTCCTGGAGGACGGCGACGAGGTCACCATCACCGCGTGGGCTCCCGGTCCTGACGGCGTGCGGGTCGGCCTCGGCGAGGTCACCGGGCGGGTGACCTCAGCCGTTCGGTAGACCGCGGTGACAGATCGGCCGAGCGGGCCCGTGCCGGTGTGATCCGGCACGGGCCCGCCGGCGTCACCACGTATCGACCAGCCTGATCGCCAGCACCACCAAAGCCGTCGCCAGACAGAACACCACCCAGAGCGCCACCAGTGGACGGCGCCGGTGGACGATGTGCCTGACCCCCGCGGTGATCTCGACAACGGCACCGATCGTGCCCAGCAGGCCGAGGGCCGCCGCGGTCCAGTACGCCCACGGGTGCTCGCCGAGATACCTCAGGAGCAGAAGGGCGGGGAGCAGCACTACCGTCGGCCAGGTGTCGGCGGAACTGGCGGCCCGCTGCCGGGCGTCGTTCTCCCGGAGGTCCTGCCGGTCCCCCGCGCCGCGCTCTTCCTGCCGCTCCTGCGGGTCCTTCTCCGACCGCTCCGTCGGCGCGCTCATCCGTTGTCCCCCGTGTTCGATCAAGGTCGTATGTCCTGGGAGTGGGACGCCTGACCCCGACCGGGGGTTGCCGTGGTCTGGCTATAAGTTTTTCCCACCGTCCTTTCAAGGAGCTCTCGAAGTGTCCATACCGCCACCGCCGCCCTCGTCCCCCGGTCCCTACGGGCAGCCCGGACAGCCCGGACAGCCCGGACCCTATGGAACGCCCGCACAGCCCGCCGCCCCCGGCCCGTACGCCCAGCCGGCACAGCCCGGCCCTTACGGACAGCCGGCACAGCCCGGCCCTTATGGTCAGCCGGGCCCCTACGACCAGCCCGGACCGTACGGTGGCGCACCGAGCTGGCAGCCCGGGCCGTCACAGAAGACGAACGCGCTGGCCATCGTGTCCTTCGTGATGTCGATCGTCTGCGGCATCCCGTTCGTCCCGGTCATCCTCGGCATCATCGCCCTCTCCCAGATCCGCAAGAACGGAGAGAAGGGCAAGGGCTTCGCCATCGCCGGTATCGCAATCCACGGCGCGGTGCTCCTGTTCCTGGCGATCGTGATGGCGCTCGGGCTCTCCGGCGCCTTCGACGACGCTTCCACCTCTTCCAAGCCGAAGCGCGACACCAGCGGCGAGGTCACCAGCCCGGGTTACAGCGACGTGCGGGACATCCGCGCCGGGGACTGCTTCAACACGACGGACGACCTGGACGACTACGCGGAGGAAGACGGGGCCAAGGCCGCCCAGCGGGTGGACATCGTGCCCTGCTCCGAGCCTCACAAGGGTGAGGCCTACGGAGTCTTCCAACTGGATGACGGCCTGTACCCCGGTATCGACAAGGTCGAGCAAGTCGCCAACGAGAAGTGCGGTGGAGCGCTGTTCACCGACTACGTGGGCGACGCCACCAAGCTGCCCAAGACGATGAGCTTCTACTACTACCACCCGCAGCCGGCCACCTGGTCCTTCGGCGACCGCGAAGTGACCTGCTTCCTGGCCGACTCCAGCGGCTCCAGCACCGGCTCGCTGCGCGCCGCCGGCGGCTCCTGACCGGGTCGACGACGGCTCACCGGGGGCTGCTCGTCAAGACTCGTCGTCCGCTCCCCGCTCCCCTTCGGCCTGGGACGGCGTCGTCCTCATGCTGACGGGGTGCTGCTCCTCGGTCGACTCCGTGTCCTCGCCCTCGGCCTGCGAAGGCGTGGTGTACTCGGGTCCCTGGTCCTGATACCGGTATGGGTACTGATACTGGTCGATCATGACGAGCCTCCTCCGGCCATCCTGATCCCCGGACCCTCCCAGTATCGAGCGTAGTCCTCGCGGAGCGGTCCCGCGCCGCCCGTGCAAGGCGAAACCGGAGGCCCGGGTACCCCTCATGAGGGGTACCCGGGCCTCCGGCCGATTCGCGCACCGGCTACCGGACGAACACGCTCGCCTGCCCGGCCAGATCGAGGAAGTACTGGGGCGCCACACCCAGCACCACGGTGACCGCGACACCCACCCCGATGGTGGTCATCGTCAGCGGCGACGGCACGGCCACCGTCGGCCCCTCGGGCTTCGGCTCGCTGAAGAACATCAGCACGATCACCCTGATGTAGAAGAACGCGGCGATCGCGGACGAGATCACACCCACCACGACCAGCGCGCCCGCACCGCCCTCGGCCGCCGCGCTGAAGACCGCGAACTTCCCGGAGAAGCCTGAGGTCAGCGGGATACCGGCAAAGGCCAGCAGGAACAGCGCGAAGACCGCGGCGACCAGTGGCGAGCGCCGTCCGAGCCCGGCCCACTTGGACAGATGGGTGGCCTCACCCCCCGCGTCACGCACCAGGGTGACGACCGCGAACGCGCCGATCGTCACGAAGGAGTAGGCCACCAGGTAGAAGAGGACCGACGAGACCCCTTCCGGCGTGACCGCGATGACACCGGCGAGGATGAAGCCGGCGTGCGCGATCGAGGAGTAGGCCAGCAGCCGCTTGATGTCGGTCTGGGTGATCGCGATGATCGCGCCGCCCAGCATGGTGACGATGGCGACCGCCCACATCACCGGCCGCCAGTCCCAGCGCAGCCCCGGCAGCACCACGTAGAGCAGCCTCAGCAGCGCCCCGAACGCCGCGACCTTGGTGGCCGCCGCCATGAAGCCCGTGATCGGGGTCGGTGCGCCCTGGTACACGTCCGGGGTCCACATGTGGAACGGCACCGCGCCGACCTTGAACAGCAGCCCGACCAGGATCAGCGCGCCACCGATCAGCAGCAGCGCGTCGTTGCCCATGGTGGCGGCGAGCGCGGGGTCGATGGTCTTGACCGTGCCGTCGACCACGTCGGCGATCCTGGCGTAGGACACCGAGCCCGCGTATCCGTACACGAGCGCGATACCGAAGAGCAGGAACGCCGACGAGAACGCTCCGAGCAGGAAGTACTTCATGGCCGCTTCCTGCGACAGGAGCCGCTTGCGGCGGGCCAGGGCGCACAGCAGGTAGAGCGGCAGCGAGAAGACCTCAAGCGCGATGAACAAGGTCAGCAGGTCGTTGGCCGCCGGGAAGACCAGCATCCCGGCGACGGCGAACAGTGCCAACGGATAGACCTCGGTGGTGGTGAACCCCGCCTTGACCGCCGCCTTCTCACTGTCGCCGCCCGGTACGGCGGCGGCTTGGGCTGCGAAGGAGTCGACATGGCTGCCGTGCGCCCGCGGGTCGAGTCGCCGCTCGGCGAAGGTGAAGATCGCGACCAGCGAGGCAAGCAGGATCGTGCCCTGGAGGAACAGCGCGGGGCCGTCGACCGCGATGGCGCCCATCACGGCGAGATGCGCCTTGGTGCTGCCGTACCCTCCGGCGGCGAGCCCGACCACCGCGGCGAACGCGGCGGCCAGCGCCACCACCGACAGGAAGACCTGTGCGGGGTAGCGCCCCCTTCGCGGGACGAATGCCTCGATCAGCACACCCACGATCGCCGCGCCGACCACGATCAGAGTGGGCGCGAGCTGGGCGTACTCGATCTGCGGTGCCGGGATCTCGGCCAGCGGCTCGGCAGCGGTCGTCCACAGGCTGTGGACAGCAGTTGTGCTCACTTGGCCGCCTCCACCTCGGGCTGGGGGTCCTTCTGCTGTACGTCGGACATGGTGTGCTCCACGGCCGGGTTGACGATCTCCGTCAGGGGTGCCGGGAAGAACCCGAGGAAGATCAGCAGCGCGATCAGCGGTGCGACCACCGCCAGCTCACGCGGCCGCAGGTCAGGCATCGCCCGGACCTCCTCCTTCACCGGACCCGTCATGGTGCGCTGGTAGAGCACCAGGGTGTAGAGCGCGGCGAGCACGATGCCGAAGGTGGCGATGATGCCGACCACCGGATAGCGGGCGAAGGTGCCGACCAGGACCAGGAACTCGCTGACGAACGGCGCGAGTCCGGGCAGCGACAAGGTGGCGAGCCCACCGATGAGGAAGGTGCCGGCGAGTACCGGGGCCACCTTCTGCACCCCTCCGTAGTCGGCGATGAGCCGGGAGCCGCGCCGCGAGATCAGGAAGCCGGCCACCAGCATCAACGCCGCCGTGGAGATGCCGTGGTTGACCATGTAGAGCGTGGCACCCGACTGGCCTTGGCTGGTCATCGCGAAGATGCCCATGATGATGAAGCCGAAGTGCGAGATGGACGCGTAGGCGACCAGCCGCTTGATGTCGCGCTGGCCGACCGCGAGCAGTGCTCCGTAGATGATGCTGACCAGCGCCAGGGCGAGGATCACCGGGGTGGCCCACTTCGACGCCTCGGGGAACAGGCCGAGGCAGAAGCGCAGCATCGCGAAGGTGCCGACCTTGTCGACCACCGCCGTGATCAGCACGGCCACCGGAGCGGTCGACTCCCCCATCGCGTTGGGCAGCCAGGTGTGCAGCGGCCACAGCGGCGCCTTCACCGCGAAGGCGAAGAAGAAGCCGAGGAACAGCAGCCGTTCGACGTTGGCGGACATCTCCAGGTCCCCGGCCGCCCGGGCCTCGGCGATCTCCGTGAGCGAGAAGTTCCCGGCGACGACATAGAGCCCGATCACCGCGGCCAGCATGATCAGCCCGCCGACCAGGTTGTAGAGCAGGAACTTCACGGCGGCGTAAGAGCGCTGGGCTGCCGCGTTCTCGTCGCTGCCCGCGTGGGCCCGGTCCCCGAAACCTCCGATGAGGAAGTACATCGGGATCAGCATGGCTTCGAAGAGGATGTAGAAGAGGAAGACGTCGGTGGCCTCGAAGGAGAGGATCACCATCGCCTCGACCGACAGGATCAGCGCGAAGAAGCCCTGAGTCGGGCGCCAGCGGCTGGACTTGGTTTCCAGAGGATCGGCGTCGTGCCAGCCGGCCAGGATGATGAACGGGATCAGCAGCGCGGTCAGCGCGATCAGCGCCACCCCGATGCCGTCCACGCCCAGCTCGTACCGCACCCCGAAGTCCTTGATCCAGGAGTGTGATTCGACGAGCTGGTACCGGTCGCCGCCGGGCTCGAAGCGGACGGCGATGATCCCCGCGAGCACGAGGGTACCGAGCGAGACGAGCAGCGCCAGCCACTTGGCGGCCGTCTTGCGCCCGGCCGGGACGGCCGCGGTCGCGATCGCGCCGACCGCGGGCAGGGCCGCTGCTGCTGTAAGGAGCGGGAAGGACATGACAGTTACACCGACCTCATCAGCAGGGTCGCGGCGATCAGCACAGCCGTACCTCCGAACATCGAGACCGCGTAGGTGCGGGCGTAGCCGTTCTGCAGTTTGCGCAGGCGACCCGAGAGCCCTCCGAAGGACGCCGCCGTGCCGTTGACCACCCCGTCGACCAGGGTGTGGTCCACGTAGACCAGCGATCGGGTGAGGTGCTCGCCACCTCGGACCAGGACCACATGGTTGAAGTCGTCCTGGAGGAGGTCCCGGCGGGCGGCCCGGGTGAGCAGCGAGCCGCGCGGGGCGGTCACCGGCACCGGGCGCCGTCCGTACTGGGCATAGGCGAGCGCCACACCGATCAGCATCACCGCGACGGTGCTGATGGTGACGGTGCCGGCACTGATCGGCGGGTGGCCGTGCTCGAACCCGGTCACCGGCTCAAGCCACTTGACGAACGATTCGTGGAAGGAGAACAGCCCGCCGGCGAAGACCGACCCGAAGGCCAGCACGATCATCGGCGCGGTCATGGTCCGCGGTGACTCGTGCGGATGAGGGGGTTCGCCGTTCTCGTCGGGCTGCCAGCGCTTCTCACCGAAGAAGGTCATCAGCATCACCCGCGTCATGTAGAACGCGGTGATCCCCGCGCCCAGCAGGGCCGCGCCGCCGAGGATCCAGCCTTCGGTGCCGCCCTTGGCGAACGCGGCCTCGATGATCTTGTCCTTGGAGTAGAAGCCGGACAGGCCGGGGAATCCGATGATGGCGAGGTAGCCGAGCCCGAAGGTGACGAAGGTGATCGGCATGTACTTCCGCAGGCCGCCGAACTTCCGCATGTCGACCTCGTCGTTCATGCCGTGCATGACCGAACCTGCGCCGAGGAAGAGCCCCGCCTTGAAGAAGCCGTGGGTCACCAGGTGCATGATCGCGAAGGCGTACCCGATCGGGCCGAGGCCCGCCGCCAGGATCATGTAACCGATCTGCGACATCGTCGAACCGGCAAGCGCCTTCTTGATGTCGTCCTTCGCGCAACCGATGATCGCACCGAAGAGCAGGGTGACCGCACCGACCGTCACCACCGCGAGTTGGGCGGTGGGTGCGGCGTTGAAGATGTCGCTGGAGCGGGTGATCAGGTAGACGCCGGCGGTGACCATGGTCGCCGCGTGGATCAGGGCCGAGACCGGGGTCGGGCCCTCCATCGCGTCCCCGAGCCAGGACTGGAGTGGCACCTGGGCGGACTTGCCGCAGGCAGCGAGGAGCAGAAGCAGCCCGAGCGCGGTCAGGGTGCCTTCGGACGCCTTCCCCGTGGAGTCCAGCACCGGCCCGAAGGCGAAGGTCCCGAAGGTGGTGAACATCAGCATGATGGCGATGGACAGGCCCATGTCGCCGACCCTGTTGACCAGGAAGGCCTTCTTGGCCGCCGTGGCCGCGCTGGGCTTGTGCTGCCAGAAGCCGATCAGCAGGTAAGAGGCGAGACCGACCCCCTCCCAGCCGACGTACAGCAGCAGGTAGTTGTCGGCGAGCACCAGCAGGAGCATCGCCGCGAGGAACAGGTTGAGATAGCCGAAGAAGCGGCGGCGGCGCTCGTCGTGCTCCATGTACCCGACCGAGTACAGATGGATGAGCGAGCCGACCCCGGTGATCAGCAGGACGAAGGTCATCGACAGCTGGTCGAGTTGGAAGGCCACGTCCGCCTGGAAGCCCTCGACCGGAATCCAGGTGTACAGATGCTGCGTCAGGGTGCGGTCGTCGCCGGGCCGGCCGAGCATGTCGGCGAACAGCACCACGCCGACGACGAAGGAAGCGGCGGCCAGTGCCGTGCCGATCCAGTGGCCCGTGCGGTCGAGTCGGCGCCCGCCGAGCAGCAGCACCGCCCCACCGAGCAGGGGCGCCGCGATCAGCAGCGCGATCAGGTTCTCTGCGTTGTCCACGAGTCTGCGACCCCTTACAGCTTCATCAGGCTGGCGTCGTCGACCGAGGCCGAGTGGCGGGAACGGAACAGCAACACGATGATCGCCAGCCCGACCACGACCTCGGCGGCGGCGACGACCATCGTGAAGAACGCGATGATCTGGCCGTCGAGATTGCCGTGCATCCGGGAGAAGGCGACGAACGCGAGGTTGCAGGCGTTGAGCATCAGCTCGACGCACATGAAGACCACGATCGCGTTCCGCCTGATCAGCACACCCGCGGCACCGATGGTGAACAGCAGTGAGGCGAGATAGATGTAGTTGACCGGGTTCACCGCTTGGCCTCCTCTCCGTCACGCCGACTGTCGTGCTCCGCATCGCGCCCGCTCTCGCTGCCTCCGCCGACGCGCCGAACATCGCGGTCGTGCTCGCCCCGGGCCCGCTCGTCCAGGAAGCGGCCGAGGCGCTCCTCCGAACGCTGCTCCAGCGCACGCAGGTCGTTCAGCGCCTCGCCGGACACATCGCGGATCTGACCGCGTGAGCGCAGGGTCTTGCTGACGCTGAGCTCCGACGGGGTGCCGTCCGGAAGCAGACCTGCGATGTCCACCGCGTTGTGCCGGGCGTAGACACCCGGAGCAGGCAGGGGCGGCAGGTGCTTGCCCTCGCGGACGCGCTGCGCGGCCAGCTCCCGCTGGGTGCTGGCCCGTTCCGTGCGCTCCCGGTTGGTGAGCACCATCGCTCCGACCGCCGCCGAGATCAGCAGGGCTCCGGTGATCTCGAAGGCGAACACGTACTTGGTGAAGATGAGGGCGGCGATGCCCTGGACGTTGCCGCTCGCGTTGGCCTCGCCGAGGCCGACGAAGGCATCGGGAGCCAGTGCCGCGTTGGCGATTCCGGCGATCAGCAGCACACCGAAACCGATGCCGCAGGCCGCGGCCAACCAGCGCTGCCCCTTGATGGTCTCCTTCAGGGAGTCCGCGGCCGTCACACCGACCAGCATCACGACGAACAGGAACAGCATCATGATCGCGCCGGTGTAGACGACGACCTGGACGATGCCGAGGAAGTACGCCCCGTTGGCCAGGTAGAAGACCGCCAGGACGATCATGGTCCCGGCGAGGCAGAGCGCGCTGTGGACGGCCTTCTTCATCAGGATGGTGCACAGCGCGCCGATCACGGCGACCGTGCCCAGCACCCAGAACTGCACGGCCTCCCCGGTGGAGGTGGCTGCGGCGAGAGTCGCGGCGTTCATACGTCGACCCCCTCCGGCTTCTGCTGCCCCTCCTCGGCCCCACGCGACTCGCCCGGCTCGCCCGTCTCCCCCTTGGAGACGGCGACCTGGCGCTCGGTGCCGGGAGCGGCTCCGGTGACCAGGCCCCGGTAGTAGTCCTGCTCGTCGGTGCCCGGGTAGATCTCGTGCGGGGAGTCGACCATGCCCGGCTCAAGACCCGCGAGCAACTGCTCCTTGGTGTAGATCAGGCTCTCGCGGGAGCTGTCGGCGAGCTCGAACTCATTGGTCATGGTGAGCGCGCGGGTCGGGCATGCCTCGATGCACAGCCCGCACAGGATGCAGCGGGCGTAGTTGATCTGGTAGACCCTGCCGTACCGCTCGCCCGGCGAATAGCGCTCCTCGTCGGTGTTGTCCGCGCCCTCCACATAGATGGCGTCGGCGGGACAGGCCCAGGCGCACAACTCGCAGCCGATGCACTTCTCCAGCCCGTCCGGGTGCCGGTTGAGCTGGTGCCGGCCGTGGAAGCGCGGCGCCGTCGTCTTCTGCTGTTCCGGATACTGCTCGGTCAGCCGCTTCTTGAACATGGCCTTGAAGGTCACGCCGAAGCCGGCGACCGGGTTCTGGAACGCACCCTCGGAATCTCGGGATTGCTCAGACACCGTCAGCCTCCTTTCCGTCACGAGAACCGTCACTGTCAGTATTGGGGCCACCACTGACAATCAACTCGCGGTCGGTGCGCGAGCGCCTGCGGGGCACCGGCGGCAACTCCTGTCCGGGCAGCGGAGGCACCGGGAACCCGCCCGCCATCGGATCGAAGGCGGCGGCCGCCTCGGCTGCTTCGGCCGTCGCCCGGCCGGACCGCTCCTTCTTGCCCCGGAAGAGGTCGACCAGGAAGGACAGCAGCAGCACGGCGAGCACCGCCGCGCCCACGTACAGCACGATCTGGGAGAAGTCCCGGCCTTCGTTGCGCAGCGCCCGTACGGTCGCGACAAGCATCAGCCAGACCACCGAGACCGGGATCAGCACCCTCCAGCCGAGCTTCATCAGCTGGTCGTAGCGGACGCGCGGGAGGGTGCCACGCAGCCAGATGAAGAAGAACAGCAGCAGCTGCACCTTGATGACGAACCAGAGCATCGGCCACCAGCCGTGGTTCGCGCCCTCCCAGAACGTGCTGATCGGGTACGGAGCCCGCCATCCACCGAGGAAGAGGGTCACGGAGACCGCCGAGACGGTGACCATGTTGACGTACTCGGCGAGCATGAACATCGCGAACTTGATCGACGAGTACTCGGTGTTGAAGCCGCCCACGAGGTCGCCCTCGGACTCCGGCATGTCGAACGGCGCCCGGTTGGTCTCGCCGATCATCGTCACGATGTAGATGAGGAACGACACCGGCAGCAGCAGGACGTACCAGCGGTCCGCCTGCGCCTCCACGATGGTCGAGGTCGACATCGACCCGGAGTAGAGGAAGACGGAGGCGAAGGCCGCGCCCATGGCGATCTCGTACGAGATCATCTGCGCGCACGAACGCAGTCCGCCGAGCAGCGGATACGTCGAGCCCGACGACCAACCGGCGAGCACGATGCCGTAGATGCCGACCGACGCCACCGCGAGGATGTACAGCATCGCGATCGGCAGATCGGTGAGCTGCATCGTGGTGCGCTGGCCGAGGATCGAGATCTCGTCGTTCGCGGGGCCGAAGGGGATCACCGCGATCGCCATGAACGCCGGGACGGCGGCGACGATCGGCGCGAGGACGTAGACCACCTTGTCCGCGCGCTTGACGATCAGGTCCTCCTTGAGCATCAGCTTCACGCCGTCCGCGAGGGACTGGAGCATGCCCCAGGGGCCGTGCCGGTTGGGCCCGATGCGCAGCTGCATCCAGGCGACGACCTTGCGCTCCCAGACGATGGAGAACAGGACCGTCACCATCAGGAACGCGAAGCAGAAGACCGCCTTGATGACGACGAGCCACCAGGGGTCCCGTCCGAACATCGAGAGGTCCTCGGCCGCGAGGAGGGTCGGGTTCACGCACGCACCTCCGGTACGTCGTCGCCTGCGGCGGTGGCACCAGGTGCGTCGCCCGGGCCGATACGGACCAGCCGGCCGGGCTCCGCGCCGGTGTCACCGGGCACCCCGCCACCGGTCGAGTTGAGCGGCAGCCAGACCACCCGGTCGGGCATCGCGGTCACCTGGAGCGGCAGTCGTACGGACCCTGCGGGCCCGGTGACGGACAGCAGGTCGCCGTCCTCGACCCCGGCCTCGGCCGCGGTGGCCGCGGAGAGACGGGCCACGGCCGCATGCCGGGTGCCCGCCAGCGCCTCGTCGCCCTGCTGCAGCAGCCCCTGGTCGAGCAGCATCCGGTGACCCGCGAGGATCGCCTCGCCGTCGCCGGGCCGGGGCAGCGGCCGGGCCGACTCGACGGGCCCGGCGGCGCGGGGGCCGCTCCAGGCGCCGAGCCGGTCCATCTCCCGCCGCACCGACCGCAGATCGGGCAGCCCGAAGTGCACATCGAGCGCGTCGGCGAGCATGTGCAGCACCCTGGTGTCCGTCGGCGGCAGCGCCCGGGCCATCTGATCGGGCTTGAGCGCCGCCTCGAAGGGCCGCGCCCTGCCTTCCCAGTTGAGGAACGTGCCGGACTTCTCGACCACGGCGGCGACCGGGAAGACCACATCGGCCCGCTCGGTCACCTCGGACGGCCGCAGCTCCAGTGAGACCAGGAAGCCCACCGCGTCCAGCGCCTCACGTGCCCGTGCCGGGTCGGGCAGGTCCGCGACCTCCACACCCGCGACGACCAGGGCTCCCAGCTCGCCGGTCACCGCGGCCTCCACGATCTGACCGGTGTCGCGGCCGTAGCGGTGGGGGAGTTCACGTACGCCCCAGGCCGCCGCGGTCTCCTCACGGGCACGCGGGTCGGTGGCGGGACGGCCGCCGGGCAGCAGCGACGGGATCGCGCCCGCCTCCACGGCGCCGCGCTCACCTGCCCGGCGCGGAATCCACACCAGTTGGGCTCCCGTTGCGGTGGCTGCCCTGAGCGCCGCCGTGTACGCGCCGGGCACTCCGGCCAGCCGCTCCCCCACCACGATCACGGCTCCGGGAGCGCGCAGCGCTTCGGCGGCCGCGCCGCCGTCGGCGTCCAGGCCGGTCCCGGATGCCAGGGCGTTCAACCACTCGGTCTCGGTGCCGGGGGCGGCGGGCAGCAGCACCCCGGACGCCTTCACCAGGCCGCGGGTGGCATGTGTGGCGAGTGCGTAGGTGCGCTGGCCGTGCTTGCGGGCCGCCTTGCGCAGCCGCAGGAAGACGCCGGGTGCCTCCTCCTCTGACTCGAAGCCCGCGAGCAGCACCGCGGGCGCCTTCTCCAGGGAGGTGTAGGTGGCTCCCCTGCGGTCCAGGACCAGGTCCCGACCGCGCCCGGCCACCGACGAGGCCAGGAAGTCGGCCTCTTCGGATGAGTGGACCCGGGCCCGGAAGTCGATGTCGTTGGTGTCCAGGGCGACCCGGGCGAACTTGGCGTACGCGTAGGCGTCCTCGACCGTGAGCCGGCCACCCGTCAGCACGGCGGCCCGGCCGCGCACCGCCGCGAGCCCGGCGGCCGCGGCCTCGAGGGCCTCCGGCCAGCTCGCCGTCTCCAGCTCGCCGGTCTCCTTGCTGCGGACCAGCGGCGTGGCGAGGCGGTCGCGCTGCTGGGCGTAGCGGAAGGCGAAGCGCCCCTTGTCGCAGATCCACTCCTCGTTGACCTCGGGGTCGTCGGCGGCGAGCCGCCGCATGACCTTGCCGCGCCGGTGGTCGGTGCGGGTCGCGCAGCCGCCCGCGCAGTGCTCGCAGACCGACGGCGACGACACCAGGTCGAAGGGGCGGGAGCGGAAGCGGTACGCGGCCGATGTCAGCGCGCCCACCGGGCAGATCTGGATGGTGTTTCCGGAGAAGTAGGACTCGAAGGGGTCGCCTTCGCCGGTGCCGACCTGCTGGAGCGCACCGCGTTCGAGCATTTCGATCATCGGGTCGCCGGCGACCTGGTTGGAGAAGCGGGTGCAGCGCGCGCACAGCACGCAGCGTTCGCGGTCGAGCAGCACTTGGGCGGAGACGTTGACCGGCTTCTCGTAGGTGCGCTTCCTGCCCTCGAACCTGGACTCGGCCTGCCCGTGGGACATGGCCTGGTTCTGGAGGGGGCACTCACCGCCCTTGTCGCAGACCGGGCAGTCGAGCGGGTGGTTGATCAGCAGCAGTTCCATCACGCCCTGCTGCGCCTTCTCGGCCACGGGCGAGGTGAGCTGGGTCCTGACGACCATGCCGTCGGTGCAGGTGATGGTGCAGGACGCCATCGGCTTGCGCTGGCCCTCGACCTCCACGATGCACTGTCGACAGGCGCCGACCGGGTCGAGCAGCGGGTGGTCGCAGAACCGCGGGATCTCGATCCCGAGCAGCTCAGCGGCTCGGATCACCAGGGTGCCCTTGGGCACGCTGATCTCGACACCGTCGATGGTCAGACCGACCAGGTCGTCGGGCGGGGGTGCGGTGTTGCCGCCGCCTGCGGACGCGGCGGACGTGGTGACGGTCATGCGGGCACCTCCAGGTCCCTGTCGGCCCAGGCCGTGGACTTCGCGGGGTCGAAGGGGCAGCCCCTGCCGCGGATGTGCTGCTCGTACTCGCCGCGGAAGTACTCGAGCGACGAGAAGATCGGCGAGGCGGCGCCGTCGCCGAGCGCGCAGAACGACTTGCCGTTGATGTTGTCGGCGATGTCGGCGAGCTTGTCGATGTCCGCCATGCTGCCCGCCCCGTTCTCGATGGCCTGCAGCAGTTGGACGAGCCAGTAGGTGCCCTCACGGCAGGGGGTGCACTTGCCGCAGGACTCATGGGCGTAGAACTCGGTCCAGCGGGTGACGGCCCGCACGACACAGGTCGTCTCGTCGAAGCACTGGAGTGCCTTGGTGCCGAGCATCGACCCGGCGGCGCCGACGCCCTCGTAGTCGAGCGGGACGTCGAGGTGCTCGTCGGTGAACATCGGGGTGGACGAGCCGCCCGGGGTCCAGAACTTCAGCCGGTGGCCGGGGCGCATCCCGCCGCTCATGTCGAGCAGCTGGCGCAGGGTGATGCCGAGCGGCGCCTCGTACTGGCCGGGCGACGCCACATGGCCACTGAGCGAGTACAGCGTGAAGCCCGGGGACTTCTCGGTGCCCATCGAGCGGAACCAGTCCTTGCCCCGGTGCACGATCGCGGGAACCGAGGCGATGGACTCGACGTTGTTCACCACAGTGGGGCACGCGTACAGACCGGCGACCGCGGGGAAGGGGGGGCGCAGCCGGGGCTGGCCGCGCCTGCCTTCCAGTGAGTCGAGGAGCGCGGTCTCCTCACCGCAGATGTACGCGCCGGCGCCCGCGTGCACGGTGATGTCGAGATCGAGCCCGCTGCCCAGGATGTTCCGGCCGACGTAACCGGCCTCGTAGGCCTCACGCACGGCTTCGTGCAGCCTGCGCAGTACGGGGACGACCTCGCCGCGCAGGTAGATGAAGGCGCGCTGGGAGCGGATCGCGTAGCAGGCGATCACGATGCCCTCGATCAGGGAGTGCGGGTTGGCGAACATCAGCGGGATGTCCTTGCAGGTCCCGGGCTCGGACTCGTCCGCGTTGACCACCAGGTAGTGCGGCTTGCCGTCCCCCTGCGGGATGAACTGCCACTTCATCCCGGTCGGGAAGCCCGCGCCGCCGCGGCCGCGCAGTCCGGAGTCCTTGATGTAGGCGATGAGGTCGTCCGGGGTCATCGCGAGCGCCTTGCGCAGGCCCTCGTAGCCCTCGTGGCGCCGGTAGGTGGCCAGGGTCCAGGACTCGGGGTCGTCCCAGAAGGCCGAGAGCACGGGTGCGAGCAGCTTCTCGGGGCTCGTCCCGCCGTCGGCCTCAGGCCCGTAATCGGTGGACACGGTCATCACTCCCCCTCCTTGGAGTCCCTTGGGTCGTCGATGTCCTTGGAGCCCTCGGCTACCGGGCCCGCGGAGTGCGAGGGGTCCGAGGCGGACGTCTGCTGCGGTGCGTCATGGGAGCTGAGGTGTTCCGCGGAGCCGACGTGCTCGGCCGGCGGTTCACCGGAGTGCGCCGCGCCGCGCGGGTGGACCACCCTCGGCTGCGGCGCCTCGCCCTTGGCCAGCCGCAGTCCGACCAGGGAGGCCGGGCCCGCGCCGCCGCCGGCCTCGACGGCTCCGGGTCGCTCGTCCGGGAAGCCGGCGAGGATGCGGGCCGTGTCCTTGAAGGTGCACAGCGGGGCGCCGCGGGTGGGTTCGACGGTCCGTCCGGCCCGCAGGTCGTCCACGAGCCCGCGCGCCGACTCCGGCGTCTGGTTGTCGAAGAACTCCCAGTTGACCATCACCACGGGCGCGAAGTCGCAGGCCGCGTTGCACTCGATGTGCTCAAGGGTGATCTTGCCGTCCTCGGTGGTGCCGCCGTTCCCGACGTCGAGGTGCTCCTTGAGTTCCTCGAAGATGGCGTCGCCGCCCATCACCGCGCACAGCGTGTTGGTGCACACTCCGACCTGGTAGTCGCCGGAGGGTTTGCGCCGGTACATGGTGTAGAAGGTGGCGACCGCGGTGACCTCCGCCGTGGTCAGGTCAAGCAGCTCCGCGCAGAACCGCATCCCGGTGCGGGTGACATGGCCCTCCTCCGACTGCACCAGGTGCAGCATCGGGAGCAGCGCGGAGCGGCTGTCCGGGTAGCGGGCGATGATCGCCTTGGCGTCGGTCTCTAGCCGGGCCCGCACGTCGGCCGGGTAGTCGGGTGCGGGGAGCTGGGGCATCCCCAGGCTGACGTCAGTCACCGGTCGACACCTCCCATCACGGGGTCGATGGACGCGACGGCGACGATCACGTCGGCCACCTGGCCGCCCTCGCACATCGCCGCCATGGACTGGAGATTGGTGAACGAGGGGTCCCGGAAGTGGACCCGGTAGGGGCGGGTGCCGCCGTCGGAGACCACATGGACGCCGAGCTCGCCCTTGGGCGACTCGACCGCCGCGTAGGCCTGCCCGGCAGGGACCCGGAAGCCCTCGGTGACCAGCTTGAAGTGGTGGATCAGGGCCTCCATCGAGGTGCCCATGATCTTCTTGATGTGGTCGAGTGAGTTGCCGAGTCCGTCGGGTCCGAGCGCGAGCTGCGCGGGCCAGGCGATCTTCTTGTCGGCGACCATGACCGGACCCGGGGCCAGCCGGTCCAGGCACTGCTCGACGAGCCGCAGTGACTGGCGCATCTCCTCGAGGCGGATGAGGAAGCGGCCGTAGGAGTCGCAGGTCTCGGCGGTCGGCACGTCGAACTCGTAGTTCTCGTAGCCGCAGTACGGGTCGGACTTGCGCAGGTCGTGCGGCAGGCCGGTGGAACGCAGGATCGGGCCGGTCGCGCCGAGCGCCATGCAGCCGGTGAGGTCGAGATGGCCGACACCCTGCATCCGGGCCTTGAAGATCGGGTTCCCGGTGGCGAGCTTGTCGTACTCCGGGAGGTTCTTCTTCATCTTCTTCACGAACTCGCGGATCTGGTCCACGGCGCCCGGGGGCAGGTCCTGAGCCAGTCCGCCGGGACGGATGTACGCGTGGTTCATCCGCAGGCCGGTGATGAGCTCGTAGATGTCGAGAATGAGTTCACGATCACGGAATCCGTAGATCATGATCGTGGTGGCGCCGAGCTCCATACCGCCGGTGGCGATGCACACCAGGTGGGAGGAGAGCCGGTTGAGCTCCATGAGGAGCACCCGGATGACGGAGGCGCGATCCGGGATCTGGTCCTCGATGCCGAGCAGCTTCTCGACCGCGAGGCAGTACGCCGTCTCGTTGAAGAACGGCGTCAGATAGTCCATGCGCGTGACGAAGGTGGTGCCCTGCGTCCAGGTCCGGTATTCGAGGTTCTTCTCGATACCGGTGTGGAGGTAGCCGATGCCGCAGCGCGCCTCGGTGACGGTCTCGCCGTCGATCTCCAGGATCAGGCGGAGCACTCCGTGGGTGGACGGGTGCTGGGGGCCCATGTTGACGACGATGCGCTCGTCGTCGGCCTTGGCCGCGCTCTGGGCGATCTCGTCCCAGTCGCCACCGGTGACCGTGTAGACGGTGCCCTCGGTGGTCTCGCGAGCCGACGAGAGAGTCGTCCCGGAGGGACCCGACGAGGGGCGGTGGTCCGGTGACGGGTGGGCAGATGGGGTGGTCACGAGTACGACCTCCGCTGGTCCGGAGCCGGGATCTGGGCGCCCTTGTACTCGACGGGGATGCCGCCGAGCGGGTAGTCCTTGCGCTGCGGGAAGCCCTGCCAGTCGTCCGGCATCATGATCCGGGTGAGGGCCGGGTGGCCGTCGAAGACCAGGCCGAAGAAGTCGTAGGCCTCGCGCTCGTGCCAGTCGTTGGTCGGATAGACCCCGACGAGTGACGGGATGTGCGGGTCCGTGTCCGGGGCGCTGACCTCCAGCCGGACCAGCCGTCCGTGAGTGAGCGAGCGCAGGTGGTAGACGGCGCGCAGCTCGCGGCCCTTGTCCTCGGGGTAGTGCACACCGCTCACGCCTGTGCAGAGCTCGAAGCGCAACGCGGGGTCGTCGCGCAGGGTCTTCGCCACCCGGACGAGGTGCTCGCGGGCGACATGGAAGGTGAGCTCGCCCCGGTCGACCACGGTCTTCTCGATCGCGTTCTCCGGCAGGAGGCCCTGTTCCTCCAGGGCGCCTTCGAGCTCGTCGGCCACCTCGTCGAAGACTCCTTGCTCGCCTCGGCCGCGTGGTCCGCCGTACGGACGGGTGGCCGCGCCGGGCAGCCGTACGGAGCGTACGAGCCCGCCGTAGCCGGAGGTGTCGCCGCCGTCACGGGCGCCGAACATCCCGCGCTGGACGCGGATCTCCTCGCCGTGGTCGCCGCGCTGCCCCGGCAGGTTCTGCTCGGCGATCTCCTTCTCCGGGTTGGGCTGGTCGTCGCGTGCATCGCTCATCGGAGCAGCCCCTTCATCTCGATCGTGGGCAGCGCCTTGAGTGCCGCTTCCTCCGCTTCCCGGGCCGCTTCCTTGGCGTTCACGCCGAGCTTGGAGTTCTGGATCTTGTGATGGAGCTTGAGGATCGCGTCCATCAGCATCTCCGGCCGCGGGGGGCAGCCCGGCAGATAGACGTCGACCGGCACAATGTGGTCAACACCCTGCACAATCGCGTAATTGTTGAACATTCCACCCGATGAGGCGCATACGCCCATGGAGATCACCCACTTGGGATTGGGCATCTGGTCGTAGACCTGGCGCAGAACCGGGGCCATCTTCTGGCTCACCCGCCCGGCGACGATCATCAGATCGGCCTGCCGTGGCGAGCCGCGGAAGACCTCCATACCGAAGCGGGCGAGGTCGTACCGCCCGGCACCGGTCGTCATCATCTCGATGGCGCAGCAGGCGAGGCCGAAGGTCGCGGGGAAGACGGACGCCTTTCGCACCCAGCCCGCGGCCTGCTCGACGGTGGTGAGCAGAAAGCCGCTCGGAAGTTTCTCTTCGAGTCCCATGAGTGTGCCCCTCAGCCCCTCAGTCCCATTCCAGGCCGCCGCGCCGCCAGACGTACGCGTAGGCGACGAAGACGGTGAGCACGAAGAGCAGCATCTCCACGAGCCCGAAGATCCCCAGCGCGTCGAAGCTGACGGCCCAGGGATAGAGGAAGACGATCTCGATATCGAAGATGATGAAGAGCATCGCCGTCAGGTAGTACTTGATCGGGAAGCGGCCCCCTCCGGCCGGCGTCGGCGTGGGCTCGATGCCGCATTCATAGGCTTCGAGCTTCGCGCGGTTGTAGCGCTTCGGGCCGACAAGCGTGGCCATGACCACGGAGAAGATCGCAAAGCCTGCCCCTAGGGCGCCGAGCACAAGGATGGGCGCGTAGGCATTCACGCTCCTCGCTCCTTCCAGTCGTCTTTGACCGTTGGACCGCACCGGGCTCTACTCCGCCGCCTCGGAAGATCGTGCGTATGTGAGGCAGTTCACAAGCCCGACTGCTCCGCATCCTATGCCCGCCGGTCTGTGATCTGCGACACGGGGTACGACAACGACTTTGTGATCTCCACCACCTGACGAAGGATCATGAACATGGATGAGCGGTGATCTTGCACATCAAGCGCACGAGCGACTACAAGAGGTCACCTTTTGGAACGTTACCGCTGGTCAGGGGCTCGACGGCATTACCAGCAGCACCACGGACAGGCAAATTCGCGAGCCACCGGAGTGGGTGATAGAGGAGCCCATCACCCGAGCGGGGGACCCCATGGACGGCAGTGGACGTGTGCACCCGTTCACGAGCGCCCACACCCCCCTGGCGGAAGCGGCACGGAGTGACGGCGGCGCGACGGCGCGACGGCGCGGCGCGACGGCACGACGGCGGGCGGCGGGCGGCGGGCGGCGGTAATCATCCTGTGACCTGCGCCACTCGCGATCGCTCCGGGGAATTCAGGGCTTGGCCATCGGCATGAAGGGATGGTAGGCGGGGGGCAATCCGGACCTTTTACTGAAAGCACATGATCACAGCCCTGATCATGGTCGTCCGTTTTGTCCGTTACGGCGTCAATAAAGTTCCCACGTAAGCGGATTACGAGATTCCGAACGTAACTGTGGCGCAACACACGTTCCTTGAAGGGAACCGTTGATGGCTGATACCGGTTGTCCCTATGTCCCACACCGCTCACATACGAAGCCACCGGAAGCCCCGTCCGCAGAGCGCATCCAAGCTCGCACTGCGGGCCGGAGTTGCCGGTGGCGTCCTCAGCACCATCGCGGTGGCCGGTAGTGCCGGACCGGCGAACGCCGAGCCGGTGACCGAGACCATCGAAATGCCCGCGCTCACCCTGGAGACCCCGGCGCTCGCCACCGCGGTCGCCCGCTCCGCCGAGGCCAGCCAGCTCGCCGCCCTCGACGCCGAGTTGCAGAGCCAGGAGAACGCGGCGGCCGTGAAGGCGGCCAAGGCTGCCAAGAAGGCCAAGGCCGAGGCCGTCCGCAAGGCCGAGGCCGAGAAGAAGGCCGAGGAGGCCGCCCGCGCCGAGACCCGCGCCTCCCGGAGCTCCGAGCGCACCACGCTCTCCGCGTCGAAGAGCGCCGTCTCCGCTCCCTCCGGTTCGGTCGGGACGGTCATCTCCTTCCTGAAGGCCCAGCTCGGCGACGCCTATGTCATGGGCGCCACCGGCCCCAACGCCTGGGACTGCTCCAGCCTCGTCCAAGCCGCCTACCGCCAGGTCGGCGTGGACCTCCCCCGTGTCTCCCAGGACCAGTCGACGGCCGGCACCCAGGTCTCCCTGGACAACCTCCAGGTCGGCGACATCCTCTACTGGGGAGGTGCCGGCTCGGCCTACCACACCGGCGTCTACATCGGCGACGGCCAGTACCTCGACGCCGCGAACCCCGGCAAGGGCGTCGTCATCCAGGACCTGTCCGGCTACCCGGCGAGCGGCGCGGTTCGCGTGCTCTGAGGTCGCCTGCCTGACGGTCGACCGCAAACACGCCGGATCGGACAATCCGGCACATAGCGCAACAGCCGGGGTCGTGCCTCCCGTTCAGGGAGCCGCGACCCCGGCTCGACCTGTCTCCTGCTCGCGTTGACGAGGGCATCGCGAGGCAGATACCGATCAGCGCCAGCAAGCCGGTGGCGACGGCGAGGGTGGTCATGCCTCCACCGGCTCCTCGGTCTGCTCGGTCAAGCTGAACCACACGGTCTTGTGGCGTCCGCCTCCCTGGACCACGTTCCAGCGCTCGGCGTACGCGGCGATCAGCAGGAGCCCTCGCCCACCCTGCCGGGTCACGGGGACCTCGGTGAGCTCGGTCGGCAGCAGCTTTCCGGCCTCGTCGTCCTTCACGAGCACCAGCACACGGGCATCGGTCACCGACACGTCCACCGCGATGACGGAGGCGCACGTGTGGAGATAGGTATTGGTCACCGCCTCGGAGGTGCACAGCTTCGCGGCCTCCACCAGCCGCGGACGGCCATGGGCCTCCATGAGGCAGGCCACCCAGTCTCGAGCGAGGCGGACGGTCATCGCCGCATTCGGACCGGTGAAGCTGTACCGCTGACTTGAGGGGAACGGCGCGCACGCCGTTGAGTCGGTCTTGGTCATCCTCGTCTCCCAACGCGGTTGATCACGCGCCGCGCACCAGCCGTGGCAATGGCCGCCCCCTGATGACGGCACGTCAAGACGCGCGTCAGCGGGTGCACTTCGGTCTTACCGGCATGCGACGTGGTGCTGCCAGGACCATAGGCGCCATGTATGCCACGTAGCAAGATTGGCACCCAGAGTTACCTCTGTCGGGTGGACCCGTGGCATCGTTACGCGCGACACTGTGCGCAGACAGGGGAAGGGACACATGCCGCCAAGGGACAACCCAACCGCCCGCCAGGTTCGCCTTGGTGGCGAGTTGCGCAAGCTGCGCGAGCGTGCCGGCAAGACGGCCCGCGAGGCGGCGGGAATGGTTTCGACCGATCAAGCCAAGATCAGCCACATCGAAGCCGGGCGCATCGGAGTCAGCGAGGAGCGGATTCGCAAGCTCGCAGTCTTCTACGCCTGCGACGACGAGCCGCTGATCGAGGCGCTCTGCGCCATCGCTCGCGAGCACCGGGGACAACACTGGTGGGACGAGTACCGGGGTGTACTCGCCCCCGGCTTCCTGGACATTGCCGAGCTCGAGCACCACTCAACGGGCCTACGCTGCCTGCAACCGGTTTCGTTCCCAGGTGTACTTCAGACCGAGGAGTACGCACACGCGCTATTCGCCAGCGTGATTCCGTCTCTCCCCGAGAACGAGGTACAGGCTCGCGTCGAGCACCGGATGAAGCGGCGCGATGTACTGGAGCGTGACGATCCACCGAGGTTCGAGACGATCGTGCACGAGGCCGCCCTGCGCATGAGGGTTGGCGGCAGGAAGGTCATCCGCAAGCAGCTTGAGTATGTGATGTCGGTGAGCGAGCGGCCTGACGTGACCGTGCGGGTAATCCCATTCACGACTGAGAATTTCTTCGAGGTCACACAGACTGTGATGTATGCGAGCGGGGTGGTGCCGCAGCTCGACACCGCCCATATCGACAACCTGTTCAAAGGCGCCTTCCTCGACTCAGTGGCCGACCTGCATCGCTATCGCACCCTGCTCGATCTTGCCGGGCAAGCGGCACTCTCCCCCGAAGAGTCGCGGAGTTTCATCCATCACACCGCACGAGAACTGTGAGAGTCAGGGAATGAACAGCGGAATCCAGTGGCAGAAGTCGAGCGCCTCGACCGGCGGAGAGCAGTGCCTCGAACTGGCCGAGAGGGACGGCGACATCCTGGTGCGCGAGAGCGATGATCCCGAGGTGATCGTGAAGACCTCGCCGGAAAAGCTGCGTGCGTTCATCGCGGGCGTCAAGAACGGCGAGTTCGACCACTTCGCCAACTAGAACCAGGGATCAATCATGCCCCCGCCTGATCCAGGCGGGGGCATCTTTGCGTGCCACCCCCCAAGTATGCCCCGTGGCACACTTGCCACCTTGTTCAGGGTAGCGGTACGGTCACTTTGCGCTGTTGAGACGCAGCGCTCCCTGCACAAACACGCCAAATGTGCGGCAAGTTGGCTCGAAGCAAGTCCTGTTGGGGGGTCGCTCCCGCTGGCGCTTCCCGTGAGATCAATCAGCATGGGGTCAATCATGTCGCCATGAATGGAGGACGAGGATGGCTACGTCGGCTTGCCTGGCAAGCATCAACGGGGCATTATTGCCCGCCTCTTCCGCGTCGGCCGAGCACCATATCGGACACGGCTTCTTGCTCACTGCCGTGCGGTACAGCGCGGTCAACTCACCGATCGCGGAGCCGATCCAGGCCCCACGCGTCCTGAGCACCCCCGCTGACGCCTTACGTGCCATGCGTGTGCAAATCAGGGGCGCTCATATGCTCGGAATGACCCCGCGCGAGGTCGAACGGGCCGTCGAATGGGCGGAGTCCGGCTGGATGACGGCGCGTGGTCTGCTGGCGTCCGGAATGCCGTGCGGATTCACCGTGGTGTTGGGCAGCGGGGCGGTCTCCGAGTGGTCCGTACGGCCCGTGCGCTACCTCGCAGTGCGGACAACCGGCACCTGCCCGGTTGACCGACAGCACGCGCTACCAGGGGGATCGCGCACATGAGCATTCCAGCGGACCGGGCACCTGGCCTGTGTCCTCGCGGGCAACCCCCGGAAGCGCGACCAACCGCCGGTCGCGTGGACGTCCGCTGTCGCGCTGCCCGGATGCCTAGGATCACCCGCATGCCGCTGAGACCCGTTCACGTGATCATCAAGGCTCTCGATGCTCCGGCGGTCGGCCGGTTCTGGGCGGAGGCGCTCGGTTGGAGTGCCTACAGCACTGGCGTGACCACATACGTCGGCCCCTCCGGCGTCCTCGTCTGGCCGGATCCGGTTGCCGTCGGCGTCAATGTCGTTCCCGTCCCGGAGCCCAAAGTCGACGGTGAAGAACCGTGTGCACCTCGATCTCGCCACCACGTCCGCGGCTCATCAGGCGGAGTTGGTCGCACGCCTCCGGGCCTTCGGCGCCACGCAGGTCGACGTGGGACAGGGCGCAGTGCCGTGGACGGCTCTCACCGATCCCGAGGGCAACGAGTTCTGTGTGCTCGAGCCCCGGGAGGTCTACCGGGACACGGGGCCGATCGCCGCGATGGTGGTCGACTGCGCGGATCCGCGGACGATGGCCCGGTTCTGGGGCGGAGCACTGGACCGGACCCCGCACGAGGTGGCGAGGAGAGCGTGCCGGTCCTGGTGTGGGCACCACCAGGACCGGCGCGTCTCGTCGGGCGTCGGGCCGTCAGGCCTTGGGCGCGGCCTTCGAGAGGCCGTTGATGATCCTGTCCATCGCGTCGCCGCCCGTCGGGTCGGTCAGGTTGGCGAGCATCTTCAGCGTGAACTTCATCAGCACCGGGTGGCTCAGCCCGCGCTGGGTCGCGATCTTCATGACCCTCGGGTTGCCGATGAGCTTCACGAAGGCGCGGCCCAGTGTGTAGTAGCCGCCGTAGGTGTCCTTGAGGACCTTCGGGTAGCTGCGCAGGGCGAGTTCGCGCTGCGCCGGGGTGGAGCGGGCATGGGCCTGGACGATGACGTCGGCGGCGATCTGGCCGGACTCCATCGCGTAGGCGATGCCTTCGCCGTTGAACGGGTTGACGAGCCCGCCCGCGTCGCCGACGAGCAGCAGACCGCGGGTGTAGTGGGGCTGGCGGTTGAAGGCCATGGGCAGGGCGGCGCCGCGGATCGGGCCGGTCATGTTGTCGGGGACGTAACCCCACTCCTCCGGCATGGACGCGCACCACGCCTTGAGCACCTCGCGCCAGTCCAGGTCCTTGAAGGCCGCGGAGGTGTTGAGCACGCCGAGGCCGACGTTGGAGGTGCCGTCGCCCATGCCGAAGATCCAGCCGTAGCCGGGCAGCAGCCGGTCCTCGCCGGGGCCCCGGCGGTCCCACAGCTCCAGCCAGGACTCCAGGTAGTCGTCGTCGTGCCGGGGGCTGGTGAAGTAGGTGCGGACCGCGACACCCATCGGGCGGTCCTCGCGGCGGTGCAGGCCCATCGCCAGGGACAGCCGGGAGGAGTTGCCGTCGGCGGCGACGACCAGCGGGGCGTGGAAGGTGACCGGGGTCTTCTCCTCGCCCAGCTTGGCGTGCACACCGGTGATACGGCCGGTGCGGTCGTCCACGATCGGCTCGCCGACGTTGCAGCGCTCGTACAGGCGCGCCCCCGCCTTCTGCGCCTGGCGGGCGAGCTGCTCGTCGAAGTCGTCGCGCTTGCGGACAAGTCCGTAGTCCGGGTAGCTGGCGAGCTCCGGCCAGTCGAGCTGGAGCCGGACGCCGCCGCCGATGATGCGCAGACCCTTGTTGCGCAGCCAGCCGGCCTCTTCGGAGATGTCGATTCCCATGGCGACGAGCTGCTTGGTGGCACGCGGGGTGAGCCCGTCACCGCACACCTTCTCGCGCGGGAACGCGGTCTTCTCCAGGAGGAGGACGTCAAGTCCGGCCTTGGCCAGGTAGTACGCGGTCGTCGATCCGGCCGGACCCGCGCCGACGACGATCACATCCGCGGTGTGCTCGGAGAGAGGCTCGGTCACGGCGGGATCTCCCGAAACTCGATTTCGCGTGCTTAAAAGCACTGGACGTGTGCAGTCTATGGGGGCGTACCGATCCGCCGACCGAAGGGCTGTCCCATGAGCGAAACGCTTCCCGCCGCTCCCGCCGCGCCGGTGGTGCGGCTGCGCGTGCCCACCGACGAGGACGCCCTGGTCTGGCACCGGATCTTCGCCGATCCGGAGGTGATGGAATTCCACGGCGGGGCGCCCGCCGAGCTGTCCGAATACGAGGAGTTGACAGCACGGCAGCGCAGACATGACGCGGAACGCGGTTACTGCCTCTGGACGGTTCTGGACGGGGACGGCGCGGTGCTCGGGTTCACGGGCGCGCAGCCGTGGCCGCACGCCTGGGGCCCGGTGGGCGAGATCGAGATCGGCTGGCGGCTGGCCAGGCGCGCCTGGGGGTTGGGTTACGCGACCGCCGCGGCCCGCACCACGCTGGAGCGGTTGCGGGCGGCGGGGGTGCCGAGCGTGGTCGCGATGGTGGTGGCGGAGAACGAGCGGTCGATCGCGGTGACCCGGCGGCTCGGTATGGAGCTGGCGGAGACGTTCACGACTCCGCAGTCGCAGCGGACCGGGTATTGCTTCCGGCTGGATCTGCGGGACGGCGCGGCCGGGTAGCTGCTGCCAGGGAGGTACCGCACCGTCGGAACGCCGATCGGGCACCCGCCTGCCGGTCGGTGCCGACCCTTGGGTGTCATTGCCGCGCTCCGCCGCCGTCGGTATGCCGCACCGCAATGCGGCACGCCCCGACGGCGATGGATCCGGTCTCCCCTGGGCCGGCCGGCCTCCGAGCGCCGTCACTACGTAGGCGTCGTCGGTCGTCGCCCGCATAGGCAGGCATCGCCGACGCGAACGCGGTGCCATCGCGACGAAGCTGAGTACCATGACGAACACCGACACGAACTCCGCAAACGCGACCACGACCGCAGCCACCGCCACCGCCACCTCTGCCACTGTCGCCGGCACTGCCACCGCCACGGGCAGCCTTCTGGAGGCCGCCCTCGACACGGCGGCGCCTCACGTCAAGGGCCTGAGGAAGGGCAAGGACCCGAAGAAGAAGGCGGCTCAGCGGCGCGCCGCCAAGGCTCTGGCGTACTTCACCCTGGCCTCCACCGCGCTCATGGTCCTGGCCGAGCCGTGGCTGCTGATCCCGGTCGCAACCCTGGTCCTCGCGATATCGCTCTGGGACTGACCGGGCCGCCCACCGGGTCCGCGAACCGCCGCAGCGCAGATGGGCCTCGCGGGGCTCCCCCAACCGCCCGAAGCCCGCAGGTCCGGTGGACAGGTGCGGACAGCACTGGTCAGCACCCCCTCGCGTCAGCCCTGGAAAGTGGACACCGCCTCACACGAGGCTGAAGGCCGTGAACACGGCACGCGGGGAGACGGACCGTCAGCGATGCGCCGGAGTCGCCGTCGTCCGAGACTCCGGCCCCCGAAAGCCACGCCAACACATTCCCATCCGCAACCGCAACCGCAACCGCAACGAAGGAACCCCCATCATGACGTCCCGCCCGACCCGTGCCCTCACCCTGCTGGCCGCCGCCGTGGCCCTGTCGGCCACCACCGTCCCCACCGCCAACGCCGCGCAGAACGGCGCCGAACGGCGTCCGCCGAGGATCGTCGCAGACTGGGCGCATGCCTGGAACGGCACCGACCCGGCCGCGCTCGGCGCCCTGTTCACCGCCGACGGCACCTACACCGACAAGGCCGTGGGCATGACCTTCCGCGGCCCCAAGGAGATAGCCGGGTGGAAGGCGCGCGCCGACCGCCTCATCGACAACGTCCATGTCACGGTGCGCTCTGCCCGGCGCGACGGCACCCGCGTCAGCGTCAAGGCCGTCTACTCAGGCCATCTCAAAGGCGCGCCCAAGCCCTTCGCCGTCCCGATGACCACTCTGCTCGACCTCAACAAGAGCGGCTGCCGTATCACCTCCGACCAGGACCACTACAGCATCGCCGCCGTCCTCGCCCAGTCCGGTCTGCCCGCCGACTGGACCCCGCCCGCGGCTTGAGCCCGTCCAGGAGACGCCCCGCGGCGACCGCGGGCTGATCGCGGCCCCGCGTCAGCCCGCGGAGTGTCGCGGCGGACGCGGTCGGTTGCGGCAGGTCCGCCGACGAAGACGAAGACGCAGACGCAGGATCGCCGGGGGAGAGTCAGAAGACCGACAGGCCCGTCAGCGTCGTGAACCTGTCCAGCGCGGCCACACCCGCCACCGAGTTGCCGCGCCGGTCGAGACCCGGGCTCCACACGCACAGCGTGCAGCGGCCGGGGACGACGGCGACGATCCCGCCGCCCACCCCGCTCTTGCCGGGCAGCCCGACGCGGTAGGCGAACTCGCCCGCCGCGTCATACGTACCGCAGGTCATCATCACCGCGTTGACCTGCTTGGCCTCGCTGCGGCTCAGCAGCCGGCTGCCGTCGGCGCGCAGTCCGTGCCGGGCCAGGAAGCGGGCTGCCAGGGCGAGATCGGCGCAGCTCGCCCTGATCGAGCACTGCCAGAAGTAGTGGTCGAGCAGTATCGGCACAGGATTGGCGATATTGCCGTACGAGGCCATGAAGTGGGCCAGTGCGGCGTTGCGGTCGCCGTTCTCCCCCTCCGAGTCGGCGACCTCCTGGTCGAAGGCCAGGTCCGGGTTGCCGCTCTCGGCGCGCAGGAACTCCAGGAGATCGCTGCTGGCGTCACCGGTCAGGGTCTGGAGCCGGTCGGTGACGACGAGGGCTCCCGCGTTGATGAACGGATTGCGCGGGATGCCGTTCTCGTACTCCAGTTGCACGAGCGAGTTGAACGGGTTGCCGGACGGCTCGCGGCCCACCCGCTCCCACAGCGCGTCCCCGTCGAGGGAGAGTGCGAGCGCCAGCGCGAAGACCTTGGTGATGGACTGCGCCGAGAACGGCAGCCGCCAGTCGCCGACCCCGTACACGGTGCCGTCGAGGTCGGCGATGGCCATACCGAAGCGGCGCGGGTCGACGGACGCGAGCGCGGGGATGTACTCGGCGGGTGTGCCGCTGCCGATGAGCGGGGCCACGTCCGCGGCGATGCGTCCCAGCAGTTCCTGGTAGTCGTCCGCCTGCTTCATGAGCGATGCCCGCCTTGCTACTGCGGCTTGCTGCCGCGGTGCAGGGCGACGATGCCGCCGCTCAGGTTGCGCCAGGCGACCTTGGTCCAGCCGGCATTCTGGAGCAGCCCGGCGAGCTCCGACTGCTCGGGCCAGGACTGGATCGACTCGGCGAGATACACGTACGCGTCGGGGTTCGACGACACCGCGCGGGCGACGGGCGGCAGCGCCCGCATCAGGTACTCCTCGTACACGGTGCGGAACGGGCCCCAGGTGGGGTGGGAGAACTCGCAGATCACGACCCTTCCGCCCGGCTTGGTCACCCGGTACAGCTCGCGCAGCGCCTGGTCGGTGTCCTGGACGTTGCGCAGCCCGAACGAGATCGTCACCGCGTCGAACACGCCGTCCCGGAACGGCAGCCGCGTGGCGTCGCCCGCGGTGAGCGGCAGCCAAGGGTGCCGCTTCTTGCCTTCGCTCAACATGCCGAGGGAGAAGTCGCAGGGCACCACATAGGCGCCGGTGCGGGTGAACGGCAGCGAGGACGTACCGGTACCCGCGGCCAGGTCGAGAATCCGCTCGGCGGGGCCGGCGGCGACGGTTCCGGCGACCTCCTTGCGCCAGCGCCGGTCCTGGCCCAGCGAGAGCACATCGTTGGTGAGGTCGTAGTTCGCCGCCACGTCGTCGAACATGGAGGCGACTTCGTGCGGCTGCTTGTCCAGGGAGGCTCGGGTCACGCCCCCATTGTGCCGGTCGGTCCCGGGCGGACCTCGGGCAGGGCACGCGGACGGACCACCACGAGTCCTCAGCGGGCCCGGTAGACCAGCCGCCCGCCCAGGACGGTCGCCACGCAGGTGACGGCTCCGTGTGCGCGCAGGGCACGCTCGGGCGGCTCGTCCACGGACAGCTCGTCCATGGACACATCGAATACGGGCACATCGAAGACGGCGAAGTCGGCGGGGGCGCCGGCGGTCAGCTCACCGTCGAGCACGGCACCGAGCGGCCGGGCGGCGAACGGGTCGAGCGAGGGCCGCGGCGATGACGCTGACGGCGGCAGCGGGCCCCCGGCGTTCACCCCCCTTACCCGCAGGCCCGAACGGGCGACCGCGCTGCGCACCTCGGGCAGGGTGAAGGGCCCGACCACGGCCGTCGTGCCATGGGCCAGCATGCGCTGCAGTCCCCGCCGCGCGCTCCCGCCCCGGCGTACGTCGTCGAGGGCGAGCGCCGCGAGCGCATCGCCGGTCAACGGCTCGGTGCCGAGTGCGTCCGCCTCTCGCGGGTCCGGGTGGTAGGCGGCCTCCAGCAGCGCCCTCGCGTCCGCGTTGACCAGCCCCGGCAGCAACAGCCCGGGCCAACGGCGTACCCGCGCCCCCGGGTGGGCGGCGGTGGCTTGTTCGAGGGGGCCGACGGCGGCGATCACACCGCCGTCGACCACCACCGCGTCGGCAGGCGGCTCGGGGCTGCCGGTGGCGGCGAACACCCGGTCAGCTGCGTGGATGGTCAGCACGGCTGGGCTCGGCTCGGCGTCAGTTGGCGTTCAGCAGCTTCAGCTCGGGATGTGCCGTGCCGCCCTCGATCGCGGTCGACGAGATGTGCGAGGCCACCCGGTCGTCCACCGGGTCGTTCGCCGGGTCGCCGTGCACGACGATGTGCTCGTACGTGGTCGTGCGCTGCGCGGGCACCCGGTCCGCCTTGCGGATCAGGTCGATGATCTCCTGCCGGTTGGAGCGGTGCTTGGCACCCGCCGACGAGACGACGTTCTCCTCCAGCATGATCGAGCCCAGGTCGTCGGCGCCGTAGTGCAGCGACAGCTGGCCGATCTCCTTGCCCGTGGTCAGCCAGGAGCCCTGGATATGGGCCACGTTGTCGAAGAACAGCCGCGCGATCGCGATCATCCGCAGGTACTCGAAGATCGTCGCCTGGGTGCGGCCCTTGAGGTGGTTGTTCTCCGGCTGGTACGTGTACGGGATGAAGGCGCGGAAGCCTCCCGTACGGTCCTGGACATCACGGATCATCCGCATGTGCTCGATACGCTCGGCGTTGGTCTCACCGGTGCCCATCAGCATGGTGGACGTCGACTCGACGCCCATCCGGTGCGCGATCTCCATGATCTCCAGCCAGCGCTCGCCTGACTCCTTCAGCGGGGCGATCGCCTTGCGCGGACGCTCCGGCAGCAGCTCGGCACCGGCGCCGGCGAAGGAGTCCAGGCCCGCCGCGTGGATCCGGGCGATGGCCTCCTCGACCGGCACACCGGAGATCCGTGCCATGTGCTCGACCTCGGACGCTCCGAGGGAGTGGATCACCAGCTGCGGGAAGTCCTTCTTGATCGCGGCGAAGTGCTTCTCGTAGTACTCGACGCCATAGTCCGGGTGGTGCCCGCCCTGGAACATGATCTGCGTACCGCCCAGCTCGACGGTCTCCGCGCAGCGCCGCAGGATGTCGTCGAGGTCGCGGGTCCAGCCCTTGGCGGTGTCCTTCGGCGCGGAGTAGAAGGCGCAGAAGCGGCAGGCCGTGACGCAGACGTTGGTGTAGTTGATGTTCCGCTCGATGATGTACGTCGCGATGTGCTCCGTACCGGCGTAGCGCCGACGGCGCACCGCGTCGGCGGCGGCGCCCAGCGCGTGCAGCGGCGCGGACCGGTAGAGGTCGAGCGCCTCCTCCGGGGTGATCCGCCCACCGTCGGCGGCGCGGTCCAGGACGGACTGAAGGTCGGCCTTCTCGGTCACCGGGAGTCACCTTTCGGCGGTGTTTCTGGGCGTTCTACGGCGTGGTGCGGTGTGCTGCGGCTTACTGCGGTGTGCTGTACGCGTTCCGGACGTTCCCGGCCTCGCACGGCCGGACCAGCCTACGTCAGGGCGTCCGAGCGCCCCGTACGCACCCTCCGGGGCATCGGCGGGGCCCGGCTCGCCGAGCCGTCCGGGGCGACGGGACGAGGGGCTGCGGGGACGAGGCGGTGAGTTGGTGTGGGGACGGGGGGCGCGGGACGAGGCGGTGCGCACGCCGTCCTTCGCGGATGCGGCTGCTCAGCGCGACTTCGTCAGCGTCGCCTCGGGGTTGCCCGCGTCCTCCTCCTCGGACTCGTAGCGAAGCGTGCCGTCCGCGTTCAGGACGTACGTCTGCGTCGCGGTGCCGCCGGTGCACACGCCACCACCCGACGAGCCCTCCGTGTCCGGGCGTTCGGTGATGCGGAGTTCCTTCGACGTCGCCGAGACCAGCCTGCCCACACCACGGCAGACGAAGGGGCCCAGGTTCGTAGCGGTGCGCACCACCTCCTGGCCCTGACCGCCCTGAGTGATGACGGCGGTGAGACTCCCGCCCGGCAGGCCTTTGTCGGTGGTGAGTTGCCCCTTCCAGGTGCCGGTGAACGCCTTCGGCACCTCCTGTGCGGACGGTGCGGCGGAAGGGCTCCCCGGCGCGGATGACCTCGGCGGTGCGGCGGCAGAGTCACTGGCGTCGGCGCCGCCGCTCCGAGTCCCGGGGAACAGGTCGAGAACGAATCCCGCGCCGACGGTGACCGCCGCCAACACCCCCGCCACGGCCAGGGCCACCGTGCAGCTGACCTTTCGGCCGCCGCCGGGGCGGTCGCCTTCCGTGTCCTCCCTGCTGGTCGTCATGGAGAGGGAGAGGCGGCCGGGAGCAGGTGAGGAGGTCGGGACAGGAGAGGAGGTCGGGACAGGAGAGGAGGTCGGGACAGGAGAGGAGGCGGGGGCAGGAGAGGAGGCGGGGGCAGGAGAGGAGGTGGGGGCAGCCGTGGGCGGCACGGTGGGTGGAGGGTCGATGGGCGGCCCGAACACCCCCAACGCCTCATGGGTGAACGGCACCGGGCCGGACACCCCCGCCTCCTGCGGGGTCGGCTCCAGGTCGAGCAGTCGCACCGCTGCCCTGCTGACCTGCTCCACGACCGGGCCCGGCAGCCATCCGGCCGCCACGAGCGCCGCCGCACCGCCCGGGGCGAGCCGCCGCGCCACGGCCTGCGGAGTCGGCCTGGCAGCCGGGTCCTTGGCCAGGCACTCGGCGACGATCTCTCTCAAGTCGCCTGTCAGCGAGCCCAGCTCGGGCTCCTCGTGGACCACCTTGTAGAGCAGCGCCGCCGATGAGTCGCCGGGGAAGGGCGCCGTTCCCGTCGCCGCGTAGGCCAGCACCGCGCCGAGCGAGAACACGTCGGCCGCTCCCGTGACACCGCCCGTGCCCGTGCCCGTACTCGCGGCGGTGCCCGTGCTCGCGCCGACGATCTGCTCGGGCGCCATATAGCCGGGCGAGCCGACCGAGACACCGGTGGTGGTGAGCGCGGCGGTGGCGTCGGTGGCGCGGGCGATACCGAAGTCGATCAGCCGGGGCCCGTCGAGCGCGAGCAGCACGTTCGACGGCTTGACGTCCCGGTGCACGAGCCCCAGCGCGTGCACGGCCGCCAGCGCCTCGGCGAGGCCCGCACCGAGCGTGAGTACGGTGTGCTCCGGAAGTGGACCGTGCTCGGCGACACCGCTCCCCAGGTCGGGCCCGGCGACATACCCGGTCGCGACCCACGGCACGGGTGCCTCCGGATCCGCGTCCAGCACCGGGGCCGTCCACGCACCGCCCACCCGGCGCGCCGCGGCCACCTCGCGCCGGAAGCGGGCACGGAACCGCTCGTCGAGCGCGAAATGCGGATGGACGACCTTGACCGCGACGGTCCTGCCGCCCTCGGTGCGGGCCAGATACACCCGGCCCATGCCCCCGGCACCGAGTCTGCCGAGCAGTCGGTACGCACCGATGGTCCGCGGCTCTCCCGCATCCAGCGGCTGCATGCGCTCTCCCCGTTTCCCGGTTCCGCTTCTCGCAGGCTCCGCGTTCCCGCCGTTCCCGCCGTTCCCGCCCCGCTCCCCTGCGTCCGTCCGGGACAGCGTAGAGGGCCGCGCCGACCGGATCACCGGCGATTGGGCCCCTCCGGGGCCAACCGATCGACCGCGGGCGCCATCTCTCCATGCGTATGCCGCGCGGATCGCCCCCGAGCACCGCAAAGTGCCGCGCAGGACGCACAGTACGCATCGACCCGGAGAACGTCATGAACCGCCAGCGCCCCCGTCCCCTCATACCCAGGGCTCTCACGGCCACCGCCGTCGCCGCTTCCCTGGCCCTGGTCTCGGGCTGCTCGGACGAAGGAGAGCCACTCTCGTTCGACGCGCCGTCACCCCAGGCGGCCGCCGCGAGCGGGAAGTCGGCGGGCGGGGCTTCGCAGAACGGCCCCAAGGAGGCGGAGTTGGCTCCGGGGACCGTGCTGCCGACCGGGCCCAAGGCCGAGTTCACCACCCAGAACACCATCGACGACGGCACCAGGATCGGCGTCACGACTCTGCACGGCAAGAAGTCAGGTTTCACGGGCAAGGTCTGGGTCTGGGCACCGAAGCAGTACTTCGACCCGAAGTACGCACGCAGCGGTTTCCCCGTGCTCATCGCGCTCCCGGGCGGCAACGGCTACCCGAACAATTACTGGATGGGCACCGACCTGAAGCTCCAAAGCAGCATCAGCGAGTGGTCGGAGGAAGGGAAAAGCCTTCCGTTCATCGTCGTGATGCCGGTTCTCAACCCGGACGACAAGTACTACTACGACGGCAGCGACATACCCGGGCAGCCGAAAATGGGCACCTGGATGACCGAGGACGTCCCTGATTTCGTCAAGGCCAATTTCCGGACATTCGAATCACGCGACGGCTGGGCGTTCATGGGATCGTCGTCAGGCGCTTTCGTCGGCCTGAAATCCGTCCTGAAACACCCCGACAAGTTCAAGGCGGTCATCGCGTCGGGCCCCGACATCGTGCCGGACTCCCCTCTGTGGGAGGGGCACGAGGCCGAGCGGCGCGCGAACGACCCCGAGCGGCTCGCCCGGACGCTGGGCGCCAAGCCGGACACCGAGGACAACGCCGTCTACCTGGCGATCCAGGCCGGCTCCGCCGAGTCCGGGCTGAAGAGGGCGAAGGCCTTCGTGCGGGACTACACCAAGGGTCCGGTCAAGACGCGGCTCCAGGTCATCCAGGACGGCGAGCACAACGCCAAGACCTATGTGCAGGGCATGGCGGACGGGTCGATCGAATGGATCAGCGAGCATATGCAGGCGCCGATCCCCGGCAGCTGAGCGCACGGGGCCGCCGGCGCCGGTCAGGCGTCGAGCAGCTCGACCCGCACGTCCGCGGGGAACCCGGTCGTCGGCCCCGTACGGCGCGCGAACTCCCGCACCCCCGCGAGCTGCTCCGCGCCGAAGCGGAAGTCGAGCGTGGTGAAGTACCGCTTCAGCAGCTCGGCGTCGAAGGACTCCCAGCGAGCGGCTTGCTCGGCGACCTTCTCCACCTCCTCCAGGGAGAGGTCGCGCGAGGCCAGGAACGCCTCGTGGACCTTCCGCACGAGCTGGGGCTCGCGCGCCAGGTAGTCCCTGCGGACCGCCCACACCGCGAAGACGAAGGGCAGCCCCGTCCAGTCCTTCCACATCTGGCCCAGGTCGTGGACCCGCAGACCCAGGCGCGGCGCGTCATGCAGCGAGGCGCGCAGCGCGGCGTCCCCGATCAGTACGGCCGCGTCGGCCTCCTGCATCATCACGCCCAGGTCAGGGGGGCAGGAGTAGTAGTCGGGCGACACGCCGTACCGCTCGGCGAGCAGCAGCTGGGCGAGGCGCACGGAGGTGCGGGAGGTCGATCCCAGGGCGACACGCGCGCCGTCCAACTGCTCCAGCGGAAGCTGCGACACGATCACACAGGACATGACAGGGCCGTCACAGCCGACCGCGATATCGGGGAACGCCACGAGATCGTCGGCGTTGCGCAGAAACTCCACCAGGGTGACGGGGCCGATATGAAGATCCCCCCGTACGAGCTGCTCCGATAGCTTTTCGGGCGTGTCCTTGGTGAGCTCCAGATCGAGGAGCGTGCCGGTGCGGGCCAGGCCCCAGTAGAGGGGGAGGCAGTTCAGGAACTGGATGTGCCCGACACGCGGCCGGCTGCGACGGGCCTCGTCCGCGGCGGCGCGCCCGGGGTTCCGGGCGCCTTCCGCGCCTTCCGCGCCTTCCGCGGGTTCCGCGTGCGCCGCGGGCTCTCCGGGCGCTGTGCGTGCTGTGCGTTCCGTGTGCACGGGTTCTGCGTGACTGTCCACAGCGTGAGGCTAGACCTTGGTACGGCCGCTCTATTGGGCGGGGCACGCCGATCGTGAACGTCAGCTCGTCAAGCAGGGATCAAACATCCGGGTGAAGTGATCTTTCCCTCTACCGCAACGAACACCCTGCGTGCTAGGCTCAACGCAAGTTGCAGTTTGGTTTCCCTTGCAGTACAGAGCCTGCGGAGCATGTGACCCGCAGGCTTTTGTAGGTTTTCAGACTTGTTTGCAGGTTCTGGAGCAGGGCAACCCTTTGGCCCAAGGAGGGCTTATGGCTACCGGAACCGTTAAGTGGTTCAACGCTGAAAAGGGCTTCGGCTTCATCGCCCAGGACGGCGGCGGCCCGGATGTCTTCGTTCACTACTCCGCGATCAACGCGACCGGCTTCCGCTCCCTCGAGGAGAACCAGGTCGTGAACTTCGACGTCACCCAGGGCCCGAAGGGTCCCCAGGCGGAGAACGTGACCCCGGCCTAAGCAGCCAGGGTCGGCGATCGCGCACGACACTTAGCAGTACCAAGGAGCCCTGTGCTCGTACCTCACCGGGTACGGCACGGGGCTCCTGCCGTTCTCCCGCGTTTTCCGCTTCCGGCCGGGCGGGACTCGGCCGCCGGCCTCATACGCGGCACTCAGGGAGCGGCATCGGGCGCGGTAGCCGAAGGCGCCGACCAGCGCTCCCCCGTCATCAGCTTGTTCAGACCCTCCCAGGCGAAGTTCATCAGCACCGACGCCGCCTCCCGCGCGGACGTCCCCGGTGTGTCGTTCGCCCACTGGGCGAGCGACTCGGCCGCCCCCACCAGCGCCTGGGCGAGACCCGCGATGTCCCGATCGGAGAGCTCCGCCGCGTCCTGCGTCTCCCGCGCGGCGGCTGCGATCAGCATGGTCACGAAGGCGACGAGCTCGTCCCGCATGACGGCCACCTCGGCCGCGAACGGCTCCCCGTGCGTCCGTGCCTGCCGGTGCAGCACGGCCCAGGCGTCGGGATGGCCGGTGGTGTGCCGGAAGAACGCCGTCGCCCCCTCCCACAGCTGCCGCTCCGCCGGAAGTCCGGGATCCACGGCGGCACGCACCGCCACGATCAGCGCCGCCGCCTCACGCCGGATACATGCCGTGAACAGGTCTTCCTTGGAATTCAGATACAGATAGACCAGCGGCTTGGAGACCCCGGCCAGCTCGGCTATCTCATCCATCGACGCGGCACGGTACCCAAGCCGCCCGAACGTCTGCACGGCGGCGTCCAGCATCTGCTTCTCCCGCACCTCGCGCGGCATCCGCTTGCTGCTGCTCTTGTCGGCACCACTCACGCCCGACGCCTCCCGCCCACCCGATGTACTCAGCGGTAAGCCTAAGGCCGGTCTCCCCCCGTGGGAGACCGGCCCGGACAACACGGACGAACACGGCTCAGGAGTTGGGACGCTTGCCGTGGTTCGCCTTCCTCTTCTTACGGGCACGCCGCTTGTTGCCTCGCTTGGACATGGCGCAGACCTCCTCACCCTGGGGTACCCACGTCCGCGTAAGTCTAGATTCACCCGTTTTCTCCCGCATGCACGGCTCACCGATCGACACCTCCAAGCCCACCAGACGCAGCAGTCACAGCCTCACCCCGATTGAAATCAAACAAGCACTCGAAATAGCTTTCACTGAACAGATGCGCCCGACTACACTCCGCTGCGACCACGATCTTCATCGATCGTCATTTTGTGTAACGGGCCTGGGGAGGCCCGAGGGGACGGGGGATCCATGTCTGCACACCCGCGCGCCATGCGGGTCTCGGTTTCGGCTCTGGTGGCAGGCTCTGCCGCCCTGGGCCTGTTCACAGGCCCCGCGTACGCGACCGACGTTCCGGCGGCGACCGGCGCCACCGCGGCCGCTCCGGCTACCGAATCCGTCGGCACACCGAAGACGACGGCAGAGCGGTCAGCCGGCGACCGGGCAAGAACGTCTGGCGAGCCGGTCGAGGTCGTCGCCGAGCGCACCGCGTACTCGACCACGGTGGCGAACCCGGACGGCACGTTCACACTGACGCAGTCCACGACCCCGCAGCGGGTCAGGGGCGACGACGGAACATGGCGACCCGTCGACGTGAACCTGGAGCGGCGCGCCGACGGAACCGTCGGGCCCAAGGCGGCCGTGGCCGATGTGGCGTTCTCCGGTGGCGGCGAAGGGGAACTGATCCGCCTCGGCAGCGCACCCGGTGCCCTGCGCCTGGGCTGGCGGGAAGGCCGGCTGCCCGAGCCGAGCATCGAGGGCGCGACCGCCACCTATACCGAGGTCTTCGAAGGCGTCGACCTGCGACTGACCGCGACGGCGGAGGGCTACCGCGAGGTGCTCGTCGTCAAGACACGCGAAGCGGCGGCCAACCCCGCACTCCACAAGATCACACTGTCGACGGCCGGCGAAGGACTGCGTCTGACGCGGGGCGCGGGCGGTGGCATGCGGGCACTCGACGCGAACGGCAACACCGTCTTCAGCGGCCCGGCCGGTCGGATGTGGGACTCGGCAGGCGACCAGGACGCCGGTCCACAGCCGCAGCTGTTGCGTGCGGCCATGGCCACACCGCCGCGCGTCGACGCCCACCCCGCTTCGGAATCAAACCCCGAGCCCGACCCCGAGTCGCAGGACCAGCAGCCCGGCGAGGGCGACGACAGCGCTCCCCTCCCCGTCACCGTGGGGAACGGGACGGTCAGCGTCAGCCCCGACCTCGAACTGCTGCGCGGCGACGACACGGTCTACCCCGTCTTCATCGACCCGCCGATGGGTCTCGCCCTCGCCGAACGCACCGTCCTGTCGTCGGACGGCGACACGTTCTACGGCTTCAACGGAGACCTCGGCGTAGGCAACTGCAACCGTCTGGGACCGTGGTACTGCGGCACGAACTACACCAACCGGATGTACTTCGAGTTCGCCCCGACCAACCTGGCCGGCAAGTACGTGGTGGACGCGGTCTTCCGCGCCTACGAGACCTGGTCGTTCTCCTGCACTTCGCAATGGGTCGACCTGTGGCGCACCAACAACATCTCCGAGGGGAGCAAGTGGCCTGGTCCGGCGCAGCTGGACCTGATGGGCGACCGGCACATCTCCGCAGGACGCGGCGCCGACTGCGACCCCGACCAGCCGGACCGCTGGGTCGAGTTCCAGGACAACCCGGCTGAGCCCGACGAGAACCTCACCTCCACCGTACGGGCCTTCGCCGACGGCAAGATGTCGCGGCTCACCCTGATGCTGCGGGCGAAGGACGAGGGCGACCCGGACGCCTGGAAGCGGTTCGACGACAACGCCGAACTGCAGATCAACTACGTGCCCAGGCCCGGCCTGCCGACCCCCTACGGAGTGATCCCCGGCTACGGCGCCTCGCGCCACTGCAATCCCGAGAACGATCCACTGATCACCACACGATCGGAACCCGTGGTGGAGGCGGGCACTCAGACCCTGGTGCCGCCCCAGTCCAACGGATTCAAGGGATCGCTGCGCGCCAACTTCGACGCAGAGCGCTACGACCCGGTCGGCAAGAAGTGGGTCGGCACCTGGGAGGCGACCTCCCCCAGCACCGGCTTCAGCCCGGACGGCACGCTGGAGGCGGTGACCATGTCCTACCGCGCCGACGGAATCCTCTACCGGGTTCGGATGCGCACCCTGTCGTACTGGACGCACGAGGGCAAGACGTCGAGCATGGCCTCGGCTTACACGCCCTGGTGCTACTTCAAGACGGACTACGAGGCTCCCAAGGCCCCGCGGGTCGATCCCGCCTCCGACAGCCCCTACAGCGGCTGCACCGCATGCGTGGGTGAGGGTGGGCCCGGCACACTCGGCACGTTCCGTCTGCGGCCGAACGACGCGGACAAGGACGTCATCGGATTCCGCTACTGGGTGGTTCCGGGAAAGTCCACGGCGCAGGACGTCACTCTGGCTCAAGCCGCCGCGGTCTCCTTCACGCCGAAGGTGGCGGGCGAGCACCGGCTCTACGTCCAGGCCAAGGACGTCCGCGAGCGCTTCGGAGACACGGCGACGTTCGCCTTCAAGGTGAAGCCGGGCGACAGCGAGTCGGCCCGCTGGCGGTTCGCGGAGTCGGCCTCCCAGCAGTCGTCGAAGAAGGCGCGGGACACCGGCCCCAAGGACTCGGCGACACCCGGGGGTCCGGACAAGCCCAGCTTCGACGCGACCCTGAACGGAGGCGCTGACTGGTCGGGCCTCGGCCGACGAGGCGCCGGCGACTCCTCACTCACGTTGAGCGACCCGGCTCAGCAACATGCCTTTGCCTCCACGTCGAGTTCCGCGGTGAACACCCGCGACTCCTTCACCGTCTCCGCCTGGGCCTACCTGACCGACACGTCGTCCACTCGTGTCGTACTCTCCGCTCCGGGCGAGCACGACACGGCGTTCACGCTCTACTACTCCGCCGGATACAAGAAGTGGGCGTTCAACCGCGGCGCGAAGGACGAGGCGGGCACAGCGGACGTGGTGTCCTACGGTGACGCGGTGAACCCGCCGGTCAAGGTGTGGACGCATCTGACCGGAGTCTTCAACACGAAGGGCAACTCGGACAAGTCGGACGACACCATCCAGCTGTACGTCAACGGCCGCCCGCAGGGCAGCCCCGTGCGGCTCGCCGCTTCCGCACCGGCGTACGAGCCGTGGGCATCGCCGAACGGCCTCCAGTTCGGCCGGACGAAGGCCAATGGCAGCTACCAGAACTACTTCCGTGGCTCGCTGGACGAGGTCGCGGTGTGGCAGCGCGCGCTGAGCTCCGACGAGATCCGCGCGGAGTCCGAAGTCACCGGCGATGACGGCACACCGGCCACCACGCTCGTGGCGGACTGGAACGCGGAATCGGCCGCTGGTACCGAGATCGGGGACAAAAGCGGCTACGGCCGCCCGGCGCTGAAGCTGTCTTCGGACGGAGCCGAATTGGAGGCGCTCCCGGATGGAGGCACGACCCTGGTACTCGACGGGAACAAGGGCTACGCCTATGCGAACGGTCCCGTCGTGGACGAGACCGGGTCGTTCACGGTGTCCGCGCGGGTCCGCGTCGACCGCGCCAAGTGGCTGGCCAAGCCGGTCGGCTACAGCGGGATGGTCGCCGGCCAGAAGAACGGCGGACAGTCTTCGTGGGCCCTGTGGCTCGACAAGATCGATCTCGACGAGGACGGGCACGCCGACTACCGGTGGCGCTTCGAGCGCACAGCGGTGGACGGCGCGGGGAAGGTGACGGCGACGGCGGCGGTGCGAGCAATTGACGTCCTGGGAGACGAGGGGTTCGACTCCTCGGTCGATGTGACGGCTGTCTTCGACGCGACGTTGACGAATCCAGCGGACGCGAGCGCAGCACCTGGCGAGCTTCGTCTGTTCATCGGAGCCAACCCCGAAAGTCTCAGCGCCCCGGCCGGGCTCACCTCCAGAACCCAGGGGTCCAACGAGCTCGCGGCCGGTCGGGGCAGCCATGCCGGGCGCGTCGGCCACCACTTCCCCGGAAGCCTCGACCAACTGCGGATCTGGGCGGGTGCGCTGCGTGAGGGCAGCATCGGCACAACCCTCGGGACCACCTGACGCCCTGAGGCTCGGGCGGCGACAGACACCGCCCGAGCCCGCCGTTCGGCGAAGCCGACGGCGCCGAGAACTTCTCACATCTTCTTCGTCCTCGCTGGACGCGAGGAATCGAGCGCGCGCCGAGTCCGTGCGCAGGGGGAGCAGAAATGAACCAAGCAAGATCGTTTCTTCGTACTGGTGGACGGAGCCCTGGTGGTGGCCGCTGGATGCGGCGCATCGCGACCGTCACGGGCATCATCCTGGTGCCCGGCCTGCTGACCCCGGTCTCCTTCGTCGCCGAGGCCAAGCCGGTAGCCGAGGCGAAGGCACCCTCGCATCGCGAGGACAACGTCCGGCCGTTGAAGGCGAAGACCGACGAGAAGACAGCCGCGGCGATGCGCAAAGCGGCCGAAGACGGCCGCCGCGACAGCCGCAGGGCACAGGCTGACCGTGCCCGCGAGGTGACCTGGCCTTCCGCCGGATCGGCCGCGCTGAAGCTGCCCGCCCAGGGGGTCGCCAGTGCCACTCCCGGCGAACTCCCGGTCACGCTGGGGCGCGCGACGCCCGAGAAGGGAGCGAAGTCCAAGCTCAAGAGTGCCGAAGCCGTCAAGATCCAAGTGCTGGACCAGAAGGCCGCGGCCGGGCTCGGCGTGAAGGGTGTGGTGCTCAGCGCCACCGGTCCGGCGGACGGCGGGAGCGCACAACTCGGCCTCGACTATGCCGAATTCGCGTCGGCTTACGGCGGTGACTGGGCCGGGCGCCTGCAGCTCTTCCAGCTGCCTACCTGCGCCCTGACCACGCCCGACCGGGCGAAGTGCCGCACCCGTACGCCACTGGAGTCCACGAACAAGCGTGCCGATCAGCACTTGGACACGAAGCTGACCTTCGCCTCGTCGTCAGCGGCGCGCTCAGCGGCACGTTCGGCGACATCGGCCGCAGGGCAGACGATGGTCCTGGCGGTCGCCGCCGGAACCAAGTCCGGCGGCGGTGACTACAAGGCGACTCCGCTGGCCTCGTCATCGACCTGGGAAGCCGGAGGCTCATCTGGCACGTTCACCTGGTCGTATCCGCTGCGTACACCTCCGGCAGCCGCCGGCCCCGCGCCGAAACTGGAGATCTCGTACGACTCCGGGAGCGTGGACGGCCGTACCGCCTCGACGAACAACCAGGGCACCGTCATCGGTGAGGGCTTCGACATCACGTCGTCCTACATCGAGCGCAAGTACGGCTCGTGCGACGACGACGGGCAGGACGGCAAGCACGATCTGTGCTGGAAGTACGAGAACGCCTCCCTGGTCCTGAACGGCAAGGCATCCGAGCTCGTCAAGGACGACACCAGCGGCCAGTGGCGGCTGAAGAACGACGACGCCTCCACCGTCATCCACCACTCCGGCACCGACGGCGCCGACAACGGTGACGACAACCGCGAGTACTGGACGGTCATCACCGGCGACGGCACCCAGTACCACTTCGGGATGAACAAACTGCCCGGCGGCACCGGCGAGGCCACCCAGTCCGTGTGGACCGTGCCCGTCTTCGGCGACGACGACGGCGAGCCGGGCTACGAGAAGGGCAGCAGCTTCGCCGGCCGCTCCGCGAAGCAGGCCTGGCGCTGGAACCTCGACTACGTCGTGGACACTCACGACAACGCCTCGTCGTACTGGTACGCGGCCGAGCAGAACCACTACGACATGCTCGGCGACGACGACACCGGTACCCCGTATGTCCGGGGCGGCATCCTCAAGGAGATCCACTACGGACAGCGCAAGGACAGCCTGTTCGCCTCGCCTTCCGGTTCCAACCGCGTGCTGTTCGACTACGAGGAGCGCTGCGTCGCCTCCGGCAAGGGCTGCGACTCGCTGACCGAGGACACCCGGGACAACTGGCCGGATGTTCCGTTCGACGCCGAATGCAAGGCGAACGTGAAGTGCACCGGCAACGTCGGTCCCACCTTCTACACGCGCCAGCGCATGACCGGCATCACCACCCAGGCCTGGGACGCGGCTGCCGCCGTCCCAGGTTGGGCGCGGGTGGACTCCTGGGAGCTGAAGCAGACCTACCTCGACCCCGGTGACACGGGCGACTCGACCGACCAGTCGCTGTGGCTGTCCTCGATCCGTCACACGGGAGAGCGCGGGACGCCCATCACGCTGCCTCCGGTGAAGTTCGGCCATGAGTTCCGCGCGAACCGCGTGGACGGTGCGGCCGACGACATCCTGCCGCTGAACCGGCCCCGGCTCTACACGATCACCTCCGAAGCCGGTGCCGAGACGGTTGTCAGCTACATGCAGGCCGACTGCCTGGCCAAGCAGTCCAAGCCCAAGGTCGACACCAACACCCGGCGCTGCTACCCGGTCTACTGGTCCCCCAACGGGGGCGCGGAGCCCACGCTCGACTGGTTCCACAAGTACCCGGTCGAGGGCGTGCGCACCACCGCGCCGAACAGCGGCTCCGTCGCGGTACAGCACACCTACGCCTACGAGGGCGGCGGCGCCTGGCACTACAACGACGACCCGATGACCCCGGCCAAGGAGCGCACCTGGTCCTCCTGGCGCGGCTTCGGGAAGGTCACGCACCTCACGGGTCTGGCGGACAAGACCCAATCCAAGACCGTCACGGTCTACATGCGCGGTATGAACGGCGACCGCGTCCTCGGGTCGGACGGGAAGACCGTCGACCCCACGGCGCGCAAGAGCGCCGCCGTCCGCGGTGTGAAGGCGCCCGACCTCACCGACTCCGGGCAGTACGCCGGATTCACCCGTGAGTCCGTGACGTACAACGGTGCACAGGAGGTGTCCGGCAGCGTCAACGACCCGTGGTCCAAGCGCACCGCCACCCAACACAAGTCCTACGCCGACACCGAGGCGCACTTCATCCGCACCGGCGCCACACACAGCCGTACCAACATCACCAGCAGCGGAACACCGCGCGACCGTGTCCGCACCGTCGAGACGACCTACGACGCCTACGGCATGGCGTACCGGTCGCAGGACCTGGGCGACACCGCCGTCACCGGCGACGAGAAGTGCACCGCCACCTGGTATGCCCGAAACGACGATCTCGGCATCAACAGCCTGGTGTCCCGCACCCGGGTCACCACGAAGCCCTGCGCCGTCACCGGTGACGCTCTCGACCTCCCGACCGATGCGACCCGTCCGGGCGACGTCGTCTCCGACACGGGCATCGCCTACGACTCGACCACCTGGTCCTCCACTCAGGTCCCGACCAAGGGCGAGGCGAAGTGGGTGGGCCGCGCCCGGGGTTACACGGCACTGAACAACCCCATCTGGCAGAAGACCGCCACCACCACGTACGACGCCCTCGGCCGGTCGCTGACCACCAAGGACACCAACGACACCCTCACGGCCACGACGGTCTACACCCCGGCAGACGCCGGACCACTGACCTCGACCAAGGTCAGCAACGCACTGGGACACTCCACGACGACGCTGGTCGACTTCGCGACCGGCGCGGTGAAGAAGGTCACCGACCCGAACAGCAAGATCACCGAGTCCCAATACGACGCCCTGGGCCGAGTCACCAAAGTGTGGCTGCCGATCAGCACCCGCGCAGCGGGCAACGAGCCCAACTACGTCTACACCTACAGCCTTTCCCAGACCGAGCTGCCCTGGGTTGCCACAGGTGCCATCAGGGGCGACGGCAGAAGTTACAACACCACATACGAGATCTACGACCCGCTGCTCCGCCCCCGCCAGGTCCAGAAGCCGTCGCCGGGCGGTGGAATGATCGTCTCCCAGACGGTGTACGACGAGCGCGGGCTCGCGACCGTCTCCCAAGCCGACATCTGGGACCACGACACGGACCCGTCCGGGAAGCTCGTCGAGATCGACGGCGGCCAGCCTCCCCTGCAGACCACGACGACATATGACGGCGCGGGCCGCGCCATCACCGCGGTGACCAAGGTCAGAAGCACCGACCGCTGGAAGATCAACACCACCTACACCGGTGACACCGTGACCACCTCGGCGCCGACCGGTGGCCAGGCCACCGCTGTCGTCACCGACGCTCTGGGCCGCATGACCGAGCGGCGCGAGTACGGGGGGCCTCAGCCCACGGGTTCCGGCTACACCAAGACCACGTACACCTACACGCCCGCCGGGCAGCAGGCGACGGTCACCGGCCCGGACAAGGCCCGATGGAGCTACGCCTACGACTTGTTCGGCCGCCAGACCAGCGCCACCGATCCGGACAAGGGCACGAGCACCACGACGTACAACGAGCTCGACCAGGTCGTCATCACCAAGGACGGCCGCGCCAAGACCCTGGTGTCGGAGTACGACGTCCTCGGCCGCAAGACGGGCCTGTGGGACGCCGAGAAGACCGACGCCAAGAAGCTGGCCGCCTGGACCTTCGACACCGTGGCCAAGGGCCAGCCGCACACCTCCGTCCGCTATGACGGCGGCGCGGGCACCGCGGGCAAGGCCTACACGCAGAAGGTCACCGCGTACGACGCGCTGTACCGGGCCACCGGAAGCCAGTTGGTCCTGCCGGACAAGACCAAGGAGCCCTTGGTCGACGCGGGTGTACCGCAGACTCTGTCGTTCACGAGCAGCTCTTACCTCGACGGAAGCCCCAAGACCACGGGGTATCCGGCCGCAGCCGGACTCTCGGCCGAACAGCTCGGGTACCGGTACGACTTCAGAGGTGTGGGCCTCACATACGAGGTGGCAGGCAGCGCCAAATACCAGCAGAGCGCAAGCTACTCCCCGCTGGGCGAGACCCAGCGCCTGGCGCTCGGTCCCCTCCCGTCGAAGGTGATCAACCTCGACTACGAGTACGAGGACGGCACACGTCGGCTCAAGCACTCCTGGGTCAACGACCCGAACCGTGCCTACCGGCTCCAGGACCTCACCTTCACCCAGGACGACGCCGGCAACGTCACATCGATCTTCGACGACACCGACATGGGCGGCACGGGCAAGAAGGACAACCAGTGCTTCGCGTACGACGGTGACCGCCGTCTGACCGAGGCATGGACGCCCAAGACCGCGAGCTGCGCCACATCCGGCCGCACCACGGCCAACCTGTCGGGTGCGGCACCGTACTGGACCAGCTACACCTACACGGACTCGGGCCAGCGCAGGACCGAGACCCAGCACACGTCATCGGGCGACAAGACCACCACGTACGCCTACGGCACGAGCAACGGCCAGCCCCACCCGCTGGCGAAGACCACGGGCGCCCGCGAGGCAACTTACGCGTACGACAAGTCCGGCAACACCACCGAGCGCCCGGGCACCCAGGCCAAGCAGACCCTGAAGTGGAACGCCGAGGGCGAGCTGGCCGGCACCACCGAGCCCGCCGCGGGCTCCAAGCCCGCACTCGGTACGAGCTACCTGTACGACGCGGGCGGTGAACTCCTCATCCGCCGCAGCGACAAGACGGACGGGGACACCGTCCTGTACCTCCCCGGTATGGAGGTGCGCCTCACCGTCAAGGGCGCGACCAAGACGCTCTCCGGCACCCGGTACTACGCGTCGGGCAGCCAGACCATCGCGGTCCGCACCGGCGCGCAGGGCGTCACCGGCACCAAGGTCAACTTCCTCGCCGGCGACCACCACGGCACCTCGAGCCTCGCCATCGACATGGACACGCTCGCGGTGACGAAGCGCTACACCACTCCGTTCGGCGCCCCCCGGGGCACCGCTCCGAAGGCATGGCCGGACGACAAGGGCTTCCTTGGTAAACCGGCGGACACGACGACGGGCCTCACCCACATCGGCGCCCGCGAATACGACCCGGCCATCGGCCAGTTCATCAGCGTGGACCCGATCCTGGCCCTGGACCAGCACCAGTCGCTGAACGGCTACGCCTACGCCAACAACACCCCGGTCACGTCCAGCGACCCCAGCGGCCTCAAGCCTGCCGAATGCGCCACAGGCGGCTATAGCTGCTCGCCCACTTCCGGCGGCGACTGGAACGTCACCCCGAACAGCGATTACGGCAAGTACCACTCGCCGGCCGGGGGCGGCGATGGCGGGGCAGGTGGAACTGGCGGGACCGCCAATGGCAGCGGCCTCGGCGGCTGGACACCAGGGGCCACCCTCAACCTCACCACCGGCTCCTGGGATACACCACTCGCAAACTATGGCAATGCGCAACACTTCCTGCAGAGTCTTGGCCCGGCCTACGGAATCCTCGATGACGGAGGCGAGCGCAACGGGTGGGAGACTTCCCTTTCCCTCTTCTTCGGCTGGCTCTGGGGAGGCGGAATTCCATTGGGACCGACGCAAGAGTTTCGCGGCGGCGATGCATTCACCGCCAGCCTTGCCAAGGACAAGACCTTCACGGAAATGCGAAACAAACTGGTCGGTCAAGCCGTACACAAGGGAATGGACGCTGAGGCAGCCCTCGCTCCAGTCAAGTTCGCGTACAAGGACCGAGGGCCAGAGCCGGGAAGCCCGTGGTATCGCCTGAATACTCCGCGCGGTGTCGCCAACGACCTCTTGGGAGTCTTCAGCAACGGCAAACTCGGCACGAAGAATCAAGCCGACGCCTTTCTAGGAAGCTTCACAGCGACAGGTCAAATTAAAGCCGTGGACAGAAGAAAGGGAACAGTGCGACTTAAATTCACGGCGACCAACCTTTCTGACTGGAATTCGGCAACGCACGCCGTACCAAGAAGTTGGAACCCCGCCTTCAAGACGACAGTCGGCGCGGCAGTCAGAGAGAACTTCTCCTGGGAGGAGCGCTGGCCGCTGAACACCTGCGTATGCTGGGCCCAGTAATATACTGAGAGTAAAATCCGGCTGCGACTGGCCAAGGGGCTTAGTCGCAGCCGGCATAAATCCCGATAGGAGGAGAGTTTGATTTCCCGCCTGGGACCAGCAAAGCGAGCAGGCATCCTAGCCTACGCCGCGGCAGTACTCTTGCTTACCTCGTGTTCCAACCAGGATAAGCTCGCGAAAGTACGAGAAAATACGGTCGTTGGAACATGGGAGAATTCAACTGGCGAACGAGTAACCCTTCACGAGGATCACCAATTCAACACCTCGGCCATAAACTGGGATATCAACCTGGGAGGCGAATCCTGCCCGAAGGGTGAAACGGCGGGCACATGGGGTTTCTGGGTGGACGAAGGCAAGCCCGGCGGCACTGTCATCGTCTCCACAGAAGCGGATTCCGGTGACGCGATCAACCTGACATTCGAAGGTGTACAGCCAGGCGAATGCGAAATTACCCTTAGCGTGGTCGATGGAGGCGACACTCTTTGCGCCACAGACGACCCCGATCTCGCATGCGGACTTGACATTCGCTTCAATCGCATCAAGCCCAAGAGTCGCTGACACTTCGCCCACAGCCTCGATACGCCGTCAACTGGCCATCGAGCTGACCCCCGCACGACCAAGCAGCCTGACCGACTCCCCAGACTGGATGAGCCCGAGAAATCTCCCCGCTGAGGGATTCACTTCGCGAGGGCTGAACAGCTGACGGCAGTAGCGACGGCAAGAACCACGGATTCCGGCGACTGGGCACGATCACCGATTAACCGTCGAGCCCCTTGCTGACCGCCGAACTCGCCAGGGGCTCCGGGATCGTAAGGGATCACGGCAGGTCGTGCCTGTCACCGCAGTCCACGGCGGGTGGCCACGCGCCGCCCAGCACAGTGCCCCCGAGTCGGTCGACTCGGGGGCACTGTGGGTATGGCTACGGTTACGCCGTGGCCGGGACCGTGCTCGGGGACTCGGTGGTGGTGCGAGGCTCGGGCTCGTCCACCGGGGAGGCGGACGCGGAGTTGTAGGCGTCCAGGTCGAGGATCTTCTCCCGGGCCGCGACGATGACCGGGACCAGGGCCTGGCCGGCGACGTTGGTGGCCGTGCGGATCATGTCGAGGACCGGGTCGATGGCCAGCAGCAGGCCGACGCCCTCAAGCGGCAGGCCCAGGGTGGAGAGGGTCAGGGTCAGCATGACCGTGGCGCCGGTGAGGCCCGCGGTGGCGGCGGAGCCGACGACCGAGACGAAGGCGATCAGCAGGTAGTCCTGGACGCCGAGTTGGACGTCGAAGATCTGGGCGATGAAGATCGCGGCCAGGGCCGGGTAGATCGCGGCGCAGCCGTCCATCTTGGTGGTCGCGCCGAAGGGGACGGCGAAGGAGGTGTACTCCTTCGGGACGCCGAGACGCTCCGTGGACTTCTGGGTGACCGGCATCGTGCCGACCGAGGAGCGGGAGACGAAGGCGAGCTGGATGGCGGGCCAGGCGCCCTTGTAGAACTGGAGCGGGTTGAGCTTGGCGACCGTCGCCAGGAGCAGCGGGTAGACGCCGAACAGCACCAGGGCGCACCCGATGTAGACGTCGGCGGTGAAGGTGGCGTACTTGCCGATGAGGCCCCAGCCGTAGTCGGCGATGGCGTAGCCGATGAGGCCGACGGTGCCGAGCGGGGCGAGGCGGATGACCCACCACAGGGCCTTCTGGAGCAGTTCCAGGACGGCTTCGCTCAGGGCGAGCACGGGCTTGGCGCGGTCGCCGAGCTTCAGTGCGGCGATACCGGCGACGGCGGCCATGAAGACGATCTGGAGGACGTTCAGCTCGGTGAAGGGAGTCACGACGTCGGTCGGGACGATGCCGGTGAGGAAGTCGATCCAGGAGCCTGCCTGCTCGGGCTTGGCGCCGTCCTTGGGGGTGAGGCCGGTGCCTGCGCCGGGGTCGGTGAGCAGGCCGATCGCGAGGCCGATCGCGACGGCGATCAGCGAGGTGATCATGAACCAGAGCAGGGTGCGCCCGGCCAGCCGGGCGGCGTTGTTGACCTTGCGCAGGTTGGTGATCGAGACCAGGATCGCGAAGAAGACGAGCGGGGCGACGGCCAGCTTCAGCAGTTGGACGAAGGTGTCGCCGATCTGGCCGAGGGTCGTGTGCAGCCAGCCGATGTCCTGGCTGCGGGCCAGCCAGCCGAGCAGGGCACCGAGGGCGAGACCGGTGACGATCTGGGCCCAGAACGGGATCGCTGAGATGCCGGGTATCCGGCGGCGGGCAGGGGTGGGCGTCGCGGAGTTCGCGGACACGGACACACTCCGGTGGCGTATCGGGTGAATACGGGGGATGGGGGTGCGGCGCACGTGCCTTGGGAACAGGGCTGCGCCGCTGTGATGCCGGGTCAGATGGAGCGGCAACAGACCGCGGACATACAGCGGCAGAGATCGACATGCAGGCGCGCCACGAGCGGGATGCCCATGGCTGCGTGGAGGCGCACTGCTGTCGTCATGCGATTACGTTAACACCTGGACTTTGAGGCACTCAAAGGACTGCTTTGAGCCAGTGGTGCCGCCCGAGGCCCCGAAACGCCTGTGCCCTGCGGGCCGGAGCGAGTGCTCAGGCCCGCAGGGCACAGGGATGAACGTGAGGAAGCTTACGTCCGGCGGCACGCTTTACGCGGCGCCGTCCTCCTGGGAGCGGTTGGAGTCCAGGCGGGACTTCGCGCGGTCCACCTTCACGGCGATCTGCGCCGACATCGCGTCCCGCTGCTTGCGCAGCAGCACGAAGCTCAGCGGCGCCGAGATCACCACAGCGAGCACGAGGACCCACAGCAGGTTGGAGTCGCCGAGTCCGCGCGGCAGCACCCGCAGGTACACCAGGCCCCACAGGGCGAGGAAGCAGCCGGCGAAGATGCCCAGGCGCATCAGCGTGTACCGGGCGGTGGGGCTGAGCTTGCTGTCGCTGTTGCTGTCGGACACGGCAGTGACTTCTTTCTCTGTGATCGGCGGTGATCAGTTCAGGGGGAACAGCATCGTGATGTCGTCGCGGTCGTCGCCTTCGGCGACCCGTATCGCGCCCGGCACCCGTCCGACCTCCTTGTAGCCGCAGGAGGCGTAGAAGTTCTCCAGTCCCGTCCCGCCGCGGCAGGTGAGGCGTATCGCCTCGACGCCTTCGAGGGTACGGGCTGACTGCTCCGCAGCCGCGAGGAGGTCGCGGCCGTAGCCCTTGCCCTGGTGGCGCGGGTGGACCATCACGGTGTAGAGCCAGATCCAGTGCCGCATCAGGCGGTGCGAGTTGTGGCCGAGGAACACGGCGGCGGCCGGTCGGCCTTCCTCGTCGTAGCCGACCAGGAGTCGCCGCCGACCCTCTGCCAGGGCCGTCAGGTGTGTGAGCCACTCCGGTCTGATGTCCTCCACCGTCACCGGCGGTACGAAGCCGACCGCGCCGCCCGCGTTGGACACGTCGGTCCAGAGCCCGAGGAGGCCGTCCCGCAGGGCGGGGTCCACAGGCGGGTCGAACCGGAAGGACAACGTCATGCGGTCGACGGTAACAACCGGCCCGGACTGTCCCGCTTGTGGGGGTGTGTGAGCCTGCTCGCAGCCACAGCCACAGCCACAGGGGCAAGGACGAGGTGAGGCGCCGGCTTCAACGGCCGGCGCCTCGGAGTCCGTCGGGACGGGTCAGACCCGCATGGGCTGCGGCGACTCTCGGCGGTCCGCGTCCGGGCCCGGGTACTCGCGGATGACCTCGTAGCGCGTGTTCCGTTCCACCGGGCGGAAACCGGCGTCCCGGATCAGGTCGAGCAGATCGTCACGGGTGAGCTTGTTCGGCGTCCCGTAGTTGTCGGCGTCATGGGTGATCTTGTACTCGACCACCGAGCCGTCCATGTCGTCAGCGCCGTGCTGGAGCGCCAGCTGGGCGGTCTGCACGCCGTGCATCACCCAGAAGACCTTGACGTGCGGGACGTTGTCGAAGAGCAGCCGGGAGACGGCGAAGGTCTTGAGAGCCTCCGCGCCGGTCGCCATCGTCGTGCGCGCCTGGAGCGTGTTGCGGACCTTGCCGTCCTTCATGTCCACGAAGTCGTGCTGGTAGCGCAGCGGAATGAAGACCTGGAAGCCGCCGGTCTCGTCCTGGAGCTCCCGCAGCCGCAGTACGTGGTCCACCCGGTGGCGGGGCTCCTCGATGTGCCCGTACAACATCGTGCACGGGGTCTTGAGGCCCTTCTCGTGCGCGAGGCGGTGGATGCGGGACCAGTCCTCCCAGTGGGTGCGGTGGTCCACGATGTGCTGCCGGACCTCCCAGTCGAAGATCTCCGCCCCGCCGCCCGTCAGCGACTCGAGACCGGAGTCGATCAGCTCGTCGAGGATCTCGCTCGCGCTGAGGCCCGAGATCGTCTCGAAGTGGTGGATCTCCGTCGCCGTGAACGCCTTGAGCGAGACGTTCGGCAGCGCCTTCTTCAGCTCGCTGAGCGAGCGCGGGTAGTAGCGCCACGGCAGGTTGGGGTGGAGGCCGTTGACGATGTGGAGCTCGGTGAGGTTCTCGCTCTCCATCGTCTTGGCGAGGCGCACGGCCTCTTCGATGCGCATGGTGTACGCGTCCTTCTCGCCCGGCTTGCGCTGGAACGAGCAGTAGGCGCACGACGCGGTGCACACGTTCGTCATGTTGAGGTGACGGTTGACGTTGAAGTGGACCACGTCGCCGTTCTTGCGCGTGCGCACCTCGTGGGCGAGGCCGCCGAGCCAGGCCAGGTCGTCCGACTCGTAGAGGGCGATACCGTCCTCACGGCTCAGCCGCTCGCCGGCCCGGACCTTCTCCTCCAGCTCGCGCTTGAGCCCCGCATCCATGCGGTCGCCTCCCACTTGTCTTCTTCGTCGTCCTGGAGCATGCCGCCCCCTGAAGGGCCCGCGCCCCCGGACCACCCCGGAGGCCGCACCCACGTTACGCCTAGGGCTGCTCGGGCAGATGCCCGACCCGGTTCTCCCACTTCGTGGAGAGCACGATGGTCGTACGCGTGCGCGAGACGCCCTTCGTCCCGGAGAGCCGGCGGATGGTCTTCTCCAGGCCGTCCACGTCACCGGCCCTGACCTTGAGCATGTACGAGTCGTCGCCCGCGATGAACCAGCAGTCCTCGATCTCGGCCAGGTCGCGCAGTCGGCGCGCCACGTCCTCGTGGTCGGCCGCGTCGGAGAGCGAGATGCCGACGAGCGCGGTGACACCCAGGCCGAGCGAGGCGGAGTCGACGGTGGCCCGATAGCCGGTGATGACACCGGCGGCTTCCAGACGGTTGATGCGGTCGGTGACGGAGGGACCGGAGAGTCCGACGAGCCGGCCGAGCTCGGCGTACGAAGCCCTGCCGTTCTCGCGCAGAGCCTGGATGAGCTGCCTATCCACGGCGTCCATATGCCTGAGCCTTCCATTATTCAGCGATACCGCAAGTTTACGTGTAGAATCTAAGGCACACAGGGGCGACACCCTGTGAATCTTTCAAACGATCAAAAACGATCTATACAGGAGATGACACTCACCGTGTACACGATCGAGATGGCCCACGCCCACATGAGGCAGCTTCAGGAGCTGGCCAACCGCTCGCGTGCCCACCAGCCTGCTGCCGCCTACCGCATCGACCGGGGCTCTGCCCGCTCCGCCCGTCGCGCGGCCAAGAAGCGCTAGTCCTCAGCCGGCTGCTCGTTCAGTCACTACGGGACTGGGCACCTCCCAGCTCCCCTTCCCAGCGGCGGTACAGCCGGTGCGGCACCCCTGCCGCGTCCAGCACCCGCCCCGCGACGAAGTCCACCAGATCCTGGATGTGCGTCGCGCCCGCGTAGAACGCCGGAGAGGCGGGCAGCACCACTGCGCCCGCCTCGTCCAGCGCCACCAGATGCCTGAGGGTCTGCCCGTTCAGCGGAGTCTCCCGCAACGCGACCACCAGCTTGCGGCGCTCCTTCAGCATCACGCTCGCCGCACGTTGGAGCAGGTCCTTCGAGAGCCCGAGCGCCACCCCCGCGACACACGCCGTGGATGCCGGCACGATCAGCATCCCCCTGACCGGGTACGAACCCGACGACGGTCCGGCGGCGAGGTCCCCGGCCGACCAGTGGCGTACGTCCGCCAAAGCCGCATCGGCCACCGCGAACGTACCCGGCTTGCCGTCGGCCCCGCGGGACAGCCACTCGCGCAGATCGTCCCGCCAGTGCGCGTCACGGAAGGCGATCCCCGTCTCGTCCAGAAGAGTGAGCCGCGACGCGCGCGACACCACCAGATCCACGCTCTCGCCCGCGTCGAGCAGCCCGCGCAGCACGGCTGCCGCATACGGGGTGCCCGATGCCCCGGAGACCCCGACGACCCACGGGGTGCGCTGGGCGGTGCGGTTGGCGTCATTCATGGATCGAGCCTATCCGGCCATGTGATGGCGGAACCGAGTAAGGTACCCCGGACGTTTCCGGGGGAGACGCAGGGCGCGGGACCACAGGGGGCCGTCATGGCAGCAGCATCCGCGAGACCGTCGGGATCGGCCTCGGGCGGCAGACTGGCCGGGCGCGCCGCCACGGCCGCCGTGCTGATGATCGGCTGGATCGCCCTGCTGTGGGTGCTGGAGATCGTCGACTTCGCCACCGGCCATGCCCTGGACTCGTACGGGGTCACCGCGCGTGAGCCGTCCGAGCTGGCGGACATCCTGCCCGCCGCCTTCCTCCACTACGGTTTCGGCCATGTCGCCGCCAACAGCGTGCCGCTGCTGGTGCTCGGCTTCCTCGCCGCGCTGGGAGCCGGAACGGGCCGGTTCGCCGGGGTCGTCCTGACCGTCATCGCGGCCTCGGGCCTCGGGGTGTGGCTGACCTCCCCTCCCGGCTCGGTCACCCTGGGCGCGTCAGGTGTCGTCTTCGGGCTGTTCGGCTATGTGCTCGCGCGTGGCTTCGTGGACCGCAGCGTCCGCGATGTGCTGATCGGACTGCTGGTGGCCGGGCTCTACGGCTCGATCCTGTGGGGCGTGCTGCCCGTCGACGGCGGGATCAGCTGGCAGGCGCATCTGTTCGGACTGCTGGGCGGCGTCGCGGCGGCGTTCCTGTTCCGCAGGCGGCGGGTGGCGACGGGCGCCGCGGCGCTCACGGCGTAGGAGGCGAGCCAGGGGCGCCTGGGGCCACCGGAAGGCCTCCCGTGTGCAGGGAGAGCTTGCCGATGCCGGTCTCCACGACGACCAGCTGCACGGCAGCTACAGGGTGAGACCTCGAACGACCAGATCGATCAGCGCACACACGAACAGGGCAATCCCGATGAACCCGTTGACGGTGAAGAACGCCCGGTTCAGCCGGGACAGGTCGTGCGGCGTCACGATCGTGTGCTCGTAGGCGAACGCCACCGCGACGATCACCAGACCGGCCCAGAAGAACAGCCCGGCGCCGGTCGCCAGCGCGTACCAGACCAGCAGGCCCATGGTCACGGCATGGCAGACCCGCGCCCCCCACAGCGCGGCCGGAATGCCGAAGCGGGCCGGGAACGACTTCACCCCGTGGGCCCGGTCGGCCTGGACGTCCTGGCAGGCGAAGATCAGGTCGAAACCGCCGATCCAGATGCCGACCGCGAGGCCGAGGATCACCGGGTCCCAGGACCAGGTGCCGGTGACCGCGAGCCACGCCCCGACCGGTCCTATGGCCTGGGCGAGGCCCAGGATGGCGTGCGGGTAGTTCGTGAACCGCTTCCCGTACGGGTAGACCACCATCGGGACGACCGCGAGCGGCGCGAGCGCCAGGCACAGCGGGTTGAGCAGGGCGGCGGCGCCCAGGAAGACCACCAGGGCGATGCCCGCCCCGGTCCAGGCGGACCGCACCGACACGGCGCCCGTCACCAGTTCGCGGTTGGCGGTACGCGGGTTACGGGCGTCGATCTCGCGGTCGATGATCCGGTTGCAGGCCATCGCGAACGTGCGCAGGCCCACCATGCACACCGTGACCAGCAGCAGCGTCACCCAGTCGATGCGCCCGTCGATCCGGAACATGGCCGTCAGCGCGGCGATGTAGGCGAAGGGCAGCGCGAAGACGGAATGCTCGATCATCACCAGGCGCAGGAACGCCTTGGTGCGGCCGGGACCCGGGACCGCCGCGGCCGAAGCGCTCACAGGCCGTACTCCTTCCAGCGGCGGTCGACCAGCGCCGCCGTGTCCGGGTCGGAAAGCACCATCTCGGGCCAGCCGCCGTCCCGGGTGTAGCCCTCCTCAAGCCACTTCCTGGTCGCGTCGACACCCGCCTTGCCGCCCCAGAACTGCTGGTACGAGGAGTGGTCAAGGTGGTCCACCGGGCCCTCCACGACCGTCAGGTCGCGGGCGTAGTCCGTGTTGCCGAGGGCCCGCCAGGCGACCTCGTGCAGATCGTGGACGTCGCAGTCGGAGTCCACGACCACGATCAGCTTGGTCAGCGACATCATGTGCGCGCCCCAGATGGCGTGCATCACCTTCTGGGCGTGCTTCGGGTACTTCTTGTCGATCGAGACGATCGCACAGTTGTGGAAGCCGCCGGCCTCGGGCAGGTGGTAGTCCACGATGTCCGGGACGATGACCTTCAGCAGCGGGAGGAAGAAGCGCTCGGTGGCGCGGCCCAGCGGGCCGTCCTCGGTCGGGGGGCGGCCGACCACGATCGACTGGAGCAGCGGGCGCCGGCGCATCGTCACACAGTCGATGGTCAGCGCCGGGAAGGGCTCCTGCGGGGTGTAGAAGCCGGTGTGGTCGCCGAACGGGCCCTCGGGCAGCATCTCGCCGGGCTCCAGCCAGCCCTCGATGACGACCTCGGCGTTCGCCGGGACCTGGAGCGGGACGGTCTTGCAGTCGACCATCTCGATCCGCTTGCCCTGGAGAAAACCCGCGAAGAGGTACTCGTCGATGTCGCCGGGGAGCGGCGCGGTCGAGGCGTAAGTCACGGCGGGCGGGCAGCCGAAGGCGATCGCGACCGGCAGCCTCTCACCGCGCCGCGCCGCCACCTGGTAGTGGTTGCGGCTGTCCTTGTGGATCTGCCAGTGCATGCCGATGGTGCGCTTGTCGTGGCGCTGGAGGCGGTAGAGCCCGAGGTTGCGGACGCCGGTCTCGGGGTCCTTGGTGTGGGTCAGCCCCAGGTTGAAGAACGAGCCGCCGTCGTCGGGCCAGGTGAACAGCGCGGGCAGCTGCTCCAGATCGACCTCGTCACCGCGCAGCACGACCTCCTGCACCGGGGCGTCCTTGACCTTCTTCGGCGGCACATGGGTCATGGCGCCCAGCTTCCCGAACGCCTCGCGTACGCCCATGAACCCGTGCGGCAGCTCGGGCTTGAGCAGCCCGCCGATCTTCGCGCTGATCTCGTCGTACGACTTCAGGCCCAGCGCCTTGAGGAGGCGGCGGTCCGTGCCGTAGACGTTCATCGCCAGCGGCATGGCGGAACCGCGCACGTTCTCGAAGAGCAGAGCGGGGCCGCCGGACTTCTGGACCCGGTCGACGATCTCCCCGACTTCGAGGTAGGGATCGACTTCGGCCTTGATGCGCTTGAGGTCGCCCTCGCGCTCCAGTGCACGCAGCAGCGAGCGAAGATCGTCGTAAGCCATGCCGTCCAGTATCTGCCACTCGCTAGGCTGGAACCGTCACGGGGGCCGCTAACCGGCCCCGATCTCCGCACGCAGGGGGCCGCCAATGTTCCGGGTGCTGATGTTCTTGGTGCCGCTGGCGCTCAGCATCTACGCCTTCATCGACTGCATCTCCACGGACGAGAAGGAGATCAGGTACATCCCCAAACCGATCTGGGCGATCCTCGTGCTGCTGTTCCCGCTCGTCGGGTCGATCTCCTGGCTGATCGCGGGGAAGGACCGGTCGGCGCGGCGCCCTTCGCGGCGCGGCGGCGGCGGCGGATGGGTGGCGCCGGACGACAATCCGGAGTTCCTGAAGTCGCTGGGTGACGAGAACCGCCAGGCCAAGGACGTCGAGCCCGGCCGGGAACGGGACGGCGAGCGGAGCGGCGAGCAGGGCCCGGGGCGCGACGAGGACAGCGCTCGCGAGCAGGAGCGACGCAGGCGGGACGGCGGCGAATCCGGCGGTGGCCAGGCCTGACGAGGGCCGTCCGGCTGACCGGCTGACCGGCTGACGAGAGTCGGCCCGTCTGGCGCCTGACTCCCTGCTCCTGACCGGGTCTCATCGCCCGAAGCCGCGTCGCTCTGGCATCCGGCGCCGCCTGCGCGGGACAGTGGGCGCATGGACCAGGAGCAGGCACGGCGGTGGCTGACCACCGCGCTCGACGAAGCCCGCGCGGGGCTCGCCGAGGGCGGTATCCCCATCGGCGCGGCCCTCTACGGCCCGGACGGCGCGCTGCTCGGCCACGGGCGCAACCGCCGCGTACAGGACGGTGATCCCTCACTGCACGCCGAGACCGCCGCGTTCCGCGCTGCGGGGCGACGGCGCTCGTACCGGGGCACGACGGTGGTCACCACCCTGTCCCCCTGCTGGTACTGCGCAGGGCTCGTGCGGCAGTTCGGCATCTCGCGGGTGGTGGTCGGCGAGGCGGACACCTTTCCCGGCGCCCAGGGCTGGCTGGCCGCGCACGGGGTGGATGTGATCGTGCTCAAGGACCCGGACTGCACGGCCCTGATGCGCGAGTTCATCCGTACCAGCCCCGAGCTGTGGAACGAGGACATCGGCGATGACACATGACGTGATCCCGGTCATCGCCCTGGAGCCGTGGTTCTCCGGGGACCCGGCCGCCCGCGCCGGGACCGCCGCCACCGTCGACGCCGCGCTGCGCACCGCTGGGTTCCTGCTGGTCACCGACCACGGTGTGGACCCGGAGCTGGGCGGCCGGATCCGGGAGTCGGCGCATGACTTCTTCAAGCTGCCGCCGGCGGCCAAGGAGCCGTACGGGGTCAAGGTCGGCGGGCGCGGCTGGCTCGGTCCGGGTGCGGAGGCCAACGCATACGCCGAGGGCACCCCGACACCGCCCGACCTGAAGGAGTCGCTTTCCTTCGCGGCGGACGAGCCGATCGGGGTCCCGGCGGTGGACGCCGAGTGGTTCCTGCCCAACAACTGGCCGCGTGAGGTGCCCGCGCTCAGACCTGCCGTGGAGGCGTATCTGCGGCAGATGCGGGAGCTGTCGGACCGTCTGCTCGGGCTGCTCGGTGCCGCGCTCGGTGGGCCCGAGGATTTCTTCACCCGGCACACAGGCCATCCGACCTGGGGTTTCAACATCAACTGGTATCCGGGCCGTGACACCGTCGGGGAGCCGGAGCCGGGGCAGTTCCGGATCGGCCCGCACACCGACTTCGGCACGGTCACCGTGCTCGACCGGCAGGCCGGCAAGGGCGGACTCCAGGTGTTCACGGACACCGGAGGCTGGCAGGACGCACCCTGGGTGCCCGGTTCGCTGACCGTCAACATCGGCGATCTGATGGCCCGCTGGACGGACGGCCGCTGGTGCTCGGGCCGCCACCGGGTGCTGCCGCCGCCCGCCGACATACCGGCTGAGGAGCTGATGTCGCTCGTCTACTTCTACGAGTGCGACCCGGGCACGGATGTCCGGGGCATCGACTCGCACGCGTACCTGCGGGCCAAGCTGGACTCGATCACGGTCGGCTGAGGTAGTCGGCGCGCAGTTCGCGGAAGCGTTCCGGTGTCCGGGCTCCCCAGTCGGCGGGGTGCCCGTCGAGCGCCCGTTCGAGGTACTCGAAGTGCTGGTGCCAGCCCGCCAGGTTGTCGAGGCGCTGCTCGTCGGTCCCGGTGAACTCGTTGGTGAAACGCAGCACGGTCGCGAGCGAGTCGGCGGGCGCCGGTTCCAGGTGGAAGCGGATCCGGCCGTGCGGCTCGACGGTGTACTCGGCGACGGACTCCATGTCCCAGGCGGTCACACGCCCGGTGGCCACCGTCCCCTCGACATCGCCGGGGGCGTTGAGCCAGCGCAGCCGTACCCCGCCGCCCAGGTGTGTCTCCAGCAGGTCGGCGACCGCCAGCCACTGCGGCAGACCCTCCGGAGTCGCGACGGCCGCCCATACCCGTACGACCGGATGGGGCAGCCGCACCACGAAGTGCAGAAGGTGGGTCGCGGTGCCGTCCCCGCCGTCGCGGGTCTCGCTGGTGCCATGAGGGATCGGTTCGCTCATGGCACCAGCGTGGCCCGAGCGGCCGGGGGTCGCTACCGCGTGCGCCCACCCGGCCGACCGCGTATCGCCGACCGGAGCCGGGAAACGGGAGGCGGACGACTGGCGGCGGGGGCGGACGTGGGCGCGGGTCAGACGCCCGCGTAGCCGTGCAGGCTGTTCACGAACAGGTTGACCCCGTAGTAGTTGAAGAGGAAGCAGGCGAAGGCGACCAGCGCGATGTACGCAGCCTTGCGGCCCTTCCAACCGGCGGTGGCACGGGCGTGCAGATACGACGCGTACGCCACCCAGGTGATGAACGACCAGACCTCCTTGGCGTCCCAGCCCCAGTAGCGGCCCCAGGCGTCACCGGCCCAGATCGCACCGGCGATGATCGTGAAGGTCCACAGCGGGAAGATCGCCGCGTTGACGCGGTACGCGAACTTGTCCAGGCTGGCCGCCGACGGCAGCCGCTCCAGCACCGAGCGGGCGAAGGAGCCGGGGCTGCCACCGGTGGCCAGCTTGTTCTCGTACGAGTCGCGGAAGAGGTAGAGCGCGGTCGCGACGAAGCCGAGGTAGAAGACCGCCCCGCAGAAGATCGCGGTCGAGACGTGGATCCACAGCCAGTAGGAGTGGAGCGCCGGGACGAGCTGGTCGCTCTCGGTGTAGAGCCAGGTGGTGGCGATGCCGAGGTCCAGCAGCACCGTGGTCACCAGCGGCAGCCCGATCCAGCGGACGTTCTTCTTCGCCAGCAGGAAGCCGAGGTAGGCGCCCACCGCCACGGTGGAGAAGGTGGTGGAGAACTCGTACATGTTGCCCCAGGGGGCCCTCTGCACCGACAGCGCGCGGGTGATGACACCGGCGGCCTCGACCAGGAAGGCCAGGGCGGTCAGCGAGACCGCGATCCGTCCGTAGAGGTCGCCCTTGACGGTGCCGCCGGCCGCTCCGGGGCCGTCCGGGACGTCGCGCTGTCCGGCGGCCGCACGGGTGACGACCTTGGGGTGCTCCAGGACGCCGGTGCCGCCGACCTGCCGGGTGACACGGACCGCCGGTGCGGCGGCGGCCGCCGGGGCGGCGGAGGTCAGCGCGGCGGCGGTGCGCCCGACCTTGCTGCGGCTGCCGAACACCCACTCGGCGATATGCGCGAGGAAGGCCAGCGTGTAGACGGCCATCGAGGAGTAGATCAGCCCGTTGCTGAACTCCGCGAGGCTCTCGTTGGTGGCGGCGGCGAGCGTCACTTGTCGGCCCCTTCGGAAGGCTTGGCTTCGGCTTCGGCTTCGGCTTCGGCTTCGGCTTCGGCTTGGGATACGGGTTCGGATGCGTCGGCTTCCGCCCCGGCATCGGATTCGGCCGCAGGCCCGGATGCGGTCGGCGCCTGAGCGTGCAGCAGTTCGGCCAGCTCCGCCAGCTCCTCCGGCAGCTTCGCCGATTCGGTGCGGCCGAGCCCTGCCAGCTCGACCACGGTCAGCCCCGTGCCGGAGTCATCGCGCACGGCGCGCACCCAGACCCGGCGCCGCTGGATGAACAGCGAGCCGACGAGTCCGGCGATCGCGGCGACGGCGCCCGCGAGGGCGAGGCTGTTGCCGGGCTGCTGGGAGACCTGGAAGCTGGCCCACTCCTTGATCTCCTTCTCGAAGGTGACCGAGCCGGCTCCGTCGGGCAGCTTCATCGTCTCGCCGGGCAGCAGCGTCTGCTTGAACACATCGCCCTGGGCGGTCTTGAACGGGGTCAACCCGCTGGTGTCCAGCTGGTACACGTTCTGCGGGACTCCGCGGTTGCCGCCCAGGTCACCGTGGTACGCGCCGAGGTTCAGCGCCGGGAAGACCAGCCCCGGGAACTGGGAGAACATCTGTCCCTGGCCCTTGCCCGCATACGTCGGCACGAAGAAGGCGGGGAAGCCGAGCTGCTCCTTCTTGCCCTTCGCGTCCCGGTAGCCGTCCCGCACCTTGATGACGCCGGTGGAGGTGACATTGCTGTCGACGGGCAGCAACGGCACGGCGCCCCTGTACACCTGCTTGCCCCTGCCGTCCCGGACGGTCACCACCGGGGCGTAGCCGTGGGAGAGCAGATAGACCTTGGCGCCGTCGATCTCCAGGGGCTCGTTGACCTTGATGGTCCGCTTGCGCTCCTTGCCGCCGACGCCCTCGGTGTAGGTCACCGCGGCCTCGAAGGTGCGCGGCGTGCCCCGCTGCGGTCCCTTGGCCTCGTACGTACCCGTGAACCGGTCCAGGGTGAAGCTGAACGGGACCAGCTCGTCCACGTCGAACAGCGAGCCGGACCTGAAGTCGTCGTACTGGGTGAGCGTGTTGGAGAAGCCGCTACCCTCGACGATCAGCTTGCCGCCCTCGGACTTGAACAGCTGTCCGACGGCGAAGGCCACCAGCATGACGATCAGCGAGACATGGAAGACGAGGTTGCCCACCTCGCGCAGATAGCCCTTCTCGGCAGCGACCGCGTCGCCCGTGACATGGGCGCGGAACCGGCGCTTGCGCAGCAGCCTGAGCGCGGCCTCGCGGACCGCCTCGGGGTCGGCGTCGGTGCGCCAGGTGGTGTGGGCCGGGAGCCGGGTGAGCCGCTTGGGGGCGCCCGGCGGGCGGCTGCGCAGCTGGCCGACGAACTGCCAGGTGCGCGGCACGATGCAGCCGATGAGCGACACGAACAGCAGGATGTAGATCGCGGAGAACCACACCGAGCCGTAGACGTCGAAGAGCTGGAGCTTGTCGAAGACCGGTGCCCAGAACTCGTGGTTCTGCTTCCAGGTGCGGACCTTCAGCTCGTCGGCGTCGCTCTGCGGGATGAGGGAGCCGGGGATGGCACCGAGCGAGAGCAGGAAGAGCAGGATCAGCGCGATCCGCATCGAGGTGAGCTGGCGCCAGAACCAGCGCACCCACCCGATGGTCTCGCGGAAGGTCCAGGCGACGGCACCGGCGGCGCCCGGCGTGCGCGGGCCTCCGAAGGAGCCGGGCACGGCACGCTCCTGGGGAGCGGTGGAGAGCTGCGCACCGGCCTTGCCGAGGTCACCGGAGTCACCTGAGTCGCCGGTGCCACCGGAGTCACGCGTGCCGCCCTGCCCGGGGGCGGGGGTCTCCTGCTCGGGGACCTCAGGCGTCCCGGCACAGGGGACCTGCGGACCGGTGGCGCTCTCACCGGTCGTGTCGGTCGTACTCATGGATCAGATCCCCACCTGGAAGCCGTCGGACCAGCCCTGCATTTCCTGTACGAGGGCGTCCCACGCACCCGTGAGCAGCAGCAGACCGGTGACGACCATCATGCCGCCGCCGATCCGCATCACCCACGCATAGTGCCGCTTCACCCATCCGAACGCACCGAGCGCCTTGCGGAAGGCGACGGCGGCGAGGACGAACGGCAACCCGAGCCCGAGGCAGAACGCGACCATGAGCAGGGCGCCGCGGGCCGCTGTGCCCTGCTCCAGGGCCAGGATGTTGACGGAGCTGAGTGTGGGCCCGATGCACGGGGTCCAGCCGACGCCGAACAGCACGCCCAGCAGTGGCGCACCGGCCAGGCCCGCCGTGGGCCGCTTGTGGAACCGGAACTCGCGCTGGGTGAGGAAGGGCATCAAGCCCATGAAGAAGATCCCCATGAGGATCATCAGCACACCGAGGACGATGCTGAGTGTCTCGCGGTGCTCCTGGAGGGTGTCGCCGAAGTAGCCGAACAGCGCCCCGCCCGACACGAAGACCGCCGTGAAGCCGAGCACGAAGAGCAGCGCCCCGGCGGCCATCCGGCCCCTCCTGGCCTCCGCCAGATCCGCGCCGGTGATCCCGGTCACATACGAGAGGTAACCGGGGACCAGCGGCAGCACGCACGGGGAGAAGAAGGAGACAAGGCCTCCCAGCACGGCGATGGGCAGCGCGAGCAGCAGCGCACCGCTGTAGACCGTCTCGTTCACGCTACTTCTCCGCGATCAGCGGGTCGATCATGGAGCGGAGCATCTCGTCGTCCACGGCGCGCAGGGCACGGGCGGCGATCTTTCCTTCCCGGTCCAGCACGAGCGTGGTCGGAATGGCCTGCGGGTTGAGGCTGCCCTTGGGGAATTCCAGGATCAGCTTGCCGATGGGGTCGTGGAAGCTCGGGTAGCCGACCCCGTAATCGTCCTCGAATTCGAGCGCCGCGCCGACCTCGTCGTCCCGGGTGTTGATACCGACGAACTCGACACCCTTGCTCTTGGTGTCCGTGGCGACCTTCTCCAGATACTCCGCCTCACCCCGGCAGGGCGCACACCAGGAGCCCCAGACGTTGATCACGGTGATCTTGCCCTTGTAGTCGGCCAGGGACAGCGGCTTTCCCTCAAGGTCCTTGCCGGTCAGCTCGGGCGCCGCCGTCCGCTTGCCCTTGGCGACGGTGGAGATCCCGCCGGTGCCGGTCACGAAGTTGGTGTCGTTGCCGCCACCGGACTTGCCATTGAGGTCGCCACTGCACGCCGACAGCGTGAGCACGGCGACGAGAGCGCCTGCTCCGGTGGCGAGAAGGATGCGTCGATGGGCGCGGACAAGGCTCATGTGAAAAGTTTCGCATGGGCGTTCAGGGGATCTACCGCACCCCCCTCCATGCCCGCAACGCCCCTTGTCAAGGACGCCTAAGCACGCCGATGTCCGCCCCTCGGAGAGCGATCACGGGCGATCACTGACGTTCAGGGGGCCGCTTTCAGGAAGGTCTTCCAGCCCCCTGCCGGGGCTTGACCGACTTCCAGACTCCGAAGCCTGGCGAGGACCTTCGGGTCCTGGACGTCCAGCCAGTCGCAGAACTGCCGGAACGACACCAGACGTACGTCCTTCTTCCCCGCCATCGCCTTCAGGGCTTCCTCGACGGCGTCCATGTAGATGCCGCCGTTCCACTGCTCGAAATGATTGCCGATGAAGAGCGGTGCGCGATTCGACTCATAGGCGCGGTCGAATCCGTTGAGATACGCCTGGGTGGCCTGCTTGCGCCAGCCGGGATAGCGCTCCGGATTCCCCTTGGTGGAGTTGTGCGACTGGTTGGCGAGGATGTTGTAGTCCATCGACAGCACCTCGAAGGAGTGCCCGGGAAAGGGCACCGCCTGGAGCGGCAGGTCCCACAGCCCGCCCCGCTGCCGCGGCCACTGCTGCCGACCGCCCGGCGAGCTGGCGTCATACCGCCAGCCGAGCTCCTTCGCAGTCGGCAGCAGATTGTCCTGCCCGAGCAGGCAGGGGGTGCGGGCGCCGACGAGTTCCCTGCGGTAGTCGAAGGGCAACGGGTCGATGTCCGTCCAGCCGCTGTTCGTCTTCCACTCGGTGACGAAGGACACGGCCTGGTCGATCTCACTCCGCCACTGCGCGGAGGTCCAGTTCCCGACCGAGCCGGAACCGCCGCAGAAATGCCCGTTGAAGTGCGTGCCTATCTCGTGGCCGTCCTGCCAGGCCTGGCGGACGTACTTCAGGGTGTCCTTTATGTGATCGTCGCTGAGATATCCGATGTCGGACGCGCCGACCGGGTTGCCCGGCGGCCGGTAGCTCTTCTTCTTCGCCTCGGGCAGCAGATAGATACCGGAGAGGAAGAAGGTCATCGCCGCGTCGTGGTTCCTGGCGAGTTCCAGGAACCGCGGGAAGAGGCCGTTGCCGACCTCGCCCGCGCCGTCCCAGGAGAACACCACGAACTGCGGCGGAGCCTGACCCGGCTGGAGCGGCACGGGCTTGTCCGGTTGGTTGGGCTGCTTCCCGGTGTCGGCGGTCGAACCGTCACCTATGGAACGGAAGGGCGGGGCGGACTTGCCTGGAGAGCCGGATGACGTGCCGTCACCCCCCGCTCCCCCGGACCGTCCGGCCCCGCCCTTCCCGTCGTTCGCGTCCCCGGTACCGGATCCCAGGCCGCACCCGGCGATGCCCATCGCCGCCGCAGCACCGAGTCCCGCCCCGAGCAGGCCCCTTCGGCTGATCTCGCGCATGCTGTCCCGTCCCTGTCGCCTGGCGGTTTCGCCATACCGGCCACGTACAGGCCACGCCCGGACTGCCTTCAGTCCACACAAGGCCCGCATACAGGCCGATGTGTTAGATGGCGTGCCGCCGACGAGGGTTCCCGGGACCCGCACCGCAATGCGTCAGGTGACCCCCGCCGCTACGCCCCGAAGGCCTTCGACTTGCCCTTCACGGGCTTGGCCCCGGCCAGCAGATGGGCCGGTACGAGATCGCGGGCGGGCTCGGAGTAGCCCACGGAGACGATCCGGTCGCCCTGGAAGGTGAAGCTGGTGAGCGAGGCGAGCGTGCACTGCCTGCGGCGCGGGTCGTGCCAGAGGCGGCGGTGCTCCACATGGCTGCGCAGCGTCCAGATCGGCAACTGGTGGCTGACGAGTACCGCCTCGTGGCCACGGGCCGCGTCGCGGGCCGCCTCCAGGGCCGCCATCATCCGGTCAACCTGCTCACGATAGGGCTCGCCCCAGGAAGGCCGGAACGGGTTGGTGAGGTGCTTCCAGTTGCCCGGCTTGCGCAGCGCGCCGTCACCGACGCCGAAGGTCTTGCCCTCGAAGACGTTCCCGGCCTCGATCAGCCGCTCGTCGGTGTCCAGGATCAGACCGTGCGACTTGGCGATCGGCGTCGCGGTCTCCTGCGCCCGTTCCAGCGGTGAGGCGACCACATGGGTGATGTCCCGGTCCGCCAGGTGCCCGGCGACCCGGTCGGCCATCTGCCGGCCCAGCTCGGAGAGGTGGTAGCCGGGCCTGCGGCCGTAGAGCACGCCATCCGGATTGTGCACTTCTCCGTGGCGCATGAGATGAACCACGGTCGTTTCCGTATGGATGTCCATGCTGCTCATGCGGTGGCCTCCGCGGCGGCGCGGGCGGCGGCCGGGAGCGCCGCCGCGATCCGCTCGATCGCCGCGTCGTCATGGGCGGTCGACACGAACCAGGATTCGAAGGCGGACGGCGGGAGGTAGACGCCCTGCGACAGCATCGAGTGGAAGAAGGCGTTGAAGCGGAACGCCTCCTGCTTCCGGGCATCGTCGTAGTCGCGCACCTCGTGCGCGGTGAAGAAGACCGAGAACATGTTGCTCGCGGTCTGCAGCCGGTGCGCCACGCCTTCCTCGGCGAGCGCCTCGGTGACGAGTGCCTGGATCCGCCGGGAGGCCGTGTCGACCTTCTCGTACGCCGCGTCGTCGAGAAGCCGCAACTGGGCGAGGCCCGCCGCGGTGGCGATCGGGTTCCCCGAGAGGGTGCCCGCCTGGTAGACCGGCCCGGCGGGGGCGAGGTGGCCCATCACATCGGCCCGGCCGCCGAACGCCGCTGCCGGGAAGCCGCCGCCCATGACCTTGCCGAAGGTCATCAGGTCCGGCACCACCCCGTCGACGCCGTACCAGCCGGCCTTCGAGGTACGGAAACCGGTCATGACCTCGTCGGAGATGTACAGGGCGCCGCTCTCGGCGCAGAGGTCCTTCAGCCCCCGGTTGAAACCGGGCAGGGGCGGGACCACGCCCATGTTGCCCGGGGATGCCTCGGTGATCACACAGGCGATCTCACCGGGGTGCGCGGCGAAGGCGGCACGAACCGATTCCAGATCGTTGTACGGCAGCACGATGGTGTCCCCGGCCTGTGCGCCGGTGACACCGGGGGTGTCGGGCAGCGCGAAGGTGGCGACCCCGGAGCCCGCCGCGGCCAGCAGCGCGTCCACATGGCCGTGATAGCAGCCGGCGAACTTGACCACCTTGGCGCGCCCGGTGAAGCCGCGGGCGAGCCGGATCGCCGACATGGTGGCCTCCGTGCCGGACGAGACGAGCCTCACCTGCTCGACCGGTGCGACCCGGGCCACGATCTCCTCGGCGAGCGTGACCTCGCCCTCCCCCGGCGTACCGAACGAGGTACCACGGGCAACAGCCGCCTGAACTGCGGCAACGACCTCCGGGTGGGCATGTCCGAGGATCATCGGACCCCACGAGCAGACAAGATCGACATATTCGCGGCCATCCGCGTCGGTCAGGTACGGGCCGGCACCGGACACCATGAACCGGGGCGTACCGCCCACGGCACGGAAGGCGCGGACCGGAGAGTTCACGCCGCCGGGCGTCACGAGGGACGCGCGGTCGAAAAGCGTCTGCGAAACTGGGGCGTCATAGGGAAAGCTCACGGAATCCATGGTGTCAGAGGCCCCAGGCGTTCTTGCGGACAGGTGTTTCACCACCCCTCCGCGGGGGAGGTCACTGTCACGATGATCGGGTTGCGCGGCCTGCGCTGTGCGTCATAAAAAGCAGTCGGGTGGAGATATGCATCGCGGTGGCGGACCGGGCGAGGGTACCGACGACCTGGGTCCCGAGCCTGCCCGGCGGGGGAGGCACCGGCGGCACGGGTCCCCCGAGCCCGTGGAGAGCACGCGCGAGCCCGTACAGAGCAGGAGTGGCCGAGGCATGGGGGTCACATACAGATACTTCGGCGCCCCCGACGGCGCCACGGCCGCCCGTGTGCCCATTTCGATGCGCCCGGAAGAGCTCGGCGGGGACGAGCTCGGCATGGGCGGGATGTTCAGCAAGATCAAGCCCGAGACGATAGCCGCGATGGTCCTCACGGGCATCCAGGGGATGCCCCTCAACAAGGTGCCGCCGCTGGAGCTGGTGGTCCTGCACCCGGACTACGCGGTGGTCAAGCTCCCCATGACGGTCGTCGACCCGCTGCGCGACATCGGCGAGGAGACGGTCGGCGCCGCCGCCTTCATCTGGTCGACGGTCCCGGACCGCGGGGGGCCGCGGGACGCTTTCAACGTGTACCAGCTGCTGCACGAGTGGCAGGACTTCAGCCACCGGCTGCATGAGGCGGGGCATCAGCCTTATTGCCTTGTATGGCCGTGAGCTGGGGTTTCTTGCGGATCGGGCGGGGTCTTCGGGCCTCGCCCCTGTTGGTGCCGGAGGGGGCCGTCAGGCGGCCAGGGCACATTGAGGGCACATTGGTTTTGCTGGGGGTGCTGATGTGCCCTGGTCGGCGGGCGGGTCGCCGTCGTCTTCCGCCTCGGCTTCCGTTTCCGTGAAGGCGTCGTCGATCGCCTTGCGGGTGCGGGTCTCACTGGACGGCAGCAGGTGCGTGTACGTCCGCAGCGTGAAGCCCGGGTCCGAGTGGCCGAGGTACTCGGAGAGCGCCTTGATGCTCTCCCCTGCATCCAGGAGCACGGAGGCGTAGGCGTGACGTAGAGCGTGCATGCCGTCTTCCGGGGCCGCTTGGAGGTAGCGCGCGCCGCGCTCGCGGGGAGGGATCACGCCGGCGGCGGCCAGGGCGCGCTTCCAGTCGCCCATGTTGAAGACGCTCCGGTTGTACGCCCGCTCCTTCGCGTCGACGAAGAGGAGGCGCAAGGTCTTCGGCTCGCCGTCCGGTTTGGCCCAGGGCAGGGTGACGGCGGTCGGCGGGAACTCCTTCATGTGAGCCTTGATGGCTGCGGCGAGCTGGGCCGACAGGGGCACTGACCGGATCTTGTTGCCCTTGGGCAGGGCGAAGACGGGCTTCGTACCGACGAGCCGTACCTGACGGTTGACGTGTATCCAGCCGCCCTTGAAGTCGATGTCCTCGACGGCGAAGCCGAACACCTCGCCCTGGCGAAGGCCGCAGCCGAAGGCGAGCTTGCCGCCAGCCTGGAAGCGCTTCGGGAGTCCGGCTATCACGGCGAGTACGCGCTCCAGCGGCCAAGGGATGATCCTCTTCTTGGTCGCGGTCGGCAGCTTGACCGACTTCGCCTTGCAGGGGTTCTTCGGCAGCAGCCCGTCCTCCACGGCCATGCCGAGGATGCTGGAGAGGATGTCGAAGATGCCCTCGATCGTCGACACTTCCAGTTCGGCGTCCTGCAGCGTGCGAATCCAACCCTGAATGATCGAGGGCTGGTTGAGGGACCGCAGCTCGCGTCGGCCGAGGTGCTCGACGATGTGGTTGCGGACGGTCGCCTCGTAGCGGAGCGCGGTCGTCGGGCCGACGGAGTTCGCATCGAGCCACTTCTGCGCGTAGGCACCGAGCGTCTGCTTCGTCTCGGCGGGGACGACGTAGGAGCCGCGCCGGATCTCGACGTCGACCTCGGCGGCGCGATTGTCCGCCTCGGCCTTCGTGTGGAAATTCTCCTTGCGCTGCCGGCCGTCAAGGTCGCGGTAGCGGACTTGCCAGCGCTTGCCGACACCGTGGTCGGCGGTGGCGACCATCTGCCGTGTACGGCTCTTGTGTTCGCCGCACTCGGCCTCGGCGGGCTTGGGGTGGGACTTGTGCCAGCGGTCGTACACGTCAGCCAAGAAGGGCCTCCTGGATGGGGTTTGGGGACTGGGGGCGGCGTGGGTCGCGGCGGTGTGCGTCAGCCACGGGAGCAGCAGGGCTGTGGGAGGAGCGGCGAACTGGTGCTGGGGCCGGCTGGCACGAGGCGTGGGTGCTCGATGGCGCGGGCGGCGTGGAGGCCAGCGGGGCCTATTTCGACAGGTCGGTTGGGCATGACAAATAGCTGTAACTTGCAGGCGACCGTCGTGGCAAGAGTTAGTTCTTAAACTCTCCAAAAGTCGCCCGGAGGCGAAGTGGTGTTCGTCTCGTCAAATTCCGGCACATCACGAGCCGTTTTGGCGGGGAGGTTGTGCTACCTTCCCTCCGCGTCAAAGAATTGGGCGATTTGAGCGACTATCGGATATAATGTCCACTGGGCAAGCCGCGCCACTTCTCAGCACTGGGCGCCGCCTCTGAGCTGCTGAGGTACCGGATTCCAGCACCTCAGCCGTTCACTTCGCCGCAGAAAATTTCAGTTTCCATGGGAGCGATTTCGGCAACCGGGGATCCGCCCTTACTGTTTTGGTCTTCCCCGGCGACACCGAGGGAAGTGTCCGGGAGTTCCAGAATTCACTCTGGACGCTTCCCAGGCGGTGTGGATGTGTTGCCCACGCCTGCCATCCAAAACCCTGATTCCGATATGGAGACCTCATTGCCGAACCACTCCCCGCGCCCTGTCGGCGCCGAGCGTGACCAGCTCGCCACTCCCGCCGACGTAGCCGCGTACCTCGGGGTACCGGTGAAGACCCTCTACCAGTGGAAGTACCGGGGCATCGGCCCCAGCGTCCACAAGGTCGGCCGTCACCTGCGCTACCGCTGGCGGGAGGTGGACGCATGGCTGGACGCCCAGACGTCGTACGACCTCACAGCCTGACCCCGCCCCTGACGCGGACAACGAAGCGGCCCCCGGCGCGCCAACGCCGAGGGCCGAAGACTCCCCTGCCGATTGCCCATCCCTGAACGAACGAGCTGGTGAGGGGCGGGACCTTGCCCGTCCTGCCCCTCACCGGAGAGGAACGCCTATGGAGGACTCTACGTCCCCCAGCACCACGAACACCTCGCCCACCGGCTGGCCCACTCCCGCGGTCCCCGGCGAGGGCGTCCCCTGGCGCCGCCAGGATCAGCAGGACACACGGTCCCCCGCGTCGGGGACCGTCGAGCACTCGGCGCATGTGGAAGCACACGGGGACCGTCCCCAGCCGCCTACAGATGCCGCTTTTGGGGACCGTCCCCGCGAAGTGCCCGCTGCTCGGTCCCCGCACGTCCCGGTCCCCGTATCAGCATCCGACACAAACCCGCAGGCCAGCGGCATGAAATCGGGGACCGATCCCCAAGAGACGGCAGTTGCACCAGGGGACCGTGAGCACGGTCCCCGCCAGTCTCTGGGGACCGATGGTCCCGCTGCGGGGACCGTCCAGCCGGAGGGGACGGGTCCCATCGACGCGCGACCGGATCACGAGGCCGGTCCCCGGCCTTCTCGGGGACCGTCAGACCCCGTGAAACGGGGTTCCGGTGAAGGTGCGGAACTACTGGATGAGTTGCGGGCGGCCATCGGCAAGTACGTCGTGCTGCCCAGTGACGAGGCGCTGACCGCGGTCACCCTGTGGGTGGCTGCCACGCACATCCAGACCGCTCTGCAGCACGCGCCTCGTCTGGCAGTCGTCGGCCCGACGAAGGGCTGCGGCAAGTCCCGCGTGCTGGACGTGCTCCACGAGACCGTCCACCAGCCGATCATGACGGTGAACATGTCCACGGCGGTACTCTTCCGCGTCATCGGCAAGAACCCGCGCACGATCCTGGTGGACGAAGCCGACACCATCTTCAGCAAGGCCGGCGACAACGAAGAACTGCGCGGTCTGTTGAACGCCGGACACCAGCGCAACCGGCCCGCCTGGCGCATCTCCGGTCCGGAGCACAAGCCGACCCCGTACCCGACCTTCGCCATGGCCGCGCTGGCCTCGATCGGCGACCTGCCCGACACAATCACGGACCGGGCGGTCGTGCTCCGCATGCAAAAGCGCAAGCCGGGCGAGAAGGTGACCCCGTTCCGCTCGCGCTACGCCACACCACAGCTGAACGCGCTCCGGGACAAGCTGGCCGCCTGGCTGGGCCCGCTGCGCGGCACGGCCGGCCGCATGGCGCCGACCATGCCGGTGGAGGACCGGGCGGCGGACACCTGGGAACCGCTGGTCATCATCGCCGACCTGGCCGGCGACCACTGGCCCGCGAGCGCCCGTGCGGCCTGCGTGGCGATGACCCGGTACGAGGCCGTCAAGGACGAGCAGACCAACCTGAAGACGCGGCTGCTGCGCGACATACACCGCATCTTCGAGGCACACGGCAACCCCGAAGCCCTGTCCTCCCTGGATCTGGTCACCACCCTGCTCCAAGACCCCGACGCACCCTGGGCAGAGCACGGCACCAACGGGCTCAACGCCTACCACCTGGGCAGAATGCTCCGGGACTTCGACATCCGCCCGGCCAACTACCGGTTCGACAAGGGCAGGCAGGCCAAGGGGTACGCCCGTAACCGGTTCCTCGACAGCTGGGCCCGACACTGCCCCGACCTCACCGACACGGCGCCCGCCCCCGCGCACGACGCCACACCCGCGCACCTGCCAGCCCAGGGCAAGCCGCCCACCGCCCCGGCGGGCCAGCTGCCCATCTGCCTGCCCGGCGGCCCCACCGGCCCCAAACGCGCCCGCTGACCCGCTTCCCCTGGGTCCGTATCACTGCGTCGCATCCGTCCCCGCGCAGGTCAGCGCGGGGACGGATGTCCTCACCGGGACGGACTTCTCCGTACCTGCCCGAGTGTCCGTACCTGCCCTGACCAGGCATGGGACGGATGCGACGCACGTGACACACGTTCCGCCCCCTCACCACCGGAGCACTCCGATGCACGAACAGCACCACGAACACCCCATGCCCCAGGAACAGATGGCCACCACCCCCGTCACACGCGCAGCAAGTTGTCGGGTAAGGAGTCCTTACCCGACCCCCGCCCCAGAGGAGGCGGAGGCATCCGGCGCAGGGGCACCGGAGTCGACCGGCCCGGGGGAGCCGACCGGGACTGGGGGCAGCGAGCCGTCGTCGAGCGTGCCGCGGCAGCCGGCGCAGCGTCGCCGTCTGCGTGACAAGCAGCTGCGCGAGCACCGCGTCCACCCCCGCTACAACGACGACGAATTCGCCCTCGTCCAGAACGCCGCCGCCCTGAGCCGCATGCAGCCCGGCGGCTACGTCGCCGAGTGCGCGCTCGCCGCCGCCCGTGCCGACGACCCCACCGCAGCCGTCGCCGACTACCGCGCCATGGTCAAGGCGCTGTTGGCCGCCAACCGGCAGCTCGGCGGTATCGGCAACAACCTCAACCAGCTCACATGGCACCTCAACAGGGACGGCTCCTGGCCCCACCCCGACACCGTCCAACGGCTCCTGGAGCGCGTCGAGGCATCCATCGCCGAGGTGGACACCGCCGTCGCCCAGATCACCGAGGGGCGGTGAGCCATTGATACCGAAGATCATCCTCGGCAAGGGGCCCCACGCCACACGCCGCACGATCGGCTACCTCTTCGGCAAAGGCCGGGCCAGCGAACACATCGACCCGCACCTGGTGGCCTCCTGGAACGACTTCGCCCCCGACCCTGGCCGCAGCCCCCACCGCGACCCCAAGGACGTGGAGGCCCAGCTCGCCGCACAACTCGACCAGCCCGTGAAGATGCTCGGCGACAAAGCACCCAAGCACACCGTGTGGCACTGCCCCGTCCGTGCCGCCCCCGAAGACCCGATCCTCACCGACACCCAGTGGGGGGATATCGCCCGCCGGATCGTGGCCGCCGCCGGCATCGCCCCCGAAGGCGACGAGGAAGCCTGCCGCTGGGTGGCCGTCCGCCATGCCGACGACCACATCCACATCGCCGCCACCCTCGTACGCCAGGACGGTCGCCGCCCCCAGCGCGACTTTGACCAGCGGGCCGTCCAGCGCGAAGCCCGCCAGATCGAGGTCGACTACGGACTGAGGCGACTGAAGCCGGGCGACGGCACCGCCGCCAAACGCCCCACCAGCAAGGAGCACTTCAAGGCCAAACGCCTGGGCCAGGAAGCGGCCACCCGCGAGATCCTGCGCCTGCGGGTCCGCCGCGCCGTCGCCGCCGCGGCCGACGAGGCCGAGTTCTTCGCCCTGCTGGACGCCACCGGCGTTGCCGTGCGCCTCAAGCTCGGCCCGTCCGGCGACGCCCTCGGCTGCAACTTCGCTCTGCCCGGCGACACCAATGACAAGGGCGAGCCGGTCTTCTACTCCGGCTCCACGCTCGCCCCCGACCTCTCCCTCCCCAACATCCGCCAACGCCTCGTTACCACCAGCCCCGAACCTGTCACCGTCCGCCCGGGCAACCTGTGGCACCAGGCCACCGCCGCCACCGAACGCATCCCCTACCACCTCACCCACAGCGACGACCCCACGGCTCACGGACAGCTGGTCGCGCTCGGCGCCGCACTGGACCTCCTGCCGGCCACCGGACCGGCGGTGCTCAAGGCCGAACTCGAACAGGCCGCGGCCGCCTTCGAGCGCGCCACCCGCTCCCGCATCGCCGCCGACCTCGACAGCACACGCGTCCTGCGCCGCAGCGTCCAGGCGATCTGGCGCGACCGCCCCCAGGACAGGGACGGGGCCGGATTCGCGATGCTTCTGGATGCCGCACTCACCGCGGTGGCGTTCGCGATTCACTGGCACCGCATCCGTCAGCACGCACAGCAGGAGGCGGCAGCCGAGCAGGCCCTCCTCCACTTGCAGGTGGCGTACGCGCAGGTCGCCGAGCCGGTCCTGGTCGGCCTCGCCAGCCGGGCGCCCAGCCCGCAGACCAAACTCCGCTTCGCCCACCACCTCCAGCAGGCGGTACCGGAACACTCCGAGCGCATCCTGGCCGACTCCGCCTGGGACGCACTCGCCACCGTGCTCGCCGAGGCCGAAGCAGCAGGACACAACGCAGCCACCGTCCTCGACCAGGCGCTCGGACAGCGCACCCTGGATGACGCCCACAGCCCCGCCCGCGCACTGACCTGGCGCATCCGCCGCCTCGGCGAACGCCATCCGCCCAGTCCACGAGCCGAGGCAGCCCGGACTACGCCCGTCCAGCCTGCGGCAGCGGCTCCTCCCTCACAGCCCCATTCGGCACGGCGGCGCTGATCACGGCCGCGCGGACGCCTTGGGAGTGAGCAGCTCCAGCGCTTCCTCCCAGCAGTAGCGGTCTGCCCCGCCGCCGGCCTTCGGCCGGTGCGGCTCGTACGAACCGATCAGGACGCCCATCTCGCGCAACCGCTCCAGACTCTGCCGGTACGCGGGATGGGCGGCCTGGGCTGAGTTCACGTACGGCAGGACGGCAGTGGGGAGGCCCATGCCGTACGCCTCGCACAGGATGCCCAGGGCCAGAGTGTCGGATATCCCTGCCGCCCACTTATTGACGGTATTGAAGGTGGCCGGGGCCACCGCGATGGCGTCGGCGGGTGGCAGCGGGCGAGGATCGTCGGGTGAGCGCCAGGCCGATCGGATCGGGTAGCCGGTCTGGGCCTCGACCGCCTCCGTGTCGATGAAACCCAGACCCTGCGGGGTGGCCACCACGCCCACGTCCCAGTTCGCCTCTTGAGCAGCCGTGATCAGCTTGCCGACGTCGCCGACGACACCGGCCGCGCAGACGACGACGTACAGGAACGGCTTTTTGCCCGGCGCCTGCGGTTCGGTCACGTGAAGCCCCCCAGAAGCAGTTGGTCTCGTTGGGCCGCCAGCATGGCGGCCAGGACTTCCGGTCCGATCTGGCTCAGCGCCCACAGACTGCTGATCCCTCGGGACCACCGCCAGAGTGGGTCTTCCGTCTCCACAGGAGTGTGGAAAGCCAGCACCGGGATGCCGTGGGCATCGAACGGAGCCGGGTCGAGGTAGCGCCAGCCACCCGTGCCGCAGAGATAGTGGGTACTGCTCGTGGCCACGGCCAGGTCTGCGAGCCGTTCTGATCGGCCTTCCCGAGTCGGGATCGTGCTGCTGTCCAGTACTTCGCCGCTCCAGCCAAGTGCGGTGAGCAGCGTGATCGTCGACGCCCTGGCGATGCCGGAGACGCGGTCGGTGGTCTCGAACTGATCGAGAACCGCGTCCAGGACCCCACGCACCGCTGGCCAGTGGCGGCTGCGGCCGTAGTACTGGCGAATCAGCAGGCTGACGGTGCGACGGGAGCGGCTGGGGTCGGCGAGCCGCGCCCGGCTGATCAGTGTCGTGCGCCCATCGGGCAGGTGCGTGGGGAGCGTGAGCCACTGCTGCCTGGCGGGGCTGTCCAGGGCTGCGAGCCGAGCCCGGTGCTGATAGTCGCGCCGGGCGAACTGGACGTCGTCGAGGACGATCCACCGGCCGGCGGCGTACAGCTTCGCCAGAGTGGACAGCCGCGGGAACAGGTTCGGTTGGTGGATCGCGCACACCCCGCCCGGCGAACCAGCGTGGGACAGGTCAGGTGCCGATGAGGCGGCTGTCGAATCCGTCGCGCAGAAGGCGCTCGTAAGCGTCATACACATCCCCCGGTACGTCCTGCTCGACGGCGAAGCCGAGCTTCGGGTACTCGATCACCCGTTGCAGGTCGCCGACGAGCATGTCGACGACCAGCTTCTCGTCGCCGATGGACTTGATGTAGTCGTCCAACTCCAGCGGCTCGGAAGCGCACACGACCTCAGCCTCGGGCCACAGCTTGCGGGAGGTCGCATACGAGCGGCGTTCCATGTACGGCTTGGAGATGAGCAGCAGCGACTCGACCGCGATGCCGGCCTCGGCCAGCATCTCGCGGGAGAAGGTGACGTTCTGGCCAGTGTTGGCCGCCTTGGGCTCGACCAGGATCGCCTCGTCCGGCACCCCGAGGCTCAGGGCGTGCTCGCGGTAATGGACGGCCTCACCGCGTGGGAAGCGGGCCCGGGTGGTGGGGCTGTTGCCCCCGCTGAACACCACGACCGGGAAGAGGCCGGCGCGGTAGAGGTCTGCGGCCGTGGTGGCCACCCCAAGGTCGTGGCTGCCCAGGCCGATCGCCGCCGAGCAGGGACGCTGCTCGTGGCCCATCTGGTGGTAGTTCCAGATCAGCGTCGCGTCGTGGAACTGCTCGTCGGTGATCTGGCGTTGCTCGTGCTCCGGCACTGGCACTCCCTGGCTCATCCCTGCTGGCCCTTTCGGATGCCCTCGATACTGTGCAGCTGGTGGCTCAACCCGTACTGGCGGGCCACCTGTGCCGCCTGATCGAGGACGGACAGCCCATCATTCCGGGTCGCCGCATCCGACAGAAGGATGTGCCCGTATGCGGTGTCCAACCGCACCCGCTGCATCGGGGAGTCGACCGTGCCGGTGGTGCGCGCGATGTCGATGTAGTGCAGGGCCTGCTTCAGGTCGCCGACGCCTCGGTGGGCCAGGGCCAGCTTTTGGTGGGCAACAGACCAGTCCTCCGGCTCACCCAGGTCCTCGAAGGAGCGAGTGGCCTCCACCATGACGCCGGTGGCGTACCCGTTGTTGCCCTCCTTGCTCAGTGCCGTACCGACCCAGAGCCGGGCCCTGGCACGGTCGCGAGGGCTCAAGCGCTCGTCCGCTGCAAGGAGTTCGTACTGCCGGGCAGAGGCTTCCAGCTGGCCGGACATTTCCTGAACGACGGCGAGGGAGAGCTCGATCTGAGCCACTCGACGCGGGATATCGAGTTCGGTGAACATGCCGCGGGCGGTCATGTAGGAGTGCCGGGCGGAGAGCGGGCCGAGGATCGCGCCCTGGTCACGTTGGAGATCGCCGAGCAGCACGAGGGAACGGCCGTAGAAGTAAAGGCCCTTGTCATCCAGGTGATGGGGGTCGTGCCGGGTCAGCCAGCGGTTCAACAGTGAGGTGGCGAAGGGAAAGTTCTGGCGGCTGACACAGACCACAGCCCGCTCGATGTCCTCGGTCCAGGTCTCGTAGTCCGCCGGCCGCACGCTCTTCCTGTCGGGGAAGATCAGCGCCTCGAACCTGGCCTGAGCAGCGGAGTCCGCGCGGGCCAGTGCCGTGTCGAGGATGGCCTGGGTATCCGGGCGGGGATGGGTTGCTGTACCGAGGCTCTCCCACTTGGCGACCGTGCGCAGTGCGACACCGAGGTGCTCTGCGAATGCGCGCGTGCTCATACGCAGCGCGGCGCGCAGGGCGCTCGCCTCCCGGCCTGTCCATTGCTGCACACTGACCACGGATGACCTCCCTCCGTCATGTATGGAAGCACTCTCGGTGACGACGTGGGGCGGGAAGTGCAACGGAAGTACAACAGCAGGTCATTTCGAGGCCGTTCACGACGGCCGACGCTGTGGGCATGGACGACGACCTCATCACCGAACGACGCTCCGTCGCCTGCCCCCAGGTCTTCGGCTACCTGCGCCATGTCACCGGCGGCCCGGCCCGCCACGCGGCGCTCATCGGCTGCCTCACCGAGTACTGCCGGCAGCACGAGCTGACCTTGAGCGGTGTGTTCACCGACCGCGAGGCGACGGTTGCCGTCCGCTCGCCCGCCTTCGTCGGCCTCCTGGACGCACTCGAATTGCCCGACACGTATGGCGCCGTGGTCCCTTCCCTCAGCCACCTCGGCCCAAGGCGCGTCGTATCCGAGCGGCAGCGGCAGATAACAGCAACAGACACCCGTCTGATCGTGGTTCGCCCCATCAGGCCGCCGACGGAACGTGCGCCTCTGTTCGGCGTGAGCTCCGGCCTCCAGCACCAAGGGGATACGTGATGTCCGTCCGTGAAGCGCTGCGCAGCGCACCCTTGGTCAACGACGTGCCCGGACTCCGCCTCCTCCGAGTCGGCGAAGGCTGGGACCTCGTACGCACCCCCGCAGCGGTCGGTTTCCTGGCCCTGGCCCACCTGCGGGCCACTGGCACGGCAATCGGCCCGGTGCTCTACGACGGGCCCAACGAACGCCTCTACTACGCCATCGACACCGGCACCGCAGGGAGTTGGGGCGACCTGCCGGTCCGGCATCTCACCACCAACTCGTGGCTCGTCGCGCCCAGCCTGCCGTTGATCGACGACTGGTTCGGCGGCTGGTGCGAACTGCCCGACGACGAGACCCTCACCAACGCGCACGCCCTCCGTACCGCACTCCAGCACCCGTACGTCGCCACGGCTCTGGAGACGGTTCGATGACCAGCCGCGCGATTATCTGCCACAAGAAGTGGACACTCCAGCCCGACCGGGAACCCGACGCCGAGCCCACCACGTACGCGATGCAGTGCGCGGTCTGCGGCGAGACCTCACCGCCGGGCACCGACTTCGCCGAACCGCAGAGCTGGGTGTTCACGCATGGTGGCCGCAATCCCTCACACCATACGTACCGGGAGATCATCACCCGGCCATGGAGGGCCTGGTGGAAGCCGTGAACCACCGTGTCACCGCCCAGGTCACCCGGGCCGCCCGCTACGCCGGACCACTGCTGATCGTGCTCGTGTCCGCCTCGTGCGGCTTCGTGATCGGCGTGGCCGCCTTGACCGCACGGATCACGCCCTGACCCGCGCTTGGAGAAGGGATCCACCGGCCGAGCGGGCAGCCAACCTGATCGCCGCCCACCACCAGGCCCGACCAACCCCTCGCACCCACCTCGTGGAGGTCCCATGATCGAGACGAACACCAGCGCCAAGAGGCCGAGGCGGAAAGCAGCTCCGCAGCTCGTGGCCAGCCCGTTTCTCGCCCAGTACCTCCTAGTCCAGCCCGGCCGGGCGGCCGGCGTGCGCATCCCGGAGGTCCGCTACGAGGAGCTGTGGGCCGCGGGCGCGGAAGGCCGATCCGTCCCGGACTGGCTGGCCGACGCGGCGCGGGAAGCGTGGGGGACCGAGTTGCCCGCGTCGCCGGTCGGTGATGTCGTCCTCGTCCGCGAGCGGTCCCGGTACGGGTACGGCAAGGCGTCATGGGAGATCAACCTCGGCTGTGACTACGACTGCGAGTTCTGCTACCTCGGGGAGAAGCGGTTCGAGGGCCTGGACTGGGCCGGTAAGCAGGCGCTGCTGCAGACGCTGAGGGACGCCGGTGTCTTGTGGTTGCAGATCACCGGCGGTGAGGCGCTGATCGACCGCGAGTTCGGCGCGGCGTACGAGTACGCCCACCAGCTCGGGATGATGGTCCAGGTCTCGTCCAACGGTTCCTCGCTGCGGAAGCAGCCGATCCGGGACCTGTTCGCCCGCCACCGGCCGTACCGACTGACCCTGAGCGTCTACGGAGCCACCGCCGAGACGTACGACAAGGTGACGCGGAACCGCGGGGCGTTCGGCCGGTTCCTGATGGGCCTGGACGCCGCCCGCGAGGACAGGTTGCCGGTCCGCCTGAACGTGATCGTCTCGGACGGCAACGCGCACGAGACAGACGCGATGGTGTGCCTCGCGAAGTCGTACGGCTTCCCGCACCAGGTCTTCACGAACATGTCGCCCACGATCGATGGCGAGGCGAACCCCCTGGCGACGCAGGCACTGGACCATCTCAAAGCCCGTAGCGTCTTCACCGGCTGCAACGCCGGCCACACGTTCTTCCACGTCAACCCGCACGGCATCGCGTCGATCTGCAAGGTCGGTCGCGACCCAAGCGTGAACCTCATCACTGAGGGCGTCGAAGCCCTCCCCCGACTCGGCGCGGTCGCCGAGTCCCTACAGCTCCGCACCGGTGGATGCTCCGGCTGCACGAAGGTCGGCACGTGCCGCACGTGCCGACCGCTGGCCAGGCTCTACCAGGAGGCGGGGGACCGACGAGAGCTCTACTGCCAACATGGAGGTTACGGATCATGACTCCGCCCACCGCACTCCTGACCCCGCCTCGCGAACCGGTCATGCTCACCATCGGCCGACGTCCGGCGGACAACCCGACCAGCGCCCTGCCGGTGCCGCTGATCGCCGCGTCGATCAAGGACGACGAGTTCCAGATCATCGCCGACCTGGACGAGGCTGCCGAGGGCGCCGAGTGCAGCTGCTCGGCTGGGGATGACCAGCCGTACTAGATCCATCACGGGCGGCGCCCGTGCCGCCCGCTCGTTCCACCCCCTCAGTGCCGCCCCGGCCTTACCCTGGCCGGGGCGGCATTCCCCGTACCCGAGCACCCTTGAGGAACCGCGCGTGTCCATGTCCCGCATCCCCTTCGAACAGCTACCCGCCGACGTCCGCCGAGCCGTCGCCGACAAGAGCGGCGCCGTTCACCAAGCGGTGACCGTGCAAGGCGGCATGAACTCCGGCATCGCCTCCGTCCTGGCGACGAACGGCGGCCGGGTCTTCGTGAAGGGCATCCCGGCCGACCATCCCCAGGTCGCTGCCCAACGCCGCGAGGCAGCCGTCGCTCCGTACCTGCCGGCATCCTGTCCACGCCTGTACTGGCACCTGGAGTTCGGCGGCTGGAGCTTGCTCGGCTACGAGGTGATCGACGGCCGCCACGCCGACTACACGCCAGGCTCACCCGACCTGCCGCTCGTGGAAACCGCGCTTGTCGAACTGCAGGGCCTTGCAGCGCCCGCCGGCATTGGGATCAAGGACGCCGTCGACCGGTGGGCGGACTACGCACCGCCAGGTACGCTGCACTACTTCGAGGGCAACACTCTCCTGCACACCGACTTCGCCCCGGACAACGTCCTGATCACCGGTGCCCGCGCACGACTCATCGACTGGGCCTGGCCGACGCGAGGGGCGGCCTGGATCGACCCCGGCGCACTTATCCTCCAGCTCATGGACGCCGGGCATTCGGTGGAGGAGGCCCTCGCCTTCGCAAGTCGGTTCTCGTCCTGGCGGGACGCAAAGGCCGAGGCACTCGCGGCCTTCAGCTTGGCCACGGCGGCACTGTGGCGGGAGATTGCTGAAGTGGAGCGGACACCATGGAAGTTGGGGATGGCGAAGCGAGCGGCGGAGTTCGCGCGCGTCCGGGACTGGGCCCTATAGACGCCACGTACTGGGAAGGGGGGACGCGTTCGGACGGACTTGCCCGGCTCTCAGCGGTGCTCGTGTCGACGAGGGTGCCGGGGGCCGCTTGGGCTGGCGACGGCGTGATGTCAGTGGTGACGCCTAGGCTGGATGAGGCAAGTGTGTTGCGCCGTCAGCTCCCATCCTCTGATGCGGTCCGGGGGCGGTCGGCCCGTTCGAATCCGAGGACAACCATGCAGCTCGCCGACCATTTCAATGAGTTTTTGCGCACCACGGTGAACCTGGGCCAAGTCAAGCTCGACCTTCTCGACACCAGGGTGGAGGCGATCTACCGGGCGTTGAAGGCGGACGAGGAAATCGGCTCGCTGGTCCTGGGCAAGATTCCGCAGGGCTCATGGGCGCATCGCACGATCATCGACCCGGTCGGCGGGACGGAGTTCGATGCTGACGTGATGCTGCTGATGGCCGAGAACCCGGACTGGTCACAGAGCCCGAAGACGTATATCGAAGAGGTGTATGCGGCCCTGCATCGACACAGCATCTACAAGGACATGCCGCACTCGCGTAAGTGCCGATGTGTGCGGCTGGTCTACAGCAACTCCATGCACGTGGACATCGTTCCTTACGTGATGCTAGTCGACGGTCGAGAGGTCATCGTCAACCGCGACGAGGACACCTGGGAGAACACCAACTCGCAGGGCTTCAGCACTTGGATGCGCACTCAGGACCAGATCGCGCAGGGGAATCTGCGCAAGGTCATCCGGTTGATGAAATTCCTGCGCGACCACAAGGGATCGTTCACCGGGACGCGGTCGGTGATCCTGACGACGCTGCTCGGCAACCAAGTCCATGCCTACAAGAAGTTCTCCGATCCGGGCTACTACCGTGATGTGCCAACTGCGCTCTTGCACATCGTCGCTGACCTGGACACCTATCTGCAGGCCAACGAGATCAAGCCCTCGGTCGCCGACCCCTCAGGGTCTGGGCTGACCTTCGACCACCGATGGGAGCAGAACACGTACTCCTACTTCCGCGACCGCATCCACAAGCACGCCGCCGAGATCCACGACGCTTACCACGCCGAGGACAAGGACACGAGCCTACGGCTGTGGCAGAACCTTTTCGGCCCCGAGTTCAAGGCCCCGGTTTCGGCAACCAGCGGCTCCAAGTTCCCCGCGGCTGCCACCACGGTCACCGCTGTCGCGCGGCCTGGTCGCGCCGGGTGAGCGGCGGCAAGAACCGACCCGCCCCGACGGACTGGCAGAGAGAGGCCCTGGCCGAGCTGCGCGAGGCCGCGGCCGAACAGCCTGACGTGCTGCGTCTGGTGGGAGTTCCAGCCCGCGGCCAGAACGGTGTGCTCAGGGTGACGCTGCGGCTTCACACAGGGCCCTTGGCCACTGCTGACGGCGGCTTGGTTCTGCAGGAGCACGAGGAGTTCGTCCTGACCTTGCCGGCCTCACCGCTGTCCGCAACCACCGTCGAAGTGGAGCACTGGAGGTTCGCCGGCTACCCGCATGTCCTCCAGGGACGCCGACTGTGCATCTTCCTGGATCCCGCCCGCGAGTGGGATCCGCTGCGCGGGGGCATACGGGCGTATCTGAACCGGCTGTGGTCCTGGCTGAGCGACGCGGCAGCGGGCCAGTTCAACGCATCAAAGGCGATGTACCACGCCGTCGGCGGAGTGCTTCACCAAACGCCCGGAACCCCGACGCTGGTCGTACGCGTTCCCGGCCCTGACCAGCGAATCCAGACTGGCTACCTGATCGCGCGCACCGAGCACCGACTAGACCTGGCCTACAGTCCGCCCCCGGAAGGCAGGGCCGTACGGGTGCCAGTAATCACCATTGCGGGAGCGCTGCCGCTCGGCGGCGGCTCAACCTTTGCCGAGCTGCTGACCTACGTGGACAACCCTCCGTTCGATCGCCAGAGGAGAAGCTCCCCGCAGGCAGTCGCCCAGTCTCCGGCGATCCTGACCACGCTCGCGGCCAGTGCGGCCCGCAACCCCGATGGCTCGCCGCAGTACCTGATCCTGGCAGTCCCGCACCCTGCGGGCGGCCCGCCCAATCTCTTGGGTGCACGTCTTCCCGCGCCTACCGCGGATGCACTGCGGCGCATGGCCCACGAGCAGGGTTCCGCGCTGAACATCGACGCCTCCCAGATCCGCCCGGACCTACTGATCGAATGGTGCCCTGTGTCCGATGAACGGCCTGCCGTGACGACACGTCGCGATGACGGAAGCCTCATCGGGGGCTTCTTGGGGAAACACGTGCATGTCTGGGGCTGCGGCGGCCTTGGCTCCTGGATCGCCGAGTTCGTCGTCCGTGGCGGCGCCTCACAGGTGACGGTGTGCGACCCCGGAACAGTCACCGGCGGACTGCTGGTCCGGCAGAACTACGTCGAGGCTGACGTTGGAGCCTCCAAAGCCCAAGCCCTGGCCCGACGGCTGCGAGCAGTGGATGACACCGTCGCGGTCCACGTCCACGACGGCGTACTGCCCGACGCTACAGCTCTGGCAGGCGCCGAAGTCATTATCGACGCGACCGTGAGCATTGCCATGGGCCACATCCTGGATCGCCTCGCGGCTAGCGGGGGACGCCACCCGGTCCTGGCTCAGGTAGCCACCGACACCCGCACCGGCACCTTGGGCCTGCTGAGCGTCTCCGCGCCCACCACCGCACAGGGGCCCAGCAGCATCGACACTGCCGCCGGGAAGATCGTACTGGCCGACCCCGCCCTGGAGCTTTACCACCGCCTGTGGCAGGACACCCCGGACGGCGACGAACTTGTACCAACCCGCGGCTGTTCGGTGCCCACCTTCCACGGGGCATCGGCCGACCTGGCTGCTGTCGCCGGAACGCTGACGTCCCTCCTGGGGATGCACCTGATCACTCCCGGCTCGGGCACACATCTGATCGCGCTCCCTCACGCAGCCGGATCGCCCCATCACCATTTCCTGGCCCACGACCCGACACCGACCACGCCCTGACCCATCCCATGTGCACTGGAGGATGCGCTGTCGCCAAGGCGAACGGGAACGCAGTAACTGGCTATCGGATCGCCAGCGAGTGCCAGCGTCAGGGAATCTCCAAGGCTCGTCGATATCCGCTCGGCGTGCGGTCGTAGAGCACCAGCGCCGGGTGCACTTGGCGGTCGCGTACCCGCCCCAGGCTTACCCCGGCCGAGAGCGGCACCGCGAACAGCACGTGCAGGCGCCGCACCTGCTTGGCGCTCGCCTCCAGATCCGCGAACAGCGACCGCAGCACCTCCTGGAACTGAGTCAAGGAAACGCGATTGCGCAGCACGTCCGGCGCGGCGGCAACATCAACAGGGCTGATGCGGTACCGGCGCAGTCCGGCGAGCTGGTGTGGGACCTCCTCGGGCTGGATCGTGCCTGAGATGTTCAGCACGAGCACCGCCTCATGCGCGGGCGGCTGGTCAACGTCGAGGTGGACCGCGAAGCCGACCGCAGGCGCTGTCGAAGACCACGACCAGGACTCGTCTTCGCGGTGACGCTGATAGACGTCGGTGGGCACGGTGTCGTCCAGACGGGATCCGAGGTAGACAAGCAGTGGCAGCCGGGCGAAGCCGAAAACACTCAAGTGCGCAACTTTGTCACGGGCGATACCGCGGTTGAGCTGGTTGTCGATGACCTCGTCGATGACGGCGGTGGCTGCCCGGTAGTAGGGCGAGCCTCCAGTCTCCTCGTCGGGGATGTCACGCAGATCGATCGTCATCTCGCCGGCCACGTGGCGCAGGTCGATCTCCACGCCGTGCCGCTCATAGGACTCCAGGAATAGTGGGAACCGGTCCCCGGAGGTGATCACCGCGGTAGCGGCGGTCTGCCGGGTCAGCTCGACTTCCTGGCCACGCACCCGGCCCACCATCCGCAGCACCGTGGTCGCCCGGTCGTCGGCCAGCCCGGTGACGTGCTTGATGCGGTCCTCGTGAGCGCGTTTGAGCGCGCGCAGCCGTTCCACGGTGAAAACGTCCAGGGTGCCGGAAGCATCGATCTCGTCGTGCTCGTCGGCACAAACCAGCATCAAGTTGTCGGCGGTGTCGCGCTCCACCAGGTCGTGTTCACCGCGCGGGGAGCCTGCGGTCTGTTGCTGGCCGACGATGTGTGCCAACTCACCCTGCCGTACGGTGCGGCCCGTCATCCCACCATCGAGCAGATACCTGTTGCAGATCGCGCACCGACCACCACTACGCACCCACACCTCCAAGCGCACAGGCGCTGGGATGGCCCGTCTCCCGCCGCCCTGCCCGGCAGCCTTCCTCGCCATACGTTGCCTCCCGTCTCGGAGCACGCCTGCCGGAACCATTGTGCGTTCCCGTCCACGGCCTCCTGGTACAGCCCGGTTTGATTCGCCACTCCCGACAACGACGGGGCCGGGCCTTCTGACCGCGCAACCGCTCTCGATTTCTGGGAACGATCTCCAGCAAGTCGGGAAGCAATCTTCAGGACCTGTGGTGCCGCAAGTCAGAAACATTCGTGAACAGCCTTCGACCACGCGGGCGTTCTGGGATGATGTTTGTATGACGGTCTGGAAGGTCTTGCGTTGGGCGGGGGCCGCTGTCGGTCTGATCGCTCTGGTCGTGTTCTTCGCCTTGCTGGGACTTGATCGGGCGGATCAGTTGAGCAGTGTGTTGAGTCTGTTCTTCACAGTGGCCGGGTTCGCGCTGGCCTTGGTGAGCCATTCTCAGCAACAGTCTGCGCGCGGGGCATCTCCCGTCGCGCGCAGTGGGTCGATCGCATCAAGTGGAAGTGTGCGTGGTTCGAAGGCCATCGACACTGGTTCAGGTGCTCCTCCATCCGTCTGGTCGCCCGCACCCTCGGGAGGAACGGGGGCGTCGGCTGACAGTGGATCGATCGCGGCTGGCGGCGATGTCGAGGATTCTGAAGCACGGCGGGGCTCGTGATGGGTCGTCGAAAGCCCCGTCGTACAAAACGCAGCCATGAGGAACCGGTCCTGTATGCCGACAGCGGCTCGATCGTGGCGGGCCGAGACGTTAAGAACTCCAATTCTTTTCACACGCACACCACGGTATTGCCCGCAGGAGCATTGAAGAGAGCTCCAAAGCTGGAGGCGCCAACGGGGTTGAGTAACGTGCCGCAGCCACACGGATTCGTTGGGCGGGACAGTCAACTGGCCATGCTGGATGCCGCGTTCGCAACCTCGGGCGAAGTGATTGTGCAGGCCCTCCATGGCCTGGGAGGGGTCGGTAAGTCCACGCTCGCCGCGTACTGGGCCACGAAACGATCGCGGAGCTCTCCACAGTGGTGGATCACGGCCGATTCACGAACCTCCCTGGACTCCGGGCTGGCCGACCTCGCGGTTGCCCTCCAACCTGCTTTCAGGAGCGCGGAGACGGGCGCTGACGAACTGCGGGAGTGGGCTCTTCTATGGCTTGCGACGCATCGGAACTGGCTTATCGTGCTGGACAACGTTAACGATCCCCAACATATCCGTCCAGTCATCGATCGGGCTGGCCGAGGCGGACGCTTCCTCATCACCAGTCGCCGTGCCACCGGCTGGCACCAACTTTCCTCTGCCATAGCCCTCGACGTTCTGGAAGCACCTGAATCCATCGAGTTGTTCACTCGAATTCTAAACCACGGAAAGACGAGGACCAGCGAGGGCGCCGCTGAAGTCTGTGCCGAAGTTGGCTGTCTACCCTTGGCTGTAGAGCAGGCAGCGTCCTACTGCGCAGAGACGGGCATCTCTCCAAGATCCTATCTGGAACTGCTCAAGAACAGGCCGGCAGAAATGTTCGCGGCCACCACGGAAAATGGCGAAGCGGACCGTACTATCGCCCGAATTTGGAGTATCACGTTAGATCACCTCAGGGATACACCTCTAGCTGGCGAAGTACTACGGGTCCTGGCTTGGTACGCCCCTGACGGAATCCCCCGCAGCTTGCTTGACGATCTCCGCTACCCGCCTGCTCTGCGGGCAAAGATGACACGACTAAGATCTCAGTGCGGGAAGCACGACGCGAAGAGCTGGCGCGGCCGAATCCACCAATTCAGACACCTATATGCGGAGCAAATGATTGACCCTCTGGCACTAAACAATGCTATCGGGCGATTGGCCGCCTACAGCATGATCGGAGAGCGAGACGGAAATATCGCCGTTCATCGATTGGTTCAAACCCTCGCCCGGACATCTGACCCAAAAGATCCCCACCGCCAAGCGGGAGATATCGCTGATGCCCATCGAACCGCGAGCAGTTCATTGGCGCACCAAATACCAAAACTCACGAGCGATCCCAGCACTTGGCAGGCGTCGCGCCCATTGCTGCCTCACCTGATTGTTCACGCCGAACTTAGCCAAGGGGAGCTGGAGGGCACTATCACCGCCAGCCTGCTGACTTACGCCTCGGCATTCCTCTATCAGACGGGATCAATCAATCGAAGCATCGCCATTGGGTGCCGTGCACTTGAGATCAACGAGCGCATGTTGGGCACAAGGCACAGCGACACCTTGGTCGGTCGCAGTAATCTAGCCACGGCCTACTGGGCTGCCGGTGACTTCAAAACTGCAATCCGGCTAAATGAGACTAACGTCGCCGAATCTGCAACAATCCTTGGCGCAGACCACCCGCAAGCACTTAAATTCCGTTTCAACCTGGCGGCCACTTATCGCTATGTCGGCGACTTCAAAAAGGCGATTCCCTCACTGCAGTCCACCCTGGCCGACCTTGAGCGTATTCTCGGCGCCGACCACCCCGACACCCTAATATGCCGCCATGGTCTCGCGTGCGCCTACCAGGCCATGGGTGACCTTCAGCGAGCGATTCCCTTGCTGCAGTCCACCCTGGCCGACCTTGAGCGTGCCCTCGGCGCCGACCATCCCGATGCTATTATCTCCCGGGGGAATCTCGCAGGCGCATATCAAGACGCTGGCGACCATAAAAAAGCAGTTTCGCTGTTCCGGTCCACCCTTGCCGACTGTGAGCGCGTTCTCGGCGCCGAACACCCCCACACTTTGACTAGCCAGAAGAACCTCAAAAATGCATATCAGGCCGCCAAGACGCGTAAACGCCCTGATGAATCTCGGTCGGGGAAAGACTGTCGAGAGAAGTAAGGTTGAACTCGCGGTGGCGGGTGGCAATTGGAGCGTGCGAAGTCTTCCAGCTGTGCGCCAGGCCAACCAGATTCCGCCCGATCGCATCTGGTTGGCCAGCACTGACAGCTGTATCCACGGGACTGCGCGCATGCAGTACCTACCACCCTGGCGGCATGCGCACGGGGGGGGATCGATCAATACGCCCTCTTGGAGACCGTCTACCGGCCCGCCTAAGTGATCAGTACCGTCCGCCAACTACGTGAGGCTGGCGTCGTGACGACGGAACCTCGTGCCATCAACGTCAAGACACGAGTGACCCTGGCGGCGGCACCTCCCACCACCAACCCGTCGGCCGAGCAGGGCGCCCTTTGGGGTGAGCCCGAGGGCACATCCAGGGCACATGAGCCCGGGAAACGGCGTAGACCAGTGAGAACTACCGAGAGACGTTTCCCCTGGTCAGCACACACATCGCCAAGAATCCCCAGGTCAGCGCCCTCCCGCCCCCAATCGCTGCATGAATGGCAGGATTTCAGCCATCGTCTGCATGAGGCGGGGCATCAGCCGTACTGCCTGGTGTGGCCCTGATCGCAGGGAGCCGGCTCGGGCGGGAGTACGGCTCCGAGGTCGGCGCGAGTGGCTGCCAAAGCGGCTACGAGCCACCGCGGTCGATCCATAGCCGCCATGCCGGAGCCATGTGGGAACTCAACGGACGGCCCGTGGAACCCGATGCCCTCCAGGCTCTCGGCCTGACGGACTACGGGCATTTCACGCGCATGCGCGTCGACAACCGGCGCGTACGCGTCCTTGCCCTGCGCCTGCGCAGGCTGGGGCGGGACTGCGAGACGATCTCCGGTACCGCCCTCGACCTCGACCAGGTCCGGCACCACATACGCAACGCCGTCGGAGACAGGGCCGGGATCCTTCGTCTGGTGGTGCGACCCCGAGTCGGAGCGGGGCTTCGGGCGGACGGCTTCGGGCGGACGGCTCCGGGTCAGAGCCAGCCGTTGCGGCGGAAACCGCGGTAGATCACCAAGCAGGCGACGGCCATGACGCCGAGGACGACCGGATAGCCGTAGGCCCAGCGCAGCTCTGGCATGTGGTCGAAGTTCATTCCGTAGACGCCGCAGACCATCGTCGGCACCGCCACGATCGCCGCCCAGGCGGTGATCTTGCGCATGTCCTCGTTCTGGGCGACGGTCATCTGGGCCAGGTGCGCCTGCAGAATCGAGTCGAGCAGGGAGTCGAAGCCGTTGATCTGCTCGACGGCGCGGGCGAGATGGTCGGCCACATCCCTGAAGTACGGCCGTATCTCAGGGGCGATGACCGTGGCGGGCTGGGTGGCGAGGGCTTCCAGCGGGCGGTTCAGCGGAGTCATCGCCCGCTTGAACTGCAGCAGTTCACGCTTGAGCTGGTAGATACGCCCCGCCTCGCCGCGACCCTTCTCACCGCGACCGGCGTACTCGGCGAAGACCGCGAGCTCGACCGCGTCTATGTCGTCCTGCACGGCGTCGGCGACGGCGACGTACTCGTCCACGACGAAGTCGGCCACCGCGTGCAGTACGGACGAGGGGCCCTTGGCCAGTTGGTCGGGCAGGGCCTCCAGGGCCTCGCGCAGCGGACCGAGTGAGCCGTGGCGGCCGTAGCGGATGGTGATGACGAAGTCCCGGCCGGTGATCACCTTGATCTCACCCGTCTCCGCGACCTCGCTGGTGGTGGTGAGCTGGTCGTGCTTCGTGTAGGAGACGGTCCTGAACACGGCGAGCAGCATGTCGTCGTACGGGACGACCTTGGCGCGGTGGTGCGGGTTGACGGCGTCCTCGATGGTGAGCGGATGCAGGCCGAACAGCTCGGCGATCGAAGCGAACTCGTCCTGTGTCGGCTCGTGTAGTCCGAGCCAGACGAAGCTGTTGCTGCCGGGGGCCGCCTTGTTCTCCTTGCGTACCCGGCGCAGCGCCTCGTCGGCCGGGCAGCCGCCGGCCTGCCGTACCCCGTCCGAGTAGCCCACGCAGTTGACCACAGAGCTTCCCAGCGGCGAGCGGGCCGGGTGGCTCAGGTCGACGGTCCGCCGGTACGTACGGCGTACGGCGCGTCGGAGGTTGCGCATCATCGACAAGGCGGACTCCCGGCGGACTGGCGGTCTTTCGCCGACCACACTCTCCGACACGGCGGCGGCTTGTCCATGGCGGGGGTCGCGGGCGGGAACGCCGGTGGTACGTGAGCTGACGCCGAGCGTCCATCGCACCATCCGGACATGTTTTTGGACAGTGAACCTATATTGAGCCGGACGCCATCTCTGCCGATGGCCCGAATGTAAGGCATATGAGAATGCGAAGACGCACCTACGCAACGACGCAGAGACCATGAGGGGACGGGACATGGGCGACACGCTGCTGGTCCTGTGCATTCCGCTGACGGTGTGCGCCAGCGGGATCTACGCGGTGTGCGAGAGCTGGTGGCGGCGCCGGCATCCGGCGCCGCCGTCGCCGTACACGCACGCCGCCGCCCGGCTGCGGGAGCGGGAGATGCTCGTGGACGCCGAGGCGATCGTGACGGAGGCGTACTCCCGGCTCGCTCCGTTGTACGCGAACTGCTCGACCCAGAAGCCCGAGAACCCGGAGGACCGCGAGAACCCGGCGAACTCGAGGCCGGATTCCCGTGCGGGCGAGCCTGACGATGTCGTCAGCGGCCAGGGCTCCACCGCGGGTCACGCCCCGTAGTCGCGAGCACCCGCTCGAACGGAGTCGCGCCGTCCGGCACGTCCACCACCCGTGCAGACGCGTGGAAAGCCTCCGTGCAGACGCGCGGAAAGCCGTGGAAGGTACCCGGTGCCCGGTGGCATGCTGACGGCGTGAACGGACCGGAGATCCACATCAGCTTCGCCCCCGAGCTGCGGCTCTTCGTCGCGGCGGAGCGCCGCCTGGGGCGGACCTCGCTCACCACGGACGGCTCCTCGACGCTGGGGCATGTCGTGGAGTCGCTCGGCGTGCCGCTCACCGAGGCCGGTCGGCTGCTTGCGGACGGCACCCCGGTGCGGGTCTCGCACATCCCGGCGGCGGGCGAGGACATCGAGGTGCTCGGCGTCGAGCGGCCGCAGCAGGTGCCGGGGGCACCGCTGCGGTTCCTGCTCGATGTGCACCTCGGCACGCTCGCCCGGCGGCTGCGGCTGCTCGGGGTGGACGCGGCGTACGAGAGCGAGGATCTCGGTGATCCGGCGCTGGCCGCTCTCTCGGCGCGAGAGCAGCGCGTGCTGCTGTCCCGGGACCGCGGCCTGCTGCGCCGCAGGGAGCTGTGGGCCGGTGCGTACATCTACAGCGACCGCCCCGATGACCAGCTCCGGGACGTGCTGCAGCGGTTCATGCCCGCCCTCGCGCCGTGGAGCCGCTGCACGGCATGCAACGGCGAGCTCGCGGACGCCTGCAAGGAGACCGTCGAGCAGCACTTGGAGCAGGGCACTCAGCGGACATACGACGTGTTCGCCCAGTGCCGGTCCTGTGAGCGCGTCTACTGGCGCGGGGCGCACCACTCGCGGCTTGAGGCGATCGTGGAGGAGGCCTTGCGCGAGTTCGGCGATCCGGTCGCGTAGGGCGCTCCCCGCAGACCGGCAGTCCTGCGGGTCCGGCAGTCCATATGGTCCGGAGGTGCGGGGGCCCGGAGTTCCGGAGTTCCGGAGTTCCGGAGGGGAGCTTCAGAAGGTGTAGCGGTCGCCGGTGGCCGGGACCAGCACGATATGCCGGTCGTTCGCGTGGTTGCGGTCGACGGCGCCGCCGTTCCACACCGTGGTCACAGCGATGACGACCTCCGCGGGCTCACCGGCCAGTCGCAGGCGCAGCGCGCGCCCCGGCCCCGTACTCGCGGCCCTCAGCTCTCCCGTATGGCAGAGGACCGTCCGGTATCCGACCCACAGGCAGCCGTCCGGCAGCGAGGCGTCGGGCCCCGGCGGCGCCGAGAAGGTCAGCCACACCGTCGTACCGGGCACGGCGTCCGGTCCGTGGTTCTCGCTCGTCAACCAGACGTCGAGCAGGCCCTCCCACAGCACGGCATGGCCGTGATGAGCCGTGTCGGCTTCCGGGACCGCCGCCGCGAACGATGCGGGCACCGCACCCGCCGTACCCGCACCGCCCACCGCGTCAGCCGGAGCCGCGCCGGCGCTTCCGGTCGGCATCACCGCCGCCGTCACGATGGACGCCACAACCAGACTGCTGCGCATGACCCGCATAACCGGCATGATCGAAAGATACCGATCCATCACTGATAAGGCAGATCATCCAACCGCTCGGCGCGTCCCTGATACCTCAGGAGCACCGGGCGCGGGCGGTACTTCACACCGTCCGCCTATCCTGACCTTTGGCCACTGGTTCGATCATCTGCCCGAGGAGCCGTCATGACCGCCGCCCCCGTCGCCGTCGTCACCGGAGCGAGCAGCGGCATCGGCGCCGCCACCGCGCGGACGCTGGCCGCCGCGGGCTACCACGTGTTCCTCACCGCCCGGCGCAAGGACCGGATCGAGGCCCTCGCCACCGAGCTCACCGAAGCCGGCCACCAGGCCACGCCCTACGCACTCGACGTCACCGACCGGGACGCGGTCGACGCCTTCGCCGCGTCCCTCGACGGCGCGGGCCGGGAGGTCAAGGTGCTGGTGAACAACGCGGGCGGTGCCCATGGCGCCGATCCGGTGGCGAGCGGCGATCCCGCCGACTGGCAGCGGATGTACGACACGAACGTGCTGGGCACGCTCCATGTCACCCAGGCCCTGCTCCCCGCCCTCACCGCCAGCGGCGACGGCACGGTGGTCGTGCTGTCCTCCACCGCCGGCCACGGCACCTACGAGGGCGGCGGCGGTTACGTGGCCGCCAAACACGCCGCCCACGTACTCGCCGAGACCCTCCGGCTGGAGATCGTCGGCACACCGGTCCGGGTGATCGAGATCGCCCCCGGCCTGGTGAAGACCGAGGAGTTCGCCACGACCCGGTTCCGGGGGGACACCGAGAAGGCCGCGAAGGTCTACGCGGGAGTAGCTGAGCCCCTCACCGCCGAGGACGTGGCCGACACCATCGGCTGGGCGGTCAGCCGTCCCTCCCACGTCAATATCGACCTGCTGATCGTCCGCCCCCGCGCGCAGGCGTCGAACACCAAGCTCCACCGGGAGCACTGACCCTCACGCCGGTCGCGGGGAGAGACGGCCGAGGCCGCGGGAGCGACCGACGGAGGGACGACCGACGGGCGGCCAAGCCGGCTCCAGGGCTCAGCCCGCGCTGCGCGCGGTCGTCTTCGATCGCTGCCTGGCCATCCGGCGCTTGAGCGCTCGGCGCTCGTCCTCGCCGTAGCCGCCCCACACTCCGGAGTCCTGGCCGTACTCCATGGCCCAGGCCAGACACTCCTCCCGGACCGGGCAGCCGCGGCACACGGCCTTGGCCTCCTCCGCCTGGAGCAGCGCCGGGCCGCTGTTGCCGATCGGGAAGAACAGGTCGGGGTCCTCGTCGAGACATGCGGCGTCCTGTCGCCAGTTCTCGCGCTCCACGGGAAGTACCTCCTCCACGTCGCTGTCACACATTGCTTTCGTCGACGCTCTCTCTGCCGCTCCTCTTCGGCTCGCCGACAAGCGGAAGCTGAAACACCGATTCGCCTACGCATCACACATCTGGCTGAAAGCCGGGTCCCGGCAACGACCGTCGGCGCCACCACCAGTAACACCCAACCTCACGCCATCACTTTCCGTAATCATCGAGGAGCCGCGTCCGTTCGGCCGAATCCCGCTCGCGGGCACCGGCCGGCCACGATGTCGTCGGGTCATGCACATATCCGGGCCGATGGCCGCTCTCACCGCCGCAGCCGCCCTCAGCTACTCCCTGAGCGCACCGACCGACGGCGCCCCCGCGGCCGCGGTGGAGCTGGACTGGCAGCCCTGCGTCCAGGCCAGTCCATACAACTGTGCGACCGCGACGGTGCCGCTGGACTACGCCGAACCCGGCGGGCGGGCCATCGAGCTGGCGGTGGTGAAGCGCAAGGCAACCGGCCCGGGGCGGCGCATCGGAACGCTGTTCTTCAACCCGGGCGGCCCCGGCGGACCGGGCACCATCCAGATGCCGCAGTTGTACGACGCCTTCCCGCGCGAGGTACGGGAGCGGTTCGACATCGTCAGCTGGGACCCCCGCGGGATCGGCAGCAGCACCGCCGTGAACTGCTTCGCCAGTCCCGCCGACGCCACGGCATGGGCGGCGCGCAAACCGGCCGGATTCCCGGTGGGCGAGCAGGAGCGGAGGACCTGGATCACCGCGTACCAGGATCTGGCCCGCCGCTGCCACGAGCGGGACCCCGAACTCCTGCGGCATGTGTCGACCGCCGACACCGCCCGCGATCTCGACCGGCTGCGCCAGGCGGTGGGCGAGCGGCAGCTCAGCTACCTGGGGATCTCATACGGAACCTATCTGGGCGCGACCTACGCCGGCCTCTTCCCCGGCAACATCCGCGCCATGGTCCTCGACAGCAATGTGGACCCGCGCGCCTGGACCGGCGACACGGACGACGACTCCCCCCGGACGACCACCTTCCTGCGGATGGGGTCGGACCGCAGCGCGGCGGCGGTCCTGGACAGGTTCCTCACCCTGTGCGGGTCCACCGATAGCGCCCACTGCGCCTTCTCCGCGGGCAGCCCCCGGGCGACACGAGAGAAGTTCGACCGGCTGACGCGCCGACTGCGGGAGCACCCCGTGGGCGGGTGGACCTACGGCCGCACGGCCGGCGACACGATCAACAGCCTCTACGCGGTCCACCCCGGCTGGGCCGACCTCGCCGGGCGCCTGCAGGAGCTGTGGCTCGGCCGCGCCCCGCAGCCCGCCGCGCAACCGCCCGCGCAACCGGTGCGCGAGCCGGAACCGTACCTGGGCGATGAACAGGCGGCAGCCGTGCTGTGCTCCGACAGCCCCAACCCTCGTGACACGGGTGCCTACCACGCCCTTGAGGAGGCCGGCGCCCACCTGACGGGTGACGCGGGGCGCTACTGGACCTGGGCGGCGGAGCCCTGCGCTTCCTGGCCGGCAGTCGCCGCCGACCGCTACCGCGGGCCGTGGGACAAGCCGACGGCACACCCGGTACTGGTGATCGGCACCACTGACGACCCCTCGACTCCCTACTGGGGAGCGCAGGCCATGGCCGCGACCCTGGCCGACGCCCGGCTCCTCACGCATGACGGCTACGGGCACACCGCGCTGGTCAACCCCAGCAGCTGCGTCAAGGCACATGTGAGCCGCTACCTGATCGGCGGCGGCCTCCCACCGAAGGGCACGAGGTGCCGCCAGGACGGGACTCCGTTCTCCGAGTCACGTCCGGTCGGCGGGCTCGCCACCGGCGGCGGCGGGACGGCGGGCGACGCCGCACCGTGACCGCCGCCAGTTGCCCGGCAGCGTACGGCCCCCTGCACATGCCCGACCCCAACCCGAACAGGACACCGACCAAAGCCACTCCGGCAGGCCGCGTGGATCAGCGCCCCCCACGTGGGTGACCTACTTCGACGAGACCAAGCTCATTGTCGACACCGGCATCACACACGGGCAGCTCGGCGAGGCAGCGACCGCTGAGCCTCTGATCGCCGACGCCTTGAGGCGGGAGAACAGTGCCAATCAGCGAGGACGCGCATTCCACGCGTTCTGGCTCGCCCGGACACAACTCAGCCTCGGCAAGTTGGACCAGGCGTGCCAGACGGCGACGGACGCATTGGGGCCCGCTTCCTCGGTCGCCTCAGAGCGTGTGGCCGGGCACCTGCGCGAGTTCTATGACGAGCTTGCCCCGTACCGGCGGGAACCCGTAGCCGTGGCTTATCTGGACACTTTCATGGTCTCCGGGAGGGACTCACACGGCCGTGTGTCACTCCCCCGAGGCGATCCATGTCCGACAGTTTCTGCCGTTCACAACTGCGTGTTCAGCTTGCCGGCCGCCAGTTCGGAGCGGACCAGTTCAAGCAGCCGTCCCATCCAGTTGCGGCCATCCAGTCCGTGCTGGCCCCAGAACGTCGAGTCCATATCGTCGTAGATCACTCGCGTTGTTCCCGTGCTCGTCAGTGCTTCGGCGAGGTCGGGGTGCTGGTTGAACTTCGCACGCAGCAGGTCCGCCATGATCGCCATCCGTGCCTGGGGCCAGCCGTCGCGCAGGGTGGCGCTCTTGGCAAGTTTCTGCGCGGCGTACGGGGTGCCAGCACGAAGGATCTCAGCCTGACGAGGCTCCTCGACAACCGACAGCGCCCAGTAGGCATGCGTGACGGTCGGGTAGGTCAGATCACCTACAGTAACGGGCGCGGGGAACTCGTTGCGCAGCACCAGTTTGCCTGGATCCTGCGGCCAGCCGCGCGGAAAGACCGTGTGGTTAATGAGGACGCTGGTCTCGACGGGTTCTGTCTGGCCGTCCACAGGCGTCTTGTCGGCGAAACGCTGGCGCTGCTGCTCCCGGTCGGTGAAGTACTGCAGGGCCTCGGCATGCATGTCCCCGGTGACTACTTCGTCCTCACCGTGGACTTCGAGCGGCTGCCCGGGTCCTGCCACCAGCACCCGCAGCGGCCAGTCCTTGGAGTCCATGTCACCGAGGGCGTAGATCCGCAGGTGTTCGGGGATGGCTTCGTAGGCTTCGCGAAGCGCCGCCCGATTGTCCTCAGTCGGCTGGCTCAGGAAGGTGTCCAGGGTGGCCAGGCAGCGTGCCGTGGAGTCCGGTCGGCCGTTGAGCTGGTCGATGTCGTCGCGGACCTCGCCGAGCAGCATCTCGGGGGTCAGCCACATCTCCGGCTCGGCGAACGTCCACGATGCGAGGTGATGGGCCGATGCCTGAGCGCCGTCAGCCAAGTCGGTGGCCACCCAGCCGGATGCGAGCTTGCCGGCGAACTCCTCCAGGGTCACCAGCCCCCAGCAGTCGACCATCCCGTCGGCGTAGATCAGCAGGTCGGTGAGGAAGTACGTCCCCGCATTGCGGATGAAGGCGTGCCGCCAGGTTCCCTCGATGCGTTCGCCATCCACGTTCCGCCATGTCCACCGTCGTATCGCCATGGCCGACAGGGTAGTGGTTTCCGCGATCACGTGATCGGTCCGGCGACGCTGTGTGGTTGGCTCGTCGCGGGGTTCGCCGAGGTCATCCAGGAGGCCGGCGATGCGGTCGGCGATCCGCTGGTGGCGTTCGATCTCGCGGTCCCAACCACGGTCCCGGGCGTCGGCGATCAGTTGCCGTTCGACGCAGAGGCGTTCCCGCAGCCGGGGCGCGTACTGGGGTGTCGTGACGAACTTTGCGCAGCTCAGGTAGAGGTCGCACTCGCAGGGACCTTCCTGGGGCAGGCGCAGGCAGCGGCCGAGTTCGAGTTCGGTCTTGTAGAAGTTGGTCTTGAGTCAGTCCAGCGCGTCCTGGTCGAGTTGTCCGGAGGGCAGGGTGTCGGCGAGCGGACCGGCGATGACCGCGCCGGGCGTGAGCACGGCCTGGTAGTCGGCCAGGACCGTGGGGTCGGAGATGTGCGTGTAGGTCATCGACATGCCGGGGCTCTTATGGCCGAGGACCTTCATGATGGTCTGCATGCGAGCCCCCTTCTCGGCAAGCTGGGTGCCCAGGGTGTGCCGGAAGCGGTGGGGGTGGATCGCGGGTTTGCCCACGCCGTTGAGGATGCCCAGCTCCTGGCAGATGGCGCGCAGCGGGTTGGCGAAGAGGTAGTCGGGGCCCGCGAGGCGGCCGTTGCGCAGGAACAGGTAGCGCACCGGGCGTCCGAGATCGGGGTCGTGGATGCCTCGGTCGTGCTGGGCCTGCCGCAGGGCGACAAGCGCGCGGATCGCCTCGGCGGCCTCCTCGTGCAGCGGAACGGTGCGTTCCTTGAGGGCCTTGCCGGCCGCGAGTCGCAGCCGCGGGGTGCCGTCCGGGTAGGCGTCGAGGCAGCCACCACAACTAAGCAGCGACAGACTACTGGGGGAGCTCCCACGCCCACGCGTCCGTGATGAAGCGGTGCCGCCACATCATCAGGATCTCTCGCTTGTCGTTGATCACGACGGCCACGGCCAGGTGCCGGAGCTTGACGACGTGGCACTCTCACCGGCGCCCGTCCGGTTGCTCCACATCGGTCAACCACAAGTTGACCCACTGGTTCTCGTAGATCGGACGTTCCCCGTGGATCTTCCACTGCATCGCTGCTGCCCCTCTCGATCAGCCCCAGCATCGCAGAGGAGGTCCCCTCGGGGGCCACGTTGAGACGAATTCGCGTCAGCTTGACGAATACAGGAACGGCGTGCAGGTGCTGACCCGAGGCCAGCCGTCAGAAGATCGGCCCGCAATCAGCGGGGACAACAAAGCCCCGGACACAGAGTCCGGGGCCTGTCGATCAGGTGGAGTGCTGGACGTCAGCCCTTGACGCAGATGACCTGCTTGAGCTTCGCGACGACCTGCACAAGGTCCTTCTGCTGATCCATCACCTGACTGATCGGCTTGTACGCAGCCGGGATCTCATCCACGACACCGGAGTCCTTGCGGCACTCGACGCCCCGCGTCTGCTCTTCCAGATCCTTCGTGGAGAACTTCCGCTTCGCCGCGTTCCGGCTCATCCTTCGGCCAGCACCGTGCGACGCCGAGTTGAACGACTTCGAGTTGCCCAGGCCCCGAACGATGTACGACTCCGTACCCATGGACCCGGGGATGATCCCCCACTCCCCCGAGCCCGCACTGATCGCTCCCTTACGGGTGACCAGCATGTCCATGCCCTCGTACCGTTCTTCACTGACATAGTTGTGGTGGCAGCTGATCACGCCAGGGCGGTACTCAACGGTCCTCATCCGACCTTCGGCATCTTCCTGCTGGCAGGAGATCACCGGCTCGAAGGTCACCCGTGCCTTGCGGAATTCACGGCGGACGACCTCCTGGAACAGCCCCATCATGATCGCGCGGTTGTAGCGCGCGTACTCCTGCGCCCAGAACAGGTCGTTTCGGTACGCCGCCATCTGCGGGGTGTCCGCGACGAACACCGCGAGGTCGCGGTCGATCAGGCCCTGGTTGTGCGGAAGTTTCCGGGCCTCGCCGATGTGGTACTCGGCGAGCTCCTTGCCGATGTTTCGCGAACCCGAGTGCAGCATCAGCCACACCGTTCCGCTCTCGTCGACGCAGAACTCCACGAAGTGGTTTCCCGCACCGAGCGTGCCCATCTGCTTGGTGGCCCGCTCGCGGCGGAACTTCACGGCGTCGGCCACATGGTCGAAGCGGGACCAGAAGTCGCCGAAACCACTCGCGGGGAACCCGTACACCCGGCCCGGGTCGACAGGGTCCGCGTGCATTCCGCGGCCCACCGGGATGGCCTGCTCGATCTTGGAGCGCAGTCGGGACAGGTCGCCGGGCAGGTCGTTCGCGGTCAGCGAGGTCTTCACGGCCGACATACCGCAGCCGATGTCGACGCCGACGGCGGCGGGGCAGACGGCGCCGTGCATCGCGATCACCGAGCCAACCGTCGCGCCCTTGCCGAAGTGGACGTCGGGCATCACCGCGAGGCCCTTGATCCAGGGCAGTGTGGCGACGTTGCGCAGCTGCTGCATCGCGACGTCCTCGACCGTGGCCGGGTCCGTCCACATCCGGATCGGGACCTTCGCTCCAGGCACCTCTACATACGACATATCCACTCGATTCCCCCGAAAAGCTTTATAACGCAAATCCGCGTCCAGGGCCGACAAAGGGGATGGGCGACCGGCGTTCACGGCTGCGCGTGCGATACACATTGTGTCCACCGGCCCGCAGCGGGCGGCAAGCAGTTTTCCCGCGACAGGCCCCGGCAGACCCGTCCGCAGACCGGTCCGCAGCCCCGTCGGCAGACCCGCAGACGGGGCCCGCGAACGGACTCGCGGCGGACCCTGCGAGCTGAGCAGCCCATCGGCGCGGGACGAGAGAAGAGGAGCGGCACTGTGCAGCGCAAGGCGGCAAAGGCGTACGTACCCGCGCTGGCGGCGCTCCTCGCCGTGCTCGCCGCCGGCTGCACCTCGGGGGCCGGCGACAGTAGGTCCGGCGACGACACCAAGCCGGGCAGCTCCAAAGCCCCTGCCGCCGCCCCCGGCAAGTACCGCACGCTCTACGAACCCTGCGGAGCGGTCCCCGCAGCCACCCTCCTGGAGATGCTCCCCGGCGCGGCCGAACTGCCCGCGGACCAGCAGTCGAAGGCCGTACAGGGCACGCCCGCCATCACCTACGACACGGACCGCAGGGTCGGATGCAGTTGGAAGGCCGACGGCACGGAGGCCTCACACCGGTTGCGGATCGACGTCGAGCGCGTGGTGTCGTACGACCCCGCCGTCAGCGACGACGACCAGGCACAGGGGGTCTACGCCCGCAAGCAGGAGGCGGCACAGCTCCCCGCGCCCGTCGTCGGCCCCCGCGAGGAGACGGCCCAGCGGTCCGGGACCCCCGGCGGCTCCACGAGCCCTGCGGGCGGCACGACCCCGGGCACCCCCGCGCCCGAGGAGAGCCCCTCGGGCGCACCCCGCGCCGCGAGCTCTCCGAGCACCTCCGGCTCCCCGGACGCGACGGCCACTCCCGACGGGCTCGAACCCCGCGAGCTCGACGGACTCGGCGACGCGGCATTCATCGACGATGTCCTCACACGCTCCGGTTCCACCGCCCAGCGCCGCACGGTGAGCGTGGTATTCCGCACATCCAATGTGATCGTGACCGTCGAGTACGCGGAGCAGCCCGGCCGCATCACGGAGGTGCCCGACAGCGGGGAGCTCCAGGAAAAGGCGCAGGCCCTGGCCCGGAATCTGGCCGAGCGCTTCAACGACTGACCCGCCCGCACCCCCCTCGCGCGAGGCGCGGCGGGCCACGGTCGGCGCCAGGTCGCGATCTTCCCCGACACCGCCGCCCGCGTAACGTGTCCGGCGTACCGTGGCCGCACCCGCCGGCTCGCACCGGCGGACCGTACGACTCACGACTGAAGGAACCATGCACCGATCAGCCCCGCGACTCACCCGCATACTCGCCTGCGCCGCCGTCCCGGTGATGCTCGTCGTCGCCGGCTGCTCGTCGGATTCGGACACTGAGAGCAAGACGGGTAAGTCGGGCAATTCCCCTGGCGGCTCGTCCCAGCAGTCCCCGGCCCCCAAGGAGTCGGCCGCGACCGTCGCGCCGGCGAAGTACGCCAAGCTGCCCGCCCCGTGCAAGTCGCTCAGCACCAAGACCGTCGAGGACCTGGTGCCCAAGGTCAAGAACAAGGCCGGCACCGAGGGCACCTCAAGCGACTCCGGCCTCCGCGGCGGCTGCTCCTGGAACGGCCTTGAGGACAAGGGCGTCAAGGGCTCGAACTACCGCTGGCTCGACGTCTCCTTCCTCCGCTACGAGTCCGACGCGAGCCTCGGCAGCGGCCAGCAGCGCGCCCAGGAGGCGTTCAAGAAGGCAGTTGCCAAGACCGCGGCCACGGACGGCGCCAAGAAGGTCGCGAAGTCCACTGCCACGGGCGTGGGTGACGAGGCGGCCGCGGTCGCGTTCGAGCTCAAGAAGACGGACGAGACCTTCAGGTACGCGACCATCGTGGCCCGCACCGGCAACATCGTGGTGACCCTCGGCTACAACGGCGCCGGTTACGCCGGGGCCAAGTCGCCCGACGCCGGCGACCTCATGAAGGACGCGGTCAAGGCGGCCAAGGAAGCGACGTCCGCGGTCGCCGCGGCCAACAAGTAGCCGCCGCCGACTCACCGGCGCCCCGGGGCCGGGTGCCGTGCCGGCCCGGCCCCGACGTCCAGGGGGGCACGCGGGCGGTCGGCGGGCATCGCCACCTGCCTGGAGGCCCGGGTTCCGGAAACATGTGCCAGGCTTGGCCCGCGTCCGGGCACGGGGCACGCGCCCATGGCGCACCGGGTGGCCCGGATGGGCGGTGCGGTCTGAGCGCCGGAACTGGATATCGGGCTTGATGGGAGGGGGTCGCGGGTGGCCGCGATGCAGCTGACACGCACGCACCGGATACTGATCGGCGTCGTCGTGGCCGGTGCGGTGATCATCGCCGGGATCGGCTTCGCCGGGTCGTACGCCGCCGTGCGCGAGCTTGCCGAGCAGAAAGGATTCGGCAGCTTCTCCCTCGTCTTCCCGATCGGTATCGACGCGGGCATCTGCGTACTCCTCGCGCTCGACCTGCTGCTGACCTGGATCCGTATCCCGTTCCCGCTGCTTCGCCAGACGGCGTGGCTGCTGACAGCCGCCACGATCGCGTTCAACGGCGCCGCCGCCTGGCCGGACCCGCTGGGCGTCGGCATGCACGCCGTGATCCCCGTGCTGTTCGTGGTCTCGGTCGAGGCCGCGCGACACGCGGTCGGCCGGATCGCGGACATCACCGCCGACAAGCACATGGAGGGCGTCAGGCTCACCCGCTGGCTGCTCTCACCGGTGCCCACCTTCCGACTGTGGCGCCGGATGAAGTTGTGGGAACTGCGCTCCTACGACCAGGTCATCAAGCTGGAGCAGGAGCGGCTGATCTACCAGGCGCGGCTCCAGGCCCGGTTCGGCCGGGCTTGGCGGCGCAAGGCCCCGGTCGAAGCGCTGATGCCGCTGCGGCTGGCCCGCTACGGTGTACCGCTTGCCGAGACGGCCCCGTCCGGGCTCGCGGCAGCCGGAATCGACCCCGTACTGCTGCCGCCGAACCCGGCGGTCACCGCGGCTTCGGCGCCGGAACTCGAACCCACCAGAGCAGCCCAAGCCCAGGCGCAACCCCGGGCCCAAGCGCCGGTCGCAGGCGCCGAGCAGGACACGAGCCAGTGGTTCGCCACCCCCAAGAACGTCGAGTACCAGGGCGGCTACGACCCGAACTTCGAGCAGCCCACCTACACTCCGGTCCCGGAATACGAGGCTTGGTACGAGGAGCAGCCGCAGCAGGTCCCGGTCCCTCGGCAACGCACTGCAGAGCCCGCGACCTCTCCCGCGCCCCAGCCCGCACCCGAGGCCGCGTCCGAGGCCGAGGCGCGGTTCCGGGTTCCGAACGGGGCAGGCGGCACGCGCCCCCTGGGTGAGGGAGTGCAGGAAGCACTGCCGTCGGAGGAGAACCTGTACCAGGTGTTCCGGCAGTCGATAGAGGGCGAGGGCATGCCGACGCCCGGCGCGTTCGCGTCGAACGTCGAGGCCGCGTACGGGCTGCGCCTACCGGCCCGCGATCTGAGCCAGCACTACGAGCGGTTCGCGGCACGCCTCAACAACGAACTGATGGAAGACCACATCGCCTGAGGCCTGCCCGCTGACGGCGGTTCTCCTCCCACGGACGACCTCGGACGACCTCGGACGACCATGCTCTCCAGCCTCGGCGAACAGCGGCGGCACCGTGGGGCGCGCGTGCGGCACCGCTCCGGATCCGTGAGCCGCGCCGATGTGCCCTCACCGGACATCCCACCGCTGGACGGACCATGCGCGGACAGCGGACAAGGGCCCCGGTCGCACCGCGTCCCGGTGCGACCGGGGCCCTTGCGGGCACGGCGTCAGGCCGCGAGCAGCTTGCGCACCCGGTCGGCGCCCACGGCGAGCAGCAGCGTCGGCAGCCGGGGGCCGGTCTCCCGGCTGACGAGCAGGCGGTAGAGCAGGGCGAAGAAGGACCGCTGGGCGACCTTCAGCTCCGGGGTGGGCTTGGCGTCAGGCGCCAGACCCGCCATGATCTTCGGGACGCCGTAGACCAGCGTCGTCAGGCCGTCGAGCGACCAGTGCGAGTCCAGGCCGTCAAGCAGCAGCCGCAGTGACTGCCGGCCCTCGTCGTCCAGCGAGCCGAGCAGCTCGGTGTCGGGCTCGGAGCGCACGACGGTGCGGGCGTCGGCGGGGACCTGGGTGGTGATCCAGTTCTCCGCGCGGTCGAGCCGGGGCCGGACGACGTCCAGGGAGCTCAGCGGGTTGGCCGGGTCGAGCTCGCTGAGGATCCGCAGGGTCTGCTCGTCGTGGCCGGCCGTGATGTCCGCGACCGAGGCGAGCGTGCGGTACGGCAGCGGGCGCGGGGTACGCGGCAGCTCGCCCGCCGCGGTACGGACCGCGCGCGAATGCGCCGCGGCGTCGGCCGGGAGCGCCGAACCGTCGGCGACCTTGCCCTCCAGCTTGTCCCACTCGTCGTACAGGCGCTGGATCTCCTGGTCGAAGGCGATCTTGAAGGACTGGTTGGGCTTGCGGCGTGCGTACAGCCAGCGCAGCAGCGGCGCTTCCATGATCTTCAGCGCGTCGGCGGCCGTCGGCACCCCGCCGCGGGAGGACGACATCTTCGCCATGCCGGAGATCCCCACGAAGGCGTACATGGGGCCGATCGGCTGGACTCCGTCGAAGATCTCACGGACGATCTGCCCGCCCACGACGAAGGACGAACCGGGCGAGGAGTGGTCCACACCGCTGGGCTCGAAGATCACGCCCTCGTAGGCCCAGCGCATCGGCCAGTCGACCTTCCAGACCAGCTTGCCGCGGTTGAACTCGCTCAGCCTGACCGTCTCGGAGAAGCCGCAGGCCGTGCAGGAGTACGTCAGCTCGGTGGTCGCGTCGATGTACGAGGTGACCGTGGTGAGGTCCTTCTCGCAGTTGCCGCAGTACGGCTTGTACGGGAAGTACCCCGCGGAGCCGCCGCTGCCGTCGTCCTCGCTCGCCGCTCCGGAGCCCTCCGCGGCCTCCAGCTCGGCCTCGTCCACCGGCTTCTGCTGCGGCTTCCTACCGGGAGCCTTGCCCTTGGTGCGGTACTGGTCGAGGATCCCGTCGATCACGACGCGCTGCTTCATGGCGTGCAGGATCTGCTCGCGGTAGGCACCCGTGGTGTACTGCTCGGTCTGGCTGATCGGGTCGAACTCGACACCGAGCTCGGCCAGTGACTCGACCATCGCCGCCTTGAAGTGCTCGGCCCAGTTCGGATGCGGCGAGCCCTCGGGGGCGGGCACCGAAGTCAGCGGCTTGCCGATGTGCTCGGCCCAGGCGGACTTGTCGATGCCCGGGATGCCGTCCGGGACCTTGCGGTAACGGTCATAGTCGTCCCAGGAGATGACATGACGGACTTCGTGCCCACGCCGGCGGATCTCGTCGGCGACCAGGTGCGGCGTCATCACCTCACGCAGATTGCCCAGATGGATGGGGCCGGACGGGGACAGGCCAGAGGCAACGACGACCGGTTTCCCGGGCGCACGCCGTTCCGACTCGGCGATGACATCGTCCGCGAAACGGGAGACCCAGTCGGTCTCGGTGCTGCTCTGAGCCACGATCGGCACGTCCTTGGATGCTCGGGCGAATGCTTGGTAGGGCGGGTATGGGGCTGGTGCGGGACCTGTGTGGGACTTGCTCCCCGCTCCCGGGGCTGAACCCTGTCGAGTCCGGCTCGGTCATTCTCCCAGACGAATCCGTGGGCCCGGAGGTTGTCCACAGGGCACCACGAGCCCGATCGCCGCGTCACGCGGTTTTCCACAGGAGCAGCGAGGGCGGGAGAAACGGGTTGCCACCCCGTGGGACACTTGACTACCGATTCAGTCACCGGCCGGACACGGTCGGCGCCCCTCATCGACAACCGACAGGAACGGAAGCTCATGGCCTCGGTCCCTTCCCTCGCTTCGACCGTGCAGCAGCGCCTCACGGACGCCCTTTCGGCAGCTCTGCCGGAAGCCGGCTCCGTCGACCCGCTGCTGCGACGAAGCGACCGGGCCGACTTCCAGGCCAACGGCATCCTGGCACTCGCCAAGAAGCTGAAGGGCAACCCGCGCGAGCTGGCGACCAAGGTGGTCGACGCGATCCCGGCCGGTGACGTGCTGAAGGACATCGAGGTCTCCGGACCCGGCTTCCTGAACATCACGATCTCCGACGAGGCGATCGTGAGGACCCTCGCCGCCCGGGCAGCCGACGACCGCATCGGCGTTCCGTTCGCGGCCGGCGCCGGCACCACGGTGATCGACTACGCCCAGCCGAACGTGGCGAAGGAGATGCACGTCGGCCATCTGCGTTCGGCGGTGATCGGCGACGCCATGGTGCAGATCCTGGAGTTCACCGGCGAGAAGGTGGTCCGGCGGCACCACATCGGCGACTGGGGCACCCAGTTCGGCATGCTCATCCAGTATCTGATCGAGCACCCGCACGAGCTGGACCACGAGGACGAGGCCGCCGTCTCCGGCGAAGAAGCCATGTCCAACCTCAACCGCCTCTACAAGGCGTCGCGGGCTCTGTTCGACTCCGACGAGGAGTTCAAGGAGCGGGCCAGGCGCCGGGTGGTGGAGCTCCAGTCCGGCGACCGGCAGACACTCGCCCTCTGGCAGAAGTTCGTGGACGAGTCGAAGATCTACTTCTACTCGGTCTTCGACAAGCTCGACATGGACATCCGCGACCCCGATGTCGTCGGCGAGTCCGGCTACAACGACATGCTGGCCGAGACCTGCCGGATCCTCGAGGAGTCGGGGGTCGCCGTGCGCTCCGAAGGCGCGCTGTGCGTGTTCTTCGACGATGTGAAAGGACCGGACGGCAATCCGGTGCCGCTGATCGTCCAGAAGTCGAACGGCGGTTACGGCTACGCGGCCACGGACCTGTCCGCGATCCGCGACCGGGTGCAGAACCTCGGCGCCGACTCCCTGCTGTACGTGGTGGACGCCCGGCAGTCGCTGCACTTCAAGATGGTCTTCGAGACCGCCCGCAGGGCCGGCTGGCTGAACGACGAGGTCAAGGCCGTCCAGCTGGCCTTCGGCACGGTCCTCGGCAAGGACGGCAAGCCGTTCAAGACCCGCGAGGGCGAGACGGTGCGGCTGGTCGACCTGCTGGACGAGGCGATCGACCGGGCCACCTCCGTGGTGCGCGAGAAGGCCGGCAAGGTCGGCCTGAGCGAGCGGGAGATCGTGGAGAACGGCGCGCAGGTCGGCATCGGCGCGGTGAAGTACGCCGACCTGTCGACCTCGGCGGTGCGGGACTACAAGTTCGACCTGGATCAGATGGTGTCGCTCAACGGCGACACATCCGTCTACCTCCAGTACGCGTACGCCCGAATCCGGTCGATCCTGCGCAAGGCGGGCGACGCGAAGCCCGCCGCGCACCCGGAGCTGGAGCTCGCCCCGGCCGAGCGCGCACTCGGGCTGCACCTGGACCAGTTCGGCGAAGTGCTCGCCGAGGTGGCCACCTCGTACGAACCGCACAAACTGGCCGCGTACCTCTACCAGCTGGCCACCCACCTGACGACCTTCTACGACCAGTGCCAGGTCATCAGCGCGGACAACACGGTGGAGGTCTTCGAGAACCGGTTGTTCCTGATCGACCTGACCGCCCGCACGCTGCACCAGGGCATGGCGCTGCTGGGCATCCGGACCCCCGAGCGCCTCTGACGCGGCGGCGCCGGTCGGACACACGACACAGGGCGGCCCCCGGCAATCGAGTATCGCCGGGGGCCGCCCTGTGTCCGGCACCTGTCCGGTCGCCGATCGGTCACCTCACCTCAGGGGGTGCGCGGAGCGACCCGTGGCCTCCTCTATCTCGTCATGCGCCTTGTCCAGCAACTGGCTCGCGATGTCCTTCAGCGCCCGGCCGCCCGCGATCTCCTCGCCGACTCTGAGCTGTCCCGGGTCGGAGGGGTGACGGTTGGCGTTGCCATGGCCCCGCACCTCCGTACCGTCGGCGAGGCGGAGCATCGCGGCGGCCTTCGTCTTGTCGCCGTCCTCACGGAATTCCATCTCGACATGCCATCCGGTGAGCGTCTCCATGAGAGATCACCTCCAGCGGTATCACTCACCACCAGTTCCCAGAGTGCGCCGTCCGGCCGATGATCACCACGTCACTGGGCGACCCACTCCTTCTTGTCGGGCCAGTAGTCGTACACCTTGCGCGCCCCGATCGCACGGGGTGCTGAAGGGTTTGCCGCCCCTGCCTTGATGATCACCGTGTCCTTCTCGTCGCCCCTGGTCCAGCCGAGCGCCCTCAAACGTCGGGCGTCGGGCATCAGATGCCCGACGCCGGACACGGTCGAGAGATGTCAGTCGCGGTCGAGCTTCTGTGCGACCTCCGTCGCCCAGTACGTCAGGATCATCTGCGCACCCGCCCGCCTGATCCCCGTCAGGGCCTCCAGGATCGCCTTGTCGCGGTCGATCCAGCCCTTCTCGGCCGCCGCCTCGACCATGGCGTACTCACCGGAGATCTGGTACGCGGCCACCGGCACGTCCACCGCGTCCGCCACCCGTGCCAGCACATCCAGATACGGCCCCGCGGGCTTGACCATCACCATGTCGGCGCCCTCCTCAAGGTCGAGGGCCAGCTCGCGCAGGGACTCGCGCAGATTCGCCGGGTCCTGCTGGTAGGTCTTGCGGTCGCCCGTCAGGGAGGACCCGACGGCCTCGCGGAACGGCCCGTAGAAGGCCGAGGAGTACTTGACGGTGTAGGCGAGGATCGAGACGTCCTCCTTGCCGATGGTGTCCAGGGCATCCCGGACTACACCGACCTGACCGTCCATCATCCCGCTGGGGCCCACCACGTGGACGCCTGCATCCGCCTGGACCTGCGCCATCTCGGCATACCGCTCCAGTGTGGCGTCGTTGTCCACCCGGCCATCGGCGTCCAGCACACCGCAGTGGCCGTGGTCGGTGTACTCGTCCAGACACAGGTCCGACATGATCACGAGCTCGTCGCCGACCTCGTCCTTCACGGCTCGGATGGCGGTCTGGAGGATGCCGTCCGGGTCGGTGCCCGCGGTCCCCGCCGCGTCCTTCTTGGCGTCCTCAGGCACACCGAACAGCATGATCCCGGAGACACCGGCTTCCCGAGCCTCGACGGCGGCCTTACGCAGCGTGTCCAGCGAGTGCTGGACCACTCCGGGCATCGCAGCGATGGGCACCGGCGCGCTCACCCCCTCCCGGACGAACGCGGGAAGGATGAGGTCCGCCGGATGGAGCCGGGTCTCGGCGACCATGCGGCGCATCGCGGGGCTGGTACGCAGCCGTCGCGGCCGCGCGCCGGGAAAGGATCCGTACACAGTCATACGGCCCACGTTACGCCCGTCCTGTGCGCGCACTTACCGACAGTGCGCCGGTGCACCCGCGGCCCCACCGCCTTCACGACGCCACGGACGACGACGCGCACGAGTGCCCATACGCACGGACACATGCGCGGACGTGCACAAGGACCCACACGGCGCCGTATATGACGAAGAGGCCACGGGGGCATGCCCGTGGCCCCTCACACGCCACTCAGCTCACGTCGTACGCCGCCGCCGCGCACCCGGCCGCCGCTCGCTCGGCCGGGTCACCGGGTCGCCCGCCTCGAGAGCGGCCTCCCGGCGCTGTGCGCCGAACTGCGCCAGCGCCTCAGCCAGCTTGTGCACCGAAGGCTCGGGCGACAGCACGTCCACCCGCAGCCCGTGCTCCTCCGCGGTCTTGGCGGTTGCGGGGCCGATACAGGCGATCACGGTGACGTTGTGCGGCTTCCCGGCGATGCCCACCAGGTTGCGCACCGTCGACGACGACGTGAAGAGCACGGCGTCGAAACCGCCGCCCTTGATCGCCTCACGGGTGTCCGCCGGTGGCGGCGAAGCCCGCACCGTGCGGTAGGCCGTGACGTCGTCGACCTCCCACCCGAGCTCGATCAGACCGGCGACCAGGGTCTCCGTGGCGATGTCGGCCCGCGGCAGGAACACCCGGTCGATCGGGTCGAAGACCGGGTCGTACGGCGGCCAGTCCTCCAGCAGTCCGGCCGCCGACTGCTCACCGCTGGGCACCAGGTCCGGCTTGACGCCGAAGTCGATCAGCGCGTGCGCGGTCTGCTCGCCCACCGCGGCGACCTTGATCCCCGCGAAGGCGCGGGCGTCGAGCCCGTACTCCTCGAACTTCTCGCGCACCGCCTTGACCGCGTTGACGCTGGTGAAGGCGATCCACTCATAGCGACCGGTCACCAGGCCCTTGACCGCTCGCTCCATCTGCTGGGGCGTGCGCGGCGGCTCGACGGCGATCGTCGGCACCTCGTGCGGCACAGCGCCGTATGAGCGCAGCTGGTCGGAAAGCGAGGCCGCCTGCTCCTTGGTCCGCGGTACGAGCACCCGCCAGCCGAACAGCGGCTTGGACTCGAACCACGCGAGCTGCTCACGCCGGGCCGGGGCACTGCGCTCGCCGACCACGGCTATGACCGGCCGGTGCCCCTCGGGCGACGGGAGCACCTTCCCCTGCTTGAACACCTGGGCGATGGTCCCGAGCGTCGCCGTCCACGTCCGCTGCCGCGTGGTCGTACCGGCCACGGTCACCGTCAGCGGGGTGTCGGGCTTGCGCCCGGCCGCGACCAGCTCGCCTGCCGCGGCGGCCACCGCGTCCAGCGAGGTGGACACCACGACGGTGCCGTCCGAGGCGCCGACCTCGGTCCAGCAGCGCTCGTCGGCCGTTCGCGCGTCGATGAAGCGCACATCGGTGCCCTGGCCGTCGCGCAGTGGCACACCCGCATAGGCGGGCACACCCACGGCGGTGGCGACACCGGGGACGACCTCGAACGGGATGCCCGCGGCTGCGCAGGCGAGCATCTCCTGGCCTGCGTTTCCGTCGAGCCCGGGGTCACCGCCCACCGCACGCACGACCCGCTTGCCGCCCCGTGCGGCCTCCATGACAAGATTGGCCGCATCCCTCAACACAGGGACATCAGCGGTTGTTGACGCCTCGTCAAGAACCGTCAGCTCCGGCGTGCTCACGCCTGCCCGCGCATGGCCGCGAACGACCTCCAGGACATCGGGCTCGGCGATCAGTACGTCCGCGCCCGCCAGCGCCTCGACGGCGCGCAGCGTCAGCAGCCCCGGATCGCCGGGACCGGCGCCGAGGAAGGTGACATGGCCCCGTGCGGAGAACGCCGAAAAGGCGGATGTGGCAGTAGTGGTGGGGCTCAAAGTGCTCGCTCCCCCATAAGACCGGCCGCACCCTTGGCAAGCATCTCGTCCGCGAGTTCGCGGCCGATGGCCACGGCTGCGTCATGCGACATGGGTACGGGACCGGTGGTGGACAGCTGCACCAGCGTCGAGCCGTCGGTGGTACCGACGACTCCGCGCAGGCGCAGTTCATGAACATCCTGTGCGTCGGCCGACAGGTCGGCGAGTGCACCCACAGGTGCGCTGCAACCGGCCTCCAGGGCGGCGAGCAGGGAACGCTCGGCGGTCACGGCGACCCGGGTGTCCGGGTCGTCGAGTCCGCCCAGCGCGGCGGCCAGGTCGGTGTTGCCCGAAAGGCATTCGACCGCCAGAGCGCCCTGGCCGGGGGCGGGCAGCACGGCGTCGACCGACAGGAAGTCGGTCACCTCGCTGATCCTGCCGATACGGTTCAGCCCGGCCGCGGCAAGCACCACGGCGTCCAGCTCCCCGTTCCGCACGTATCCGATGCGGGTGTCGATGTTCCCCCGGATCGGCACGGTCTCGATCTCCAGCCCGAGCGCCCGTGCGTGAGCGTGCAGCTGGGCCGTCCGCCGCGGCGAGCCGGTGCCGATCCTGGCGCCGTTCGGCAGCCGGTCGAAGGTCAGCCCGTCGCGTGCGATCAGCACATCCCGCGGGTCCTCGCGGAGCGGGATCGCCGCCAGCGTCAGCTCGTCGGGCTGCGCGGTCGGCAGGTCCTTCAGCGAGTGCACCGCGAAGTCCACCTCGCCGGCGAGCAGCGCGTCCCGCAGCGCGGTGACGAACACGCCGGTGCCACCGATCTGCGCGAGGTGCTCACGGGACGTGTCGCCGTACGTGGTGATCTCGACGAGCTCGACGGGTCGGCCGGTCAGCCGGGTCACCGCCTCCGCCACATGCCCGGACTGAGCCATGGCGAGCTTGCTGCGCCTGGTCCCCAGCCTCAGAGCCTTGCCGGCCCTCTCGGCCTTCTCGGTCATACTCGCCCTCGGTTCTTGACGTCGGCGTCGTTCAGGTCGGCCCGGCTGACGGCGGCGACCGTCTCCGGGTCGAGGTCGAAGAGTGTGCGCAGCGCGTCCGCGTACCCGGCGCCGCCGGGCTCGGCCGCGAGCTGCTTGATCCGTACGGTGGGTGCGTGCAGCAGTTTGTCGACCACGCGGCGCACGGTCTGGGCGACCTCGGCACGCTGCCGCTCGTCCAGGTCGGGGAGCCTGCCATCGAGGCGGGCGACCTCACCGGCGACCACGTCGGCGGCCATGGCACGCAGCGCGACCACGGTCGGGGTGATGTGCGCGGCGCGCTGGGCCGCGCCGAACGCGGCCACCTCGTCGGCGACGATGGTCCGCACCTGGTCCACATCGGCGGCCATCGGAGCGTCCGCCGAGGCTTCGGCGAGCGACTCGATGTCCACCAGCCGGACCCCGCCGATGCGGTGTACGGCAGCGTCGATGTCACGGGGCATGGCGAGGTCGAGCAGCGCGAGCGGTGCCCCGTCGCCGTGTGCCTCGCGGTTCTTCAGCGCGGCCTCGACCGCTTCCACACCCAGCACCAGGCCGGTCGCACCGGTGCAGGAGACCACGATGTCGGCACGTGTCAGCTCGTCACCGGCCGCCGCCATGTCGGCGGTGCCGGCGCGCACGCCCGTACCGCCCGGCTCGGTCAGGATCCGGACCAGCCGCTCGGCACGCTCACGGGTCCGGTTGGCGACGACCACCTCGGCCACTCCGGCGCGTGCGAGAGTGGCGGCGGCCAGCGAGGACATCGACCCCGCACCGATGACCAGGGCGCGCTTGCCCCGCGCCCAGGCGTGCACATCGGCACCCTGGGCGAGCTGTTCGAGCCCGAAGGTGACGAGGGACTGCCCGGCCCGGTCGATCCCGGTCTCGCTGTGGGCCCGCTTGCCGACCCGCAGCGACTGCTGGAAGAGGTCGTTCAGCAGTCGGCCCGCTGTGTGCAGGTCCTGGCCGAGTGCGAGGGCGTCCTTGATCTGGCCGAGGATCTGGCCCTCACCGATGACCATGGAGTCGAGTCCGCAGGCCACCGAGAAGAGGTGGTGGACGGCGCGGTCCTCGTAGTGCACGTACAGATAAGGGGTCAGCTCTTCCAGGCCGACGCCGCTGTGCCGGGCGAGCAGCGTGGACAGCTCGGCGACCCCTGCGTGGAACTTGTCGACATCGGCGTACAGCTCGATGCGGTTGCAGGTGGCGAGCACGGACGCCTCGACGGCGGGCTCCGCGGCGAGGGTGTCGTGGAGCAGCTTGACCTGCGTGTCCGGGGACAGTGAGGCACGCTCCAGCACGCTGACCGGGGCGCTGCGGTGACTGAGTCCGACGACCAGGAGACTCATGCCGGCATCACGGCGGGAACATCCCCGTCGGGTCCTTTCCGGCCGGATCCGGTGGTGGTTGCCGTGCCCGAGCCGGTTCCGGCATCGGTGCTCGGCCCGGCGCCCGCCGCGGCCCCGGCACCTGCGGCGTCCTCGGGGTTCCCGGGGTTCGCATGACCCCCGGCGGGCGCGGCCACCGGCGGTACGGCGGCGGGCGCCTCGCCGTCCGTGTCCTCGCCGGCCTTGCGCTGCTCGTGGAACGCGAGGATCTGGAGTTCGATCGACAGATCGACCTTGCGTACGTCGACCCCGTCCGGCACCGAGAGCACGGTGGGCGCGAAATTGAGGATGGAGGTGACACCCGCGGCGACCAACCGGTCGCACACCTGCTGGGCGGCCCCCGCGGGCGTCGCGATGACCCCGATGGAGACGCCGTTCTCCGAGATGATCTTCTCCAGCTCGTCCGTGTGCTGGACCGGGATCCCGGCGACAGGCTTCCCGGCCATCGCCGGATCCGCGTCGATCAGCGCGGCCACCCGGAAGCCCCTGGAGGCGAAGCCGCCGTAGTTGGCGAGGGCGGCGCCGAGGTTGCCGATCCCGACGATCACGACCGGCCAGTCCTGAGTCAGGCCGAGCTCGCGGGAGATCTGGTAGACGAGGTACTCGACGTCGTAGCCGACACCGCGGGTCCCGTACGAGCCGAGGTAGGAGAAGTCCTTCCGCAGCTTCGCGGAGTTCACCCCGGCGGCCGCGGCCAGTTCCTCCGATGAGACCGTGGGCACGGAGCGCTCCGACAGCGCGGTCAGCGCGCGCAGGTACAGCGGAAGCCGGGCGACGGTGGCCTCGGGAATTCCTCGGCTACGAGTCGCCGGTCGGTGAGTTCGGCCAGTTGCCACGGTGCTCCTGCGGGATGAGCGAGGCTGTAGGCGGCCGTACGTCCCAGGACCGCCCCGTCGAATGCAGGCTATGTCTTTGTGAACGCGTGCACAAAGATGGTGTCCGCTTTGTCCGACCAAAGTGACCGGGGTCACGCGGACTGAAAGCGGGATTCCGGAACCACTCGCCGCTCCCGGCCGTGGAATTCCCGATGGGGGCATCGCGCTCCACACTCCTTGCACCCACGCCCACGAGACACCGGCAAAACGCCCACGATGGTAACCCCCTTTCGGGTCACGCCCCCAGCTCACGGCGGAGCCGGTCCGGGTCCACCCGCCAGAAGGTGTGCTGCTCACCGTCCACGAGTACGACCGGGATCTGCTCCCAGTACGCCCGGTGCAGCTCCGCGTCACGCGTGATGTCCTTCTCCTCCCACGCGGCCCCCGTCTCCGCGCAGACCCGCTCGACCACCGCCCTGGCGTCGTCGCAGAGATGGCACCCGGGCTTTCCGATCAGGGTCACGACCCGTTCGGCGGGGTTCTTCTTCGCTTGTCTCGCGCGCCGCAGCAGAGGACTCATGCCCCCATTCTCCGCCCCGGCCCTCTACTCGCGGTCGCACCGACTAGTTGGTGAACGTGCTTTCGGCCACACATACGAAGCGCCGCCGACACCGCTGACGCCGGTGATCGCGCTTAACGACCCGGCCACGCAGAGTTCACGCCTTCGCATCCCCGCGAGTCGGGAAGTGGCGGACGGACTGGCTATGCTCACGCCATGGCCGGACTGGGATGGCTCACCCCCCGCAGGCGCTCCGCCACCGCACGGAGCGTGCTGGCAGGCGAGGCCGCCGCCGAGGCTGCCCGCAAGACCTCGCAGCAGCTCGCAGCCGATGCCGAGACGGCGGTCGGCGAGGGTGAGGAGTCACAGCGGCGGGAGCCGGACTTCCCGGTCGTCGGAGACTCCCTGGCCGCCGCCTTCTTCGACCTGGACAACACCGTCATGCAGGGCGCCGCGATCTTCCACTTCGGCCGGGGGCTGTACAAGCGGAAGTTCTTCCAGCGCCGCGAGCTGGCGAGGTTCGCCTGGCAGCAGGCGTGGTTCCGGGTCGCCGGAGTCGAGGACCCCGAGCACATGCAGGACGTGCGCGAGTCGGCGCTGTCCATCGTCAAAGGGCACCGGGTCTCGGAGCTGATGTCGATCGGCGAGGAGATCTACGACGAGTACATGGCGGACCGCATCTGGCCCGGCACGCGTGCGCTCGCCCAGGCGCACCTCGACGCCGGCCAGAAGGTGTGGCTGGTCACCGCGGCGCCCGTGGAGACCGCGACGATCATCGCCAGACGGCTCGGACTGACCGGCGCGCTCGGCACGGTCGCCGAGTCCGTCGACGGCGTCTACACCGGGAAGCTGGTGGGTGAGCCGCTGCACGGCCCCGCGAAGGCCGAGGCGGTGCGCGCGCTGGCCGCGGCCGAAGGCCTGGACCTCGGGCGCTGCGCGGCGTACAGCGACTCGCACAACGACATCCCGATGCTCTCGCTGGTCGGCCACCCGTACGCGATCAACCCTGACACCAAGCTGCGCAAGTACGCGCGGGAGCGCGACTGGCGGCTGCGGGACTACCGCACGGGCCGCAAGGCGGCGAAGGTCGGCATCCCGGCCGCCGCCGGTGTGGGCGCCCTGGCGGGCGGTACGGCGGCGGCGGTCGCGCTGCACCGACGGCGCCGCTGACGCGCGGGGCGGCCACCCGCGCCCGGAGCCGCGCCACCCCCGGCCCGCGCCCTCACACCCGTCCCGCACCCATCACCTGCGCCCGCACGCACACGCGCCCGAACAATTCCGAACGAATTTACGCCGAGCTAAGCCACCCACTGCCCACTCGTGCCCGCAACCGCTTGGACGGTGGGCACATTCGCACGAATTCCCCGCTGGTTCATTCGTCCGGGTGCGTTCACCCCGTTCCCCGCGGACACCACGCCGACCGCGACCACCCCGGAGCACACGTCACGCCGCATTCCGCCGTACACCCCCCGCACGCCCGTGGCCAGCGTCGTTGCGGGCACATGAACACAACGCGTGACGTACAAAAGCAGATCTCGAAGCATTTCGATCGGCAATCGATCACAAATTGCCGCTACATCCGTCGCTTTGTCGTAACAGAAGCGACGGAATCGATGATTTGAGCAACTGGGTGTAGCGCTGCCTGTACGAAGCGTTATTCTCCTCAGACGCATTAAGGACCCCGCACGTCGCCATGACGAGTGAACGGTCCCGCACTGCACGTGATGGAAGCTCTGCCTCTGGGAGTCCCGTGTACCCACACGTCGGGGTTGACGCCTCGGGCCTGGCTACGCTGCGCGCAACGGTCGCCGACCACTTGCGCGGCTTCGTCCCCACCGCGTACGCCGTCCCCGCCTTCGCCACGCCGAGCCCAGCCGCCTTCGGCCCTGTCGGCCCCTGCTACGCCCTCACGGGTGGCATCGAGAAGGGGCCGGCACGCAGCGGCGTCGTCGACGGGCGCGGCTCCGGCGACGGACGGGAGCTCGCCCGCAGGGGCGGTCGCGGCAGTTCGGCCACCACCCGCCGCCCCAGCGCGGACAGCGACAGCGCGCGCATGATGGACCTGGTCGAGCGGGCCCAGGCAGGTGAGGCGGAGGCCTTCGGCCGGCTCTACGACCAGTACAGCGACACCGTCTACCGCTACATCTACTACCGAGTCGGCGGCAAGGCGACGGCGGAGGATCTCACCAGCGAGACCTTCCTGCGCGCGCTCCGGCGCATCTCCACCTTCACCTGGCAGGGCCGGGACTTCGGCGCCTGGCTGGTCACCATCGCTCGCAACCTGGTCGCCGACCACTTCAAGTCGAGCCGATTCCGACTGGAAGTGACCACCGGGGAGATGCTCGACGCCAACGAGGTCGAGCGCAGCCCCGAGGACTCGGTGCTGGAGTCCCTCTCCAACGCCGCACTGCTCGAAGCGGTACGCAAGCTCAACCCCCAGCAGCAGGAGTGCGTCACCCTGCGCTTCCTCCAAGGCCTCTCGGTTGCCGAGACCGCGCGGGTGATGGGCAAGAACGAAGGTGCGATCAAAACACTTCAGTACCGGGCCGTCCGCACCCTGGCCCGGCTGCTCCCCGACGATGCCCGCTGATCTCCCGGTCATGGAGATCGCCCCCACCGCACCCTGCATCCCCGCCTCGCGCCCATTTCGTGTACCGCCCCCACGCACCAGCCCCCCACGCCGTCCCGTCCCTTCAACTCACCACCCGTGAGCGGCTGATGACGCACTGGTCCGATCATCCTTCGCGCGTAACCCAACTGCCGAGCCGCTCGTTGTGCGGAATGCAGACTCCCTGCGGTCACGTCACGCCCGCGGCCACTCACTCTTTCGTGTGGATGCGCTCAAGGTGTGCAACCTTCCGGACCCCCCGAGGAGTCGACCGTCATGATGAGAGGAGGTGCCGCCAGTGATCGCGAACGTTTCGGCACACCGGCGGGCGAACGCCTTCGCCCAGGCCCTGGAGGATCAGACACTCCTGGGCGCGGCGGCCGAACAGCCTGACACTTCGGCAGAACCGGCCGAGCGGACACGGCTGTTGGCCCTGGCGAACGGCCTCGGCGAGCTGCCGAAGCCCGAGTTGGATCCCGAGGTCAAGGTGGTGCAGCGAGCCCAGCTCGTCGCCGCCATGGAAGCCATGCTCCTGGAGGGCACGGCGCTTGAAGGAGGTGCGCCCGCAAGCCCAGCCGTACCGGGGCAGCGAGGCTCCGGCCACGGCGCCCACCGGGCATCGCAGCTCCGGAAGCTGAAGCCGCGCTCCCGCTGGGCCAAGGGCCTCGCGGCGGGCGGCCTCACCGTCGGAGTCGCCGCCGGCGCCTTCGGCGGAGTGGCAGCCGCCAGCTCCGATGCCCTCCCGGGGGACTCCCTCTACGGGCTGAAGCGGGGCATGGAGGACTTCAAGCTGGGGATGGCGGACGACGACGCCGACCGCGGCGGTATCTACCTCGACCAGGCGTCCACCCGGCTCAGCGAGGCCCGTCGGCTGATGGAGCGCGGCCGGTCCGGGCAGCTGGACCATGAGTCGCTCGGCGAGGTCAGGCGCGCGCTGACAGGCATGCGCCACGATGTCTCCGAGGGCCACCGCCTGCTTCACCAGGCATACGAGCGGGACGGCTCGCTCGCCCCGATCGCGGCTCTGTCCTCGTTCTCCCACTCCCACCGCGAGGTGTGGAACGGGCTGCGCGAACGTCTCCCGGTCCAGCTCAACGACGTCGGAAACGAGGTGAACTCGGTCTTCGACGCCATAGACCAAGAGGTCGGCCCGCTCCGTTCGCTGCTGCCCGCCACACCTGGTCAGGCAAGCACCGGACCTCAGCGCGGCGGAGCCAGTCCGGAAAGCTCCGGCAGCTCCACCGGTTCGTCCGGTGCGGGCCAGTCCTCGCCTTCCTCGCCCACCATGGGCCAGGGACAGGCACAGGACGACACGCAGCCCACCCCGTCGGATTCCGGCTACTCACCGGAAGACGAAGGGCTGCTCGACGGCGGCACTGGCGATCTGCTCGACCCGTCGGACGACATGGTCACCCCGCCATTCTCATCCGACGCCAATCCGACGCCGCCCATGCCGGATGTCACCATCCCACCGCTGCTGCCCGGGCTGCTGCCGGATCTCGGGCTCGACGTCGAGGACGACGACGGCTAGCAGCGGTCGACCGCGAGTGAGACCAGCAGCGAGTGGGGGGAAAGGCTGTGGGCCTCTCCCCCCACTCGTGTGTCTTCCTCTGAGCTCTTCTGAGGTCTTCGCCCGGTCTTCGCCCGGTGCCGGAAGAAGACCTCAGAAGAAGACAGAGCGCCGCTGCACCAGCAGTTTGTACAGCGTGTGCTGGATCTGCTCCCGCACCTGGTCGGTCAGGTTGAACATCAGCATCGGGTCCTCCGCCGCTTCCGGCGGATAGCCGTCGGTCTCGATCGGCTCCCCGAACTGGATGGTCCACTTCGTCGGCAGCGGCACCGCACCCAGCGGCCCCAGCCAGGGGAAGGTGGGCGTCAGCGGGAAGTACGGAAAGCCCAGCAGCCGCGCCAGTGTCTTCGCGTTGCCGATCATCGGATAGATCTCCTCAGCCCCGACGATCGAGCAGGGCACGATCGGCACGCCCGCCCGCAGCGCCGTCGAGACGAAGCCGCCCCGCCCGAAGCGCTGAAGCTTGTAGCGCTCGCTGAAAGGCTTCCCGATGCCCTTGAAGCCCTCGGGCATCACCCCGACGACCTCGCCCTGCCTCAGCAGCCGCTCCGCGTCCTCCGTACACGCCAGCGTGTGCCCGGCCTTGCGCGCCAGTTCGTTTATCACCGGCAGCATGAAGACCAGATCAGCGGCCAGCAGCCTCAGGTGCCGGCCCGCAGGGTGGTTGTCGTGCACCGCGACCTGCATCATCAGCCCGTCGAGCGGGAGCGTCCCGGAGTGGTTGGCCACCACGAGCGCCCCGCCGTCCGACGGGATGTTCTCGATGCCCTTCACCTCGACCCGGAAGTACTTCTCGTACAGCGGGCGGACGAGCGACATCAGCACCTGGTCGGTGAGCTCCTTGTCGTAACCGAACTCGTCGACCTCGTACTCGCCGGTGAGCCGGCGGCGCAGAAACGCCAGTCCGCCGGCGATACGGCGGTCCCAGCTGCCGCGGCCTTCGGTATCTGGTCCAGCCGCCGCCGTGGTCGTCGTACCGCCGCCCCCCGTGGCGCCCACGGCGCGCACACCGTTCACGGAGCCCGCGCGGTCAGCCGTGCCCGCGAACGCCGCCTCGGCCCCCTCAGTACCCTCGGCACCTTCCGATTGCCCCGGCACCGCGCCGGAGGGCACCTCGCGCATCGCCACCGCCTCGGCGGGGGGCCTTCGCAGGCTTGCCCCGGGGCGCCGCCGCACCGGGCGCTGCGACGCGCCCGTGCGTGACCGGTCGTCGTCGAACGGAATGACCTTGGCGTCCGCCATCGTTGACTGCGCTCCTTATATCTGGCGCTACCGGTTGTCTTCGCGCTGTCCGGCGCCGCTGGTACGACGCGGCTGCGGTCCCGCGAGGGACAGGCTGAGCCCGAGGTGCCTAGGCCGAGCCCGTCGTCGTTCGACCCATCAGCGCCGGCAGCACGCCAAGCCCGTCCACGGCCCTCGCCACGCTCTCGGGCGGCAGCAGCCCGGGTCCCCGGCTGCGGGCGAAGTCGGCGAAGGCCTCTGCCGTCGTATAGGCGGGCGTGAAGCCGAGCGTCTCGCGCATCTGGACCGTGCTCACCACCCGGCCGTGGGTGAGCAGTCGGATCTGCTCAGGCGAGAAATCGGTGACGCCGACGGTACGCAGCGCCGAACCGACCCAGGTGACGGCGGGCAGCAGAACCGGCACCGTGGGACGCCCGAGCCGCCGCGAGCACTGCGACAGCAGCAGCACCCCGTCGCCCGCGATGTTGAACGTCCCGCTGTTGAGCGTGCCGCGCCGGGGCTCATGGGACGCGAGCCCCAGCACCTCGATGACATCGTCCTCGTGGACGAACTGGAGGCGCGGATCGTAGCCGAACACCGTCGGCAGCACCGGCAGCGAGAAATAGTCGGAGAGCGGGGAGTCGGCCCGGGGCCCGAGGATGTTGGCGAAGCGCAGCACGCACACCGCCACATCAGGCCTGCGGCGTGCGAAGCCCCGGACGTACCCCTCTACCTCCACAGCGTCCTTGGCGAAGCCGCCGCTCGGCAGTGACTTGGCCGGGGTGGTCTCGGTGAACACGGCCGGATCGCGGGGAGCGGAGCCGTACACGCTGGTGCTCGACTTCACGACCAGGCGCTTGACGGTCGGGGACTTCTGGCAGGCACCGAGCAGCTGCATGGTGCCGATGACGTTGGTCTCCTTGACCACGGCTCTGCCGCCCGAGCCCAGGGGGGTACCCGTGACGTCCATGTGCACGACCGTGTCGACCCCGTGCTCGGCGAGCACGCGCGCTATGGCGGGCTGGCGGATGTCCGCACGGACGAAGTCGGCGCCGCCGAGCGGATGCTCGGGCCGCACCGCGTCCACGCCGACCACTCGGTCCACTTCGGGGTCCCGCTGGATACGTCGCACGAACCGGCCCCCGAGCTGCCGGGCCACACCGGTGACGAGCACGACCTTGCCCAAGATCAGCGCCTTCCGTTCGCTTCTCCCCCTACGCGTCACCGTAGCGGGTTGATGTTGCGCTGTGATGACCGCGAGCCGGTCTTCACGGCTCATTGCCCCCAACGCCGTACGGCGCGGCAACGCGAACACGCGAGGACGTGGGTGTCGCACACCGGCCCGAGCGACACCGACGCCGGTGCGAGCGCAACGCGAACGTATACGCGGGCCGTGGAGTGCGACACGAGCCACAAACGCACCGCGGCCCTCCCACCGGGTCGGTGGAAGGGCCGCGAATACACCTGCAGCTGTCGCTTACTTCTTGTTGCGACGCTGCACGCGCGTGCGCTTGAGCAGCTTGCGGTGCTTCTTCTTAGCCATCCGCTTGCGCCGCTTCTTGATAACAGAGCCCACGACTACCCTCGCTCACTTCTTCTCACTCGGTGCGGGGCGTCTGGGCCCACACGACCTACGTCGGCCTAGCCTACCCGCCTGAGCGACGCGCTTGTAACCGAGGGGATGTCTCAGGCGGATTCGACCCCCACAAAGGACTCGCGGAGATACTCGTGAACCGCCTGCTCCGGCACCCGGAAAGACCTCCCCACCCTGATGGCCGGCAGATGACCGCTGTGCACCAGCCGGTACACCGTCATCTTCGACACCCGCATCACCGAGGCGACTTCCGCCACGGTCAGAAACTTGACCTCGTTGAGAGGCCTTTCGCCAGCAGACATGACCCACCTGTACCTTCCGCGCACGACGCCCACCGGCTTCCCCTCCGGTGACTCTTCGTCGCGGTGCGCTCACTCACCAGACTAGGGGCGGGTGGTGCGAGTGGGGAAGAGGAGCAGCCTTCAGCCGTTTACTGTGACAGACACGCTCGATTGAGTACATAGCGAGTAAGCGGCCGGTAGTAATCGGACCGCACAGCGTCATCAAGCGGAACGACGACCGCGATCCGCCCCTCGGCCTCCCCGACGAACAGCGCCGGATCGTCGGTGTCCGCCAGCCCGATGGCGTCGAACCCGAGCTGACCTGCGCCGCAGACCCAGCCGTGGTCCCCCACGACCAGCCCCGGAAGCGGCCCTCCGGCCTCCGCCAGACACTCCAGAGCGGCCCGAATCGGGAGCGGTGAGTGGGTGTGCGCACCGAGCCGCCGACCGGCGTCCCGCGCGTGCGGTTCTCGCACCAGGGCAACTCCCCGTACGTAGTCGAGGTTGTACGTGCGTACCCCGAACCGGGTCGTTATGTCGACACATCGCCCCTGCGCTGGTGTGAGGACGTCACAGCCCGCCGCCGACAGAGCGTCTGCCAGCTCGGCGTAGAACCCCAGGAGACGGTGCGGATGCCCGGTCCCGAACAGCACCGGCGTCCGCTGCCGGGCGGCCTCGGCCACTCGCGCGGCGAAGGCATCGAGACCGTTCAGCGTCCGCTCGGGATTGATCACATCGGGACCGGAGACCTCGGCGGGATCGTCCGAGACACCGCACTTGTCGGCCATCAACGCGATCAGATCCCGTTCACTCCATACCCATTCGGGATCGAGTCCGAGCGTGACCCGGGGGTCCCTGGCCGCGAACAGCCGGTAGCTGCGCAGACTCTCCTCCCTGGAGGTGGCCACCGGACCCGCGAGCCGCGCCGCCAACAGATGCGCTCGAAGCGCTCCCCTGCTCAACACCCCCCGATGCTCCCGCAGGCACAGCACCCGCGCCGTGAATCCCGGGCAAATCCGCACAGTCGGCGTAACGCACCGCCCCTTGTTCGCCCCCACCACGGTTCACGGTGCGCAGCCGCGTCCGAACCCCCGCGGTGTGGCCGGACTCACGGCCAGAGCCTCCGGAACGGCCCCTATGCCAGCAGGCCCCGCAGCGGGAACGCGGACCGCCTGGTCGCCATTACGGCCTGGTCGAGTCGGTCCGCCGGGTCGTACCCGCTCTCCCACTCCCGCCACACGGGAGTCAGTCCGTCCGTCATACGCCCGGGCCCCAACTGCCGGGTCCGCGCGTAGACCTCGTCGCGCCACTCCTGCGGCACCTCGGACTCGGGATCCACCGGGGCGTGCGCCGCGATCGCCGCGAGATGCGTCCACGACCGCGGCACGACATCCACCACCGCGTATCCGCCACCGCCGAGAGCGAGCCATCGCGCGTCTTCGACGTGCTCATGAGCCAGGCTGTGGCAGGCCTCCTGCACGAGCCGCTGGGCGTCCAGCGAGACCGCCAGATGCGCCAGCGGATCCTCGAAGTGTGTGTCGGCCCCGTGCTGGGTCACCAGCGCCTGCGGCCGGAAGTCGGCCAGCAGTTCGGGTACCACCGCGTGGAACGCCCGCAGCCAGCCTTGGTCGCCGGTCCCGGCCGGAAGAGCGAGGTTCACGGCCGATCCCTCTGCCGCGCCCTCACCACCCGTCTCCTCGGGCCAGCCCGTACCGGGGAACAGCGTCCGCGGATGCTCGTGCAGCGAGATGGTCAGCACCCTCGGATCGTCCCAGAACGTCGCCTGCACCCCGTCGCCGTGATGCACGTCGACATCCACATAGGCGACCCGCTCGGCTCCGAGTTCCAGCAGCCGCGCGATGGCGAGGGAAGCGTCGTTGTAGATACAGAACCCGGACGCCGCCCCTGGCATGGCGTGGTGCAGCCCTCCGGCGAAGTTCACGGCGTGCGCGGCTTCCCCGCGCCACACCGCCTCGGCGGCACCCACGGACTGCCCGGCGATCAACGCGGCCACCTCGTGCATCCCGGCGAAGGCCGGATCGTCCATGGTGCCCAGACCGTATGCCTCGTCGGCGGCCCCCGGATCCTGGGACGCGGTCCGCACCGCCGCCACATAGTCCTCTCGGTGGACCAACCGCAGCGTCGACGGACCCGCGGGTTTGGCCGCCACCACGTCGAGCGCGCGATCGAGTCCGTACGCCCGCACCAACCCCATGGTCAGTGCGAGCCGTACCGGATCCATCGGGTGGCCGGGGCCGAAGTCATACTTCGTGACCGCCTCGTCCCACATCAACCGTGCGCGACCGCTCATGAACGCCACCGTATCGGTCGGGCTCCGCCGCGAACGAGCGGGCATACAGCAGTGTCACAAGCACCAGGCACATCGGCACAAGCATCGCGCCCCGATAGTTCCAGGCGTCTCCCAGCGCACCGACCAGTGGCGAGCCGATCAGGAAGCCCACGTAGTTGAAGATGTTCAGCCGTGCGATCGCCACGTCGCTGGCGCCGGGGAACAGCCGCCCGGCGGCGGCGAAGGTCTGCGGCACGACGACACACAGCCCGAGGCCGAGCAGGGTGAACCCCGCCAGTCCCGTCCATGCCCCCGGCGCCACCGCGACCACCGCGAAGCCCAAAGCAGCCAGCACCGTCCCACAGCGCACCACGGCCACCGCGCCGAAGCGCCGCACGCCCAGGTCCCCGACCGTCCGGCCCAGCAAGGTCGTCACCATGTAGGCGTTGTACGGAACGGTCGCCAACTCCTCCGAACTGCCCAGTACGTCCTGGAGGTACTTGGCACTCCAGTTGGAGACCGTCGAGTCCCCGATATACGCGAACGTCATCACCAGGCACAGCGGCAGCAGCAGTGAGAACGCCACGGGCGAACCGCCACCGCTCCCCACTCCTTCCGGGTCCCCGGGCCCTCGACCCGCGTCCCGGTACCAGTTGCTGCCGACGAGTGCCGCCGGCAACAGCACCGCCACCACCGGCAGATACAGCGCCACCAGCGGAAGTTCCCAGTGCGCACCGGCCCAGGCCAGCGAGGCACCGGCGATCCCGCCCAGGCTGTACACGGCGTGGAATCCGAGCATGATGCTCCGGCCGTACTCCCGCTGAAGACGCACCCCGAGCATGTTCATCGCCGCGTCCAAGGCCCCGACGGCCAGCCCGAACGCCCCCAGCGCCACGGCTGCTTGCCACAACTCCGTGCCCGCGCCCACGCCCAGCAGGGCCAGCAGCACGATCGGCTGGGACCAGCGCAACACGGCACTCGGGCGTATGCGCGCCACTGCCTTCTCCGTGGCCACACTGCCCACACCGGCCAGGATCGGCACGGCGGCCAGGAAGACCGGCAGCAGCGCGTCGGATATGCCGTACCGGTCCTGGATCGCGGGTATCCGGGTCACCAGCAGGGCGAAGGTCACACCCTGCGCACCGAAGCTGAGCGCCAGCGAAGTCCGGCCGTGCCGAAGTGCCGCTTGAGCCATGGTCATGGCCGCACAGCGTAAGGCGCTCAACTACCCCTGGGTAGATGGATCACAGGATCAATCCGGGCAGCTCAGCCATGTCCCCGAAGTATCCATTGGCACCGTCGAGCTTCCCGGCCGATGTCATCGCGGTGAACGCGTACACATCCATCCCCGCGGCACGGGCCGCGGCCACCCCTAGGGGGCTGTCCTCCACCACCACACATCGCTCGGGAGCGACCCCCATGCGCTCGGCCGCATACAGGAACAGATCCGGCGCCGGCTTGCCCCGGCCCACGTCCTGAGCGCTGAAGGTGTTCCCGTCCCGGAACCAGGTGTCAAGCCCTGTCCTGCGGTGCCCGACCCTGATCCGCTGATGGCTCCCCGACGAGGCCACGCAGTACGGGACCCGGTCGGCCACGAGTTTCTCCAGCACCGCACCCGCTCCCGGTACGGCCTGGAGTCCTTGCTCGAAGGCGGCGAACGTCCGCGCGTGCAGGGTGTCGTCGAAGTCCTCGGGCAGCGGCTTCCCGGTCCGCTCCCGCACGAGGTCGTGGATCCGGTGCACGGCGGAGCCCATGTAGTCCCGTACGGACTCCTCGTACGAGGTGGGATGGCCAAGCTCCGTCAGATACTTCGCGAGGATCGTGTTGGCGATCGGCTCACTGTCCACGAGCACGCCGTCGTTGTCGAAGATGACCAGGTCGTAGCGCATGGGTCCAGACTAGGAAGTCGACAGCAGCCAGCGCACGGCGCCCATACGCACATGGCAGGGATGCCACTGAGCCGGTACTGAACGCAGAAATGCCTCAACCCCCGGACATGGTCCGGGGGTTGAGGCTGAAGAATTGTTCGGCGGTGTCCTACTCTCCCACAGGGTCCCCCCTGCAGTACCATCGGCGCTGAAAGGCTTAGCTTCCGGGTTCGGAATGTAACCGGGCGTTTCCCTAACGCTATGACCACCGAAACACTATGAAGATATCCAACACAAACCAGCAAACAGCCTGTTCGTTACTTCAGAACTAACACAGTGGACGCGAGCAACTGAGGACAAGCCCTCGGCCTATTAGTACCGGTCAACTCCACACGTTACCGTGCTTCCATATCCGGCCTATCAACCCAGTCGTCTACTGGGAGCCTTACCCCATCAAGTGGGTGGGAGTCCTCATCTCGAAGCAGGCTTCCCGCTTAGATGCTTTCAGCGGTTATCCCTCCCGAACGTAGCCAACCAGCCATGCCCTTGGCAGGACAACTGGCACACCAGAGGTTCGTCCGTCCCGGTCCTCTCGTACTAGGGACAGCCCTTCTCAAGACTCCTACGCGCACAGCGGATAGGGACCGAACTGTCTCACGACGTTCTAAACCCAGCTCGCGTACCGCTTTAATGGGCGAACAGCCCAACCCTTGGGACCGACTCCAGCCCCAGGATGCGACGAGCCGACATCGAGGTGCCAAACCATCCCGTCGATATGGACTCTTGGGGAAGATCAGCCTGTTATCCCCGGGGTACCTTTTATCCGTTGAGCGACGGCGCTTCCACAAGCCACCGCCGGATCACTAGTCCCGACTTTCGTCCCTGCTCGACCCGTCGGTCTCACAGTCAAGCTCCCTTGTGCACTTACACTCAACACCTGATTGCCAACCAGGCTGAGGGAACCTTTGGGCGCCTCCGTTACCCTTTAGGAGGCAACCGCCCCAGTTAAACTACCCATCAGACACTGTCCCTGATCCGGATCACGGACCCAGGTTAGACATCCAGCACGACCAGAGTGGTATTTCAACGACGACTCCACAACCACTGGCGTGGCCGCTTCAAAGTCTCCCACCTATCCTACACAAGCCGAACCGAACACCAATATCAAACTGTAGTAAAGGTCCCGGGGTCTTTCCGTCCTGCTGCGCGAAACGAGCATCTTTACTCGTAGTGCAATTTCACCGGGCCTATGGTTGAGACAGTCGAGAAGTCGTTACGCCATTCGTGCAGGTCGGAACTTACCCGACAAGGAATTTCGCTACCTTAGGATGGTTATAGTTACCACCGCCGTTTACTGGCGCTTAAGTTCTCAGCTTCGCCCCACCGAAATGGAG
>NZ_CP146101.1:7862500-8047498 GCF_037023745.1 Streptomyces sp. SCSIO 30461
TTGACGAGTACGGCGGCCGCCATGGTGACCGCGATGGAACCCACGTGGAGTGTGATCCGAATGCCCTGGTCGCGGCGCTGGTCGGCCTGAATGCGAAGCGGGGTGGGGAGCTGGTCCTGGCGAAGGACTGCCTCTACACGCTGACCGCGAACCAGGACGACAACGGTCTGCCGGAGATCACCCAGCCGATCACGATCCACGGCAACGGTGCCACCATCCAGCGCGCCGCCAACGGGGACGACTTCCGGATCTTCGAGGTCGGAGTCGGTGGCGATCTGAAGCTCAGCCACCTCACCATCACCCGCGGCAAACTCGGCGACGGCAGCGAGGGCGGCGGTATCAGGGTGGCCGCGGCGGGCCGTCTCGACCTCGACCACGTCACCCTCGACCGCAACTCCACCGACCTCGAGAACTCGGACGGCGGTGCCGTCTACAACGAGGGCATCACCACCATCCGCCACAGCACCCTCAACAAGAACACGAGCGAGGACGGCGCCGCCGTCTACAACCAAGAGGGCAAGCTGGAGATCACCGACTCCAAGATCACCGGCAACATCAACGACCCCGACGACGGCTACGCCGCCCTCTTCAACGAAGGCGGAACGATCAAGGTCAAGAAGAGCCTGCTCTCCTACAACTACGGCAACTCGGGAGGCGCCCTCTACAACAGCTCCGGCGTCTCCGAGGTCGAGAAGAGCGCCCTCACGTACAACTTCGGCTACTACTACGGCGCCATCCACAGTGACGACTCGCTGTACGTCCGCGACAGCACGATCGCGTACAACACCGCGACCGACGGCGGCGGCGGCTCCGGTCTCCACTGGGCCGCGGCCTTCGACCGCACCAAGATCTACGGCAACGCCGTCACCAACGGCAGCGGCGGCGGCGCCAACGTGTCCACCGACGACGACAACCCCGTCGTGTTCCGGAACAGCAAGATCCACGACAACCAGGCACCCGGCAACGGCCAAAGCGGAGGCGGCATCTACATCAGCGACGGCACGGTCAACCTGACCGACACCAAGGTGACCGGCAACATCTCCGACGAGGAGGCCGGCGGCGTCCACAACGAGGGCACCGTCACCACCAACGGCAAGGTCAGGATCATCGACAACGTCCCCACCAACTGCCAGGCCACCGGGACCAACCCCGTCCCCAACTGCTTCGGCTGACCCCACCCGATCACCCTGCCCCCGGCGTCCACGCCGGGGGCAGGGCCATGTCCGGGTACGGAGCGCGACACTTCGAAACACCCAGATCCGATTGTCCGATTTTTGGCTTTTCATGTGTTTTGATTTGATCAGCTATCACCCTCTTTGCGATGTGGGGGTGTGACGGTCTGCCACACAGAAGGAGAGCCGGGTCGGATGTCTGAATCACAGAGCACGGGCGCGGACGAGTCGCGCCGGTCAGTGACGGCGGTGCTGAGCCGTCACTGGAAGTTGGCGGTACTCGCGGCGGCCGGTTTCGCGACGGTCGCGGCCACCACCACGTTCGCCGCTGTCAGCCACCGTGAGACGGCGGCCGGGGCGCGGCAGGCCACCGCGCCCGTGGACGGCAAGGGACTGCCGGCCGGCGGGGGCGACAGCGGAGGCAAGGGAGGCGAGGGCAAGGGCGACCACGGCAAGGGCGGAAAGGGTGGCCACGACAAGGGTGGCAAGGGCGATGACAAGAAACACGGACACAAGTACGGCCGCCATGGTGACCGCGATGGAACCCACGTGGAGTGTGATCCGAATGCCCTGGTCGCGGCGCTGGTCGGCCTGAATGCGAAGCGGGGTGGGGAGCTGGTCCTGGCGAAGGACTGCCTCTACACGCTGACCGCGAACCAGGACGACAACGGTCTGCCGGAGATCACCCAGCCGATCACCATCCACGGCAACGGTGCCACCATCCAGCGCGCCGCCAACGGGGACGACTTCCGGATCTTCGACGTCGGAGTCGGTGGCGATCTGAAGCTCAGCCACCTCACCATCACCCGCGGCAAACTCGGCAACGGCGAGGGCGGCGGTATCAGGGTGGCCGCGGCGGGTCGTCTCGACCTCGACCACGTCACCCTCGACCGCAACTCCACCGACCTCGGGAACTCGGACGGCGGTGCCGTCTACAACGAGGGCATCACCACCATCCGCCACAGCACCCTCAACAAGAACACGAGCGAAGACGGCGCTGCCGTCTACAACCAAGAGGGCAAGCTGGAGATCACCGACTCCAAGATCACCGGCAACATCAACGACCCCAACGACGGCTACGCAGCCCTCTTCAACGACGGCGGCACGATCAAGGTCAAGAAGAGCCTGCTCTCCTACAACTACGGCTACTTCGGAGGCGCCCTCTACAACGCCTCCGGCGTCTCCGAGGTCGAGAAGAGCGCCCTCACGTACAACTTCGCCTACTACGGCGGCGGCATCTACACCGATGACCCGCTGTACGTCCGCGACAGCACGATCGCGTACAACACCGCGAGCACCGACGGCGGTGGCGGCCTCAACCTGAATGACGCGGCGGTGATCGACAACACCAAGATCTACGGCAACGCCGTCACCGACTTCTACGGCGGCGGTGTCTACGTGGCGACCAACGACGCCAACCCCGTCGTGTTCCGGAACAGCAAGATCCATGACAACCAGGCACCCGGCAACGGCTACAGCGGAGGCGGCATCTACATCGGCAATGGCACGGTCAATCTGACCGACACCAAGGTGACCGGCAACATCTCCGACGATGAAGCCGGCGGCGTCCACAACGAGGGCACCGTCACCACCAACGGCAAGGTCAGAATCATCGACAACGTCCCCACCAACTGCCAGGCCACCGGGACCAACCCCGTCCCCAACTGCTTCGGCTGACCCCACCCGATCACCCTGCCCCCGGCGTCCACGCCGGGGGCAGGGCCATGTCCGGGTACGGAGCGCGACACTTCGAAACACCCAGATCCGATTGTCCGATTTTTGGCTTTTCATGTGTTTTGATTTGATCAGCTATCACCCTCTTTGCGATGTGGGGGTGTGACGGTCTGCCACACAGAAGGAGAGCCGGGTCGGATGTCTGAATCACAGAGCACGGGCGCGGACGGCGGCGCGGGCGAGCCGCGCCAGTCGTTGACGGCGGCGCTGAGCCGTCACTGGAAGGTGACGGTTCTGGCGGCGGGCTTCGCCACGGTGGCGGCCACCACGACGATGGCGGTCGTCCATGACGCACGGTCGACGTCCGCTGCCGCAGACGCCAAAGGTGCCGCGGTGAGCGGTGAGGGCGGGCGGACCGGGGACAAGGGCGACCGAGGCGGCAAGGACGGCCACGGGAAAGGCCGCACGAGTGGCCGTGACAGGGATGGTCACGGCAGCGGCAAGCACAGTCGCCCCTCCCATGACGCCACTTATGTGGAGTGTGATCCGAATGCCCTGGTCGCGGCGCTGGTCGGCCTGAATGCGAAGCGGGGTGGGGAGCTGGTCCTGGCGAAGGACTGCCTCTACACGCTGACCGCGAACCAGGACGACAACGGTCTGCCGGAGATCACCCAGCCGATCACCATCCACGGCAACGGTGCCACCATCCAGCGCGCCGCCAACGGGGACGACTTCCGGATCTTCGACGTCGGAGTCGGTGGCGATCTGAAGCTCAGCCACCTCACGATCACCCGCGGCAAACTCGGCCAGTTCGGCGAGGGCGGCGGTATCAGGGTGGCCGCGGCGGGCCGTCTCGACCTCGACCACGTCACCCTCGACCGCAACTCCACCAACCTCGAGCTCTCGAACGGCGGTGCCATCTACAACGAGGGCATCACCACCATCCGCCACAGCACCCTCAGCAAGAACACGGGCGAGGACGGCGCCGCCGTCTACAACGAAGCAGGCAAGCTGGAGATCACCGACTCCAAGATCACCGGCAACATCAGCGACCCCAACGACGGCTACACCGCCCTCTTCAACGACGGCGGCACGATCAAGGTCAAGAAGAGCCTGCTCTCCTACAACTACGGCTACGTGGGAGGCGCCCTCTACAACAGCTCCGGCGTCTCCGAGGTCGAGAAGAGCGCCGTCGTGCACAACTTCGCCTACTACGGCGGTGGCATCCACAGCTATGACCCGCTGTACGTCCGCGACAGCACGATCGCGTACAACACCGCGAGCAGCGGCGGCGGTGGCGGCCTCGGCCTGAACAACGCGGCGGTGATCGACAACACCAAGATCTACGGCAATGTCGCGACCGATAACGACGGCGGTGGTGTCTACGTGTTCACCGACGACGACAACCCCGTCGTGTTCCGGAACAGCAAGATCCACGACAACCAGGCACCCGGCAACGGCCAAAGCGGAGGCGGCATCTACATCAGCGACGGCACGGTCAACCTGACCGACACCAAGGTGACCGGCAACATCTCCGACGAGGAGGCCGGCGGCGTCCACAACGAGGGCACCGTCACCACCAACGGCAAGGTCAGAATCATCGACAACGTCCCCACCAACTGCCAGGCCACCGGGACCAACCCCGTCCCCAACTGCTTCGGCTGACCCCATCCACCGGCAGGGGCGGCCCACCGGCCGCCCCGGCCCCCGAACCGCCCGCCCCCGGCTCCCCTCACCGGGGGCGGGCGCATGTCCGGGCCTATGCGCCGGCCGTGTCCGCCCGGAGCCTCGGCCCGGCCTCCACCAGCGACCCCATGGCGTACTCCAGCGCCTGCGTGAACCGCGTTTCGCGCAGCCGGCGTTCCGCCTCGGACCCGTCCACTGCCACGTAGAGCTGCAGGAAGGCGGGCGTCGCCGGCCGGCCCTTCGGGCTGTCGAAGCCCATCACCTTGGCCTCGCCGATACGCAGTTCGACATGGCCGATCGCACCGTCCGGCGTCTCGAAGCGCCCCGGCTCCTCAGCGCCGAAAGCGGGCTGGACGTAGTCGGTGAGGCCTGCCGTGTCCTTGCAGATGATCCACGGTGTGACGGTGCTGTATCCCTCGGGAACCGGTTGGACGGCCATGATCGTCTCCTTGTGTCAGGGGAAGGCAGCGAGAACGACAGCAGGCCGGATACGGGTCAACTCCTGTCCTCGTTTCCCGCGTTCGCAGAAGAGGGGGACCACGTATGAACGTCACGCTCGCCGAGGAGATAGCACTGCTCTCGCTGGACGACGAGTCCGGCGAGGCGAGAAGCCGCCAGTCCGCGGGCTGGGCGGTGGCCGGTGCGCTGCTGCTGGAGCTGGTCATGGCGGGACGCATCGCGGTCGCGGACGGGCGGCTCAGTGTCACCGACACGACCCCGACCGGTGTCCCGCTGCTCGACGGGCGGTTGGAGCTGCTCGCCACCTGGGCGAACCGGGGTGGCAGGCGCCGGGTCGCCGACTGGCTGACCAAGGACCAGTCGAAGGCCGTGTCCGCCACGATCGAGAGCCTGTGCGCCCGGGGTCTGGTGGTCGAGGAGCGACGCAAGGCGCTCGGGATCTTCCCGGTGCGCCGCTATCCGGAGGCGGACGGCACGGTCGAGCGGGAGCTGCGGGCGCGACTGGCGGACGTGGTGCTCCAGGGAGCCGTGCCCGATGCCCGCACCTCGGGTCTGATCGCATTGCTCCAGGGCGCCGAACTGCACGGGATCTCCTTCCCCGGAGTGCCGAAGAAGCAGGTCGGGCCGCGGATGACGGAGATCGCGTCCGGCCAGTGGGCGGGGGACAGCCTGCGCGAGGCCATCCGCAACATGCAGGCGGCGATGGTGGCGATCACGACGACGGTCGTGGTGACCGCGCTGACCTGACGCCGCCGGGTCAGCGACGCCACCAGCGCAGGGTCAGATACCCGGCCTGCCTCGGATCCGGCTCCACCTGTGTCCCGTAGGCGCGCCCGGCCCGGCTGAGCACCTCGCACAGCCAGGCGCGGTCGGCGGCGGAGGCGTGCTCCAGCCGCATCCGCCGGGCGCGCAGGGGCGCGATGCGCAGCTCGGTCAGCTCGCCGGTGTCCGGGGCGAGCACGGGGAAGTACATCAGCCGAAGGTCGGCGCGGTAGCGCTCGTAGCCGGGGATGCCCTCGTAGTCGTCGACCAGGTCGCCGCAGCCGTAGAGGATCAGCTTGCCCCGGTACACCTGGATGGGCCTGGGATGGTGGGACGAGTGGCCGTGGACGAGGTCCACGCCGCCGTCCACCAGTCGGCGGGCGAACGCGGCCTGGCTCCCCGAGACCCCGAAGCCCCAGTTCGATCCCCAGTGGATCGAGACCACGGTCAGATCGCCGTCCTCGCGCACGGCCTCAAGGCGCCGCGCGAGGGCGTCGGCGCTGCGGGCGGAGAGGTCGGGCACGAAGTCGACTCCCGGTCTGTCCTCCCCCGCCGCCCAGCGGGACGGGACCCCGGCCGACGCCATCGCGCAGGACAGTACGAGCACCCGGCCGCGGCCGTCACCCGTGTCGGCGGCGGCGGGGCGGCGTGCCGCCGCCGCGTCCCGTCCGGCTCCCGCCGGGCCGAGACCGGCGCGGCTGAGCACGTCCACGGTCTCCTCCAGGCCGCGGCGCCCGAAGTCGAGGACGTGGTTGTTCGCCAGGGCGCAGACATCCGGCCGGACGGTGGCGAGCAGCGGGAGGTTGTCGGGGTGCATGCGGTAGGCGACGGCCTTGCCGGGCGCGAAGTCGTCGCTGGTGGTGACGCTGCTCTCCAGGTCGATGACGCGTACGTCGGGGCGCACGGCATCGAGGATCTCCAGGGCGTCTCCCCAGGGCCAGGAGTAGTCCACGGGCTGGGGAATTCCGCCGTTGACGGCCTCCGCGAGGGCCACGTAGTCGCGGGCGTCGCGTATGCGTTCCTCGCGCAGGGCGGGATCTCCGGGGTGCGGCAGTATCTGGTCGACGCCCCGGCCCGACATGACGTCGCCGCTGAGGAACAGCGTGACGGGGGCAGCCAGGGCCATGGTGCATATTTTCGCACCATCATCATTTTCCCGCCGGATGGGAAATACGGCTCGATCGATTCAGGAAAGCGGTCTCAGCACTTCGGACGCCGCCGACCGCAGCAGCAGCGGATGCACGAACCGGTGCGCTTCGGCCGGGGGAAAGCGCCATGACAGCGGCCAGGTGTGGCCTTTGAGAGCCGGCACCGGCACGAAACTGATGCAGCCGGGCGCCGAGTTGAAGCGGGTCACCCCGCGCGGCCAGACCCGGTGCGACGTGCTGCCCACGGGGAGCAGGAAGTAGACGCCCTGCCGCCCGTTGGCCTCCATGACCACCGGGCCAGGGTCGCCGCCCGTCAGCTCCCCGACGAGGTCGGCGAGATCGCGGCCCTGGTCCCCGTCGACGCGCACCGCGTCGAATTGGACGCCTGCTTTTCGCAGCTGGAATCCGCGTTCGGGGACCCAGCCGATCCGGATGTGGCGAGTTTCTGCAATCACGTATCCAGTCTGACGCTTCCCCGTTAGCGTTTTCCGTGACACGGCCGAGGTGTGGTGAGTTGGTTGAACAGCGCAAACACGCCTTGATTCGGGTCGAATTCGGCGTGGCCCGGTAGTGACCGGTTGAGTCCGGTCGAGGCGAACGGTGATCGGTATGGCACGCGCGGAGAACAAGGAAACGGCGGGTTCGGCGACACGTCTGGTCGCCGAGATGATGCGCAAGCTGCGGCTGCGGGCCAAGCTCACCCAGCCGCAGCTCGGCGAGCGGATCGGGTATTCGGGGGCAGCGATCAGCGCGGCGGAGACCTGCGCTCAGGCCCCGAGCGACGAGATGCTGGTGGGGCTGGAGCGCGAGATCGGGGACGGCCTCGGCTTCTTCGAGGAGGCGCGGGAGCATGTCCGGCGGGAGAAGTATCCGAAGCAGTTCCAGGACTATTCGGGTCTTGAGCAGAAGGCGGTCGGGCTGCATCTGTACTCGACTCTGGTCGTGCACGGGTTGTTCCAGACCCCGGAGTACGCTCGGGCGCTGATCGGCGGGGGTTTTCCACCGCTGCCGGAGCAGCGGGTGGAGGAGCTGGTCGAGGCGCGGACGGCACGGCAGGTGCTGTTCGACCGGCAGCCGGTGCCCCTGATCGAGCTGGTCCTTGAGGAGTCGGTGTTACGGCGCACCATCGGCGGCGCGGGGATCATGCGCGACCAGCTGCTGTTCCTGGCGAAGTGCGCCCGGCGGCGCAATGTGACCCTGCAGGTGCTGCCGCTGGACGCGGGGATCGGCGGCGAGCACGCGGGCGACAACGGCGATCTGAACCTGCTGGAGACCCCGGAGCATGACCACCTGGTCTATCTGGAGATCCAGTTCGAGAGCCTGCTGATCAACGACCCCGCAAAGGTCAGTACGTTCGCCCAGCGATATGCGAAGATCCGGGCACAGGCCCTGGGCCCTCGTGAATCGCTGGGCCTTATCGAGCAGTTGGCAGGAGAGCAGAGATGAACGACAGCCTGCACTGGTTCAAGTCCAGCTACAGCGGCAGCGGCGGCGGCGAATGCGTCGAGGTGGCCTTCGACTGGCGCACGTCCTCCTACAGCGACTCCAGCGGCGGTAACTGCGTCGAGGTCGCCGCCTGCCCCCACTCCGTGCGTGTCCGCGACTCCAAGGTCAGCGACGGCCCCGTCTTCTCCGTGGACACCTCGGCCTGGTCGGCCTTCCTCTCCTGGCAGAGCTGAGCCGAGAGCTGAGCCGACCGCCCGGGCTCGTCACAGCCGCCTCGTCCGTTCCGTCAGAGGAGTACCAGTGGAACGGACGGGGAGAGTGTGCGCGATGAACGACGGCGAGTACCTGGCGGAGCGCTTCGAGGCCCATCGGAGCCAGCTGCGGGCGGTGGCCTACCGGATGCTCGGCTCGCTCAGCGAGGCCGAGGACGCCGTCCAGGAGGCCTGGCTGAAGCTCAGCCGCTCGGACACCAGCGAGGTCGCGAACCTCGGCGGCTGGCTGACCACCGTGGTCGGCCGGGTGTGCCTGGACATGCTGCGCTCCCGCACCTCCCGGCGGGAAGACCCGCTCGACGTGTATCTGCCCGACCCCGTGGTCAGCAGCATCGAGGGCACCGACCCCGAGCAGCAGGCCCTGGTCGCCGACTCGGTCGGGCTGGCCCTGCTCGTCGTGCTGGAGGCGCTGCCACCCGCCGAGCGGCTGGCGTTCGTGCTGCACGACATGTTCGCCGTGCCCTTCGACGAGATCGCGCCGATGGTGGGCCGCACCCCCGCCGCAGCGCGCCAGCTCGCCAGCCGCGCCCGGCGGCGCGTCCAGGGTGCGGCCCCGGCCCCTGACGCCGACCTCACCCGTCAGCGTGAAGTCGTGGACGCCTTCCTCACCGCCTCACGCGGTGGTGACTTCGACGCCCTGCTGTCCCTGCTCGACCCGGACATCGAGCTGCGCGTGGACGGCGGTGCGATGCCGGCCCCCGAGGGCACCTCGAAGCTGGTGCGCGGGGCGCACGCGGTGGCCAGCCAGGCGTTCATGTACCGCAGCTTCTCGCCGTTCGCCCGGCTCGCGCTCGTCAACGGCGCCCCGGGGCTGGTCACGGTGCCCGAGGGCGGCACCGCGGCCGCCGTGATGGCCTTCACCGTCGGTCCGCACGGCAAGGTGGTCCGGCTGGACATCCTTGCCGACCCCGACCGGCTGACGGGCATCGATGTGACACTGCTGGACACCTGAGCTGCACTCGGACATGCGCCCGCCCCCGGTGAGGGGAGCCGGGGGCGGGCGGTTCGGGGGCCGGGGCGGCCGGTGGGCAGCCCCTGCCGGTGGGTGGGATCAGCCGAAGCAGTTGGGGACGGGGTTGGTCCCGGTGGCCTGGCAGTTGGTGGGGACGTTGTCGATGATCCTGACCTTGCCGTTGGTGGTGACGGTGCCCTCGTTGTGGACGCCGCCGGCCTCCTCGTCGGAGATGTTGCCGGTCACCTTGGTGTCGGTCAGGTTGACCGTGCCGTTGTCGATGTAGATGCCGCCTCCGCTTTGGCCGTTGCCGGGTGCCTGGTTGTCGTGGATCTTGCTGTTCCGGAACACGACGGGGTTGTCGTCGCTGGTGAACACGTAGACACCGCCGCCGTCGCTATCGGTCGCGACATTGCCGTAGATCTTGGTGTTGTCGATCACCGCCGCGTTGTTCAGGCCGAGGCCGCCACCGCCGCCGCTGCTCGCGGTGTTGTACGCGATCGTGCTGTCGCGGACGTACAGCGAGTCATCGGTGTAGATACCACCGCCGCCGTAGGCGAAGTTGTGCACGACGGCGCTCTTCTCGACCTCGGAGACGCCGGAGGCGTTGTAGAGGGCGCCTCCCGCGTTGCCGTAGTTGTAGGAGAGCAGGCTCTTCTTGACCTTGATCGTGCCGCCGTCGTTGAAGAGGGCGGCGTAGCCGTCGTTGGGGTCGCTGATGTTGCCGGTGATCTTGGAGTCGGTGATCTCCAGCTTGCCCTCTTCGTTGTAGACGGCGGCGCCGTCCTCGCCCGTGTTCTTGCTGAGGGTGCTGTGGCGGATGGTGGTGATGCCCTGGTTGTAGATGGCACCGCCGTCCGAGTTCTCGAGGTTGGTGGAGTTGCGGTCGAGGGTGACGTGGTCGAGGTCGAGACGGCCCGCCGCGGCCACCCTGATACCGCCGCCCTCGCTCCCTTGAGAGCTGAGTTTGCCGCGGGTGATCGTGAGGTGGCTGAGCTTCAGATCGCCACCGACTCCGACCTCGAAGATCCGGAAGTCGTCCCCGTTGGCGGCGCGCTGGATGGTGGCACCGTTGCCGTGGATCGTGATCGGCTGGGTGATCTCCGGCAGACCGTTGTCGTCCTGGTTCGCCGTCAGCGTGTAGAGGCAGTCCTTCGCCAGGACCAGCTCCCCACCCCGCTCCGCATTCAGATCCACCAGGTTGGCGATCAGGTCGTTCGGGTCGCATTCCACATGCGTGGCGTCGGCATCGCCGTGGTGGCCGTACTTCTGTCCGTGTTTCTTGCCATCGCCCTTGCCACCCTTGTCGTGGCCGCCCTTTCCGCCCTTGCCGTGGTCGCCCTTGCCCTCGCCTCCCTTGCCTCCGCTGTCGCCCCCGCCGGCCGGCAGTCCCTTGCCGTCCACGGGCGCGGTGGCCTGCCGCGCCCCGGCCGCCGTCTCACGGTGGCTGACAGCGGCGAACGTGGTGGTGGCCGCGACCGTCGCGAAACCGGCCGCCGCGAGTACGGCCAACTTCCAGTGACGGCTCAGCACCGCCGTCACTGACCGGCGCGACTCGTCCGCGCTCGCGTCGGCGCCTGTGTCCTGTGCTTCAGACATACGACGTAGCTCTCCTTCTGTGTGACAAGCCGTCAGTTGCTTCTGAATAGGGGAAGTAAGCCAGATCAAATCACACGAAAAGCCAAAAATAGGACAATCAGCTGTCGGCGTTTCGCCGTGTCACCTCTTCGGAGTCAGCGCATCCGAACATGCGTCCGCCCCCGGCGTGGGGAGCCGGGGGCGGACGCAGTCCGAGGCCGTGCGTGGTGGCTGCGGTCAGCCGAAGCAGTCGGGGACGGGGTTGGTCCCGGTGGCCTGGCAGTTGGTGGGGACGTTGTCGATGATTCTGACCTTGCCGTTGGTGGTGACGGTGCCGTTGTTCTGGACGCCGCCGGCCTCCCGGTCGGAGATGTTGCCGGTCACCTTGGTGTCGGTCAGATTGACCCTGCCACCGCTACTGATGGAGATACCGCCACCCGACAACCCGTTGCCGGGTGCCTGGTTGTCGTGGATCTCGCTGTTCCGGAACACCACGGTGTTGCCGGCGTTGGCGACGTGGGCACCACCGCCCTCGCTGTCGATCGCGACATTGCCGTAGATCCTGGTGTTCTCGATCACCGCGGCATCGTTCAGGATGAGGCCGCCGCCATCGGCAGCCACGGTGTTGTGGGCCACGGTGCTGTCGCGCACGTATACCGGGTCGTCGACATAGATGCCACCGCCGTAGTAGCCGAAGTTGTACGTGAAGGCGCTCTTCTCGACCTCGGCCACGCCCTCTCTGTTGTAGAGGCCGCCGCCGTAGTAGCCGTAGTTGTAGGAGAGCAGGCTCTTCTTGACCTTGGTCGTTCCGTTCTCGTTGTAGAGGGCGGGGTAGCCGAGGTCGGGGTCGTTGATGTTGCCGGTGATCTTGGAGTCGCTGATCTCCAGCTTGCCTGCTTGGTTGTAGACGGCGGCACCGTCCTCGCTCGTGTTCTTGTTGAGGGTGCTGTCGCGGATGGTGGTGACGCCCTCGTTGTAGACGGCACCGCCGTCCGAGTTCTCGAGGTCGGTGGAGTTGCGGTCGAGGGTGACGTGGTCGAGGTCGAGACGACCCGCCGCGGCCACCCTGATACCGCCACCCTCGCCCCCGTCGCCGAGCTTGCCGCGGGTGATCGTGAGGTGGCTGAGCTTCAGATCGCCACCCACGCCGACCTCGAAGACCCGGAAGTCGTCCCCGTTGGCGGCGCGCTGGATGGTGGCACCGTTGCCGTGAATGGCGATCGGCTGAGTGATCTCCGGCAGACCGTTGTCGTCCTGGTTCGCGGTCAGCGTGTAGAGGCAGTCCTTCGCCAGCACCAGCTCCCCACCCCGCTCCGCATTCAGATCCACCAGGTTGGCGATCAGGTCGTTCGGATCACACTCCACATGCGTGGCGTCGGCGCCGCCGTGGTGACCGCCGTATTCGCCGTCGCCTTTGGCGTGGCCACCCTTGCCACCCCTGTCGTGATCGCGCTTGCCTTCGACACCCTCACCCTTACCCCCTCCGTCACCGGCAGGCATGCCTTTGCCGTCCGCAGCAGTCGCAACCGACCCCGCATCGGGCTGCCCGGAGTGCGCGACCGCGGCGATCGTCGTGGCGGCCGTCACGGTGGCGCAACCGGCCGCCGCGAGTACGGCCAACTTCCAGTGACGGCTCAGCATCGCCGCCACGTGTGATTGGGACATCGATGTAGCTCTCCTTCTGTGTGACAGGCCGTCATGCCCCGGACCTTCGGGGTGAAAGTGAGCACATCGAATCACATGAAAACACAAATATAGGACAATAAGCTATCCATAGAGTGTTGAGCGACGTCACCGCCGCTTCGTCGGAGTCCAGGTCCACGTTGACCCCACCGCCGGTCGCTTCGCCCCCGGTGACGGCATTGTCGATGGTCCTGGTGCCCACGATCGAAGCCGGCTCTGTCAGGTCGAGACCGCCGCCGTTGTCACCTGCGGTGTTGCCCTCGATGAGGCTGTCGCGCAGATAGAGCGAGCTGCTGGGGTTGCTCTCGATGCCACCGCCCTCATCGGCCGCGAAGTCGCGGGCGAAGGTGCTCTCCTCGATTTCCAGCACGCCGTCGTTGTGCGCACCACCGCCGTCTTCACCGGTGTTGTCGCCGACCGGGCTTCTGCGGACCTTCATGCTCCCGTCGTTGTGCAGAGCGGCGAATCCGTCGTCAGGTCAGCCGTGTTGCCGGTGGTCTCGCCGTTCTCGATCTCGGCCCTGCCACCGTCGCCGTAGACGGCAGCACCGTCCTCACCGGCGTTGCGACGTCGAAGAGGCGGAACTGCTCCGCGTTCGCAGCCCGCTCGATCGTCGCACCCTGCCCGAAGATCGAAATCGGCTGGGTGATCCTCGGCAACCCACTGCCATCCAGATACGCCGTCAGCGTGTAGGCGCAGTCCTTCGCCAGAACCAGACTCCCCCGTCAGGACGACCTGGCCGGACCCACGACGTCGGCCTGACGGAGCTCCTCCAGCAGCTCGGTCTGACCCGCGAGCAGTTCGGTGAGGATTCTGCGGGCCGCCCGCAGCAGCTCGGCCACATCCCCGCCGGCCAAGGCGTAGCTCACGGTGGCACCGTCCCGGATGGAGACGACGATCCCGGAGCGGCGCAGCACGGCCAGCTGCTGGGACAGGCTGGACGGCTCGATCTCGATGTCGTCCAGCAGGTCGCGTACGGGGACGGGACCGTGCTGAAGGAGCTCCAGGACCCGAATGCGCACCGGGTGCCCAAGCATGCGAAAGAACTCGGCCTTGGCCTGGTAGAGCGGGACCTGCATGTCGAAATCACTCCTGGGCGGGGCGTGTCGTGCGCACCATCCTCCAGCCTCCCGGCCCCGCGCACTCAGGGGTTTGCCCTGATATGGATGTGCCCATGTGGCGACTTGAAGAAATTTTCACATCATGGGCATGCGGGGGCCGGGAGGAGAGGGGCTCTGCTAGATCTCGAGTTCGGCTTCGATGCGCCTGAGCTGGTGTCGGGCCATGGCCAGGTTGGAATTGCCCTTGTCCAGCACCAGATAGAGGAAGAGGCCGTTGCCTCCGCGCCCCCTGAGCAGCCGGATGAGGTGGTACTGGCCGCCGAGGGTGATCAGGACGTCCTCGATGTCGTCGTTGAGACCGAGGTGCTCCATGGTGCGGACCTTGGCGCGGATCACATCGGTGTTGCCCGCCGCCGCCACCGCCAGGTCCAGATCCTTGCCTCCGCCCAGGGTGCCCAGCGCCATTCCGCTGGTGTAGTCGACGAGAGCAACCCCTAAGGCGCCCTCGATCATCGTCATCGTCTCCTTGAGGGAGACCTCAACGTTTGCCATTCCGGTCCTGCTCCTCGTCATCCTCGTCACAGTGGTGCTCGGGCATCGCACATCCGTGCCCGCTCCGTCACGACGAAGCTACGCACTGTGCGCGGGCTGTGGAGAAGAACAGCGATTACCCGTCCGGAACCCGAGGGCGCGGGATAGAATCCGCCGCCCACACCCCGGCCCGCACACGAAAGTGCCCCGGAACCCTTGGGTCCCGGGGCACACTCACCTGCCCGTCGCGTCTCGGCCCCCTACAGGAACGAGTTGATCTCGATGGTCTCGGTACGGCCGGGGCCGACGCCGATCGCCGAGATCGGGGCGCCGGACATCTCCTCCAGCGCCTTCACATAGGCCTGCGCGTTCTTCGGCAGATCCGCGAAGGACTTGGCCTTGGTGATGTCCTCGGACCAGCCCGGGAGGTACTCGTACACCGGCTTCGCGTGGTGGAAGTCCGTCTGGGAGTACGGCAGCTCCTCGACGCGCCGACCGTCGATCTCGTACGCCACACACACCGGGATCTGCTCCCAGCCGGTGAGCACGTCCAGCTTGGTGAGGAAGAAGTCGGTGAGGCCGTTGACCCGGGTCGCGTAGCGCGCGATCACCGCGTCGAACCAGCCGCAACGCCGGTCACGACCGGTGGTCACACCGCGCTCGCCACCGATACGGCGCAGCGCCTCGCCGTCCTCGTCGAAGAGCTCGGTCGGGAACGGACCGGCGCCGACACGGGTCGTGTACGCCTTGAGGATGCCGATGACCCGGCTGATCTTGGTCGGTCCCACACCCGCGCCGGTGCAGGCACCCCCCGCCGTCGGGTTGGACGAGGTGACGAAGGGGTACGTGCCGTGGTCGACGTCGAGCAGGGTGCCCTGGCCGCCCTCGAAGAGCACGACCTTGCCGTCGTCCAGCGCGTTGTTCAGGATCAGCGTGGTGTCGGCGACATACGGCCTGATCTTGTCGGCGTAGTCGAGCAGTTCCTCGACCACGCGCTCCGCCTCGATGGCGCGGCGGTTGAAGACCTTGGCGAGCAGCTGGTTCTTCTGCTCGAGCGCCGCCTCGACCTTCTGCATCAGGATCGACTCGTCGTACAGGTCCTGGACCCGGATACCGACGCGGTTGATCTTGTCAGCGTAGGTGGGGCCGATGCCACGGCCGGTCGTGCCGATCTTCCGCTTCCCGAGGAACCGTTCCGTCACCTTGTCGACGGTGACGTTGTACGAGGTGATGAGATGGGCGTTACCGCTGATCAGGAGCTTGGACGTGTCGACGCCGCGCTCGTTCAGCCCGCTCAGCTCGGAGAGCAGGACAGCGGGGTCGACCACGACACCGTTGCCGATGACCGGGGTACATCCCGGCGAAAGGATTCCGGAAGGGAGGAGGTGGAGCGCATACTTCTGGTCGCCGACCACCACAGTGTGGCCGGCGTTGTTACCACCCTGGTAACGCACCACATAGTCCACGGATCCACCGAGGAGGTCGGTGGCCTTTCCCTTGCCTTCGTCACCCCACTGAGCACCGAGCAGCACAAGTGCGGGCACAGGCGTACACCCCTTCCGGGCGGGGCATGTCCAGAGTCGGGGGCCTGAGCCGCCGACCGGTGTTTGCCCCGGAATAGACGAAGCCCCTGGCGCAATAGCGCAAGGGGCTCTTGCACAAAGATGCTACCCGAGGAAGGACCGAGGTGTCGGCTCACGACCAGCTCTTGGTGGTCATCGACCCGGTCGCCCGCCGTTTTGACGGCGAGTCCGTTCGTATCGTGAAAGATGTGCTGTGCGCGGGCGCAGACGTGAAGATCTGCCTTCCGGACGGGCCCGGTGACTTCGCCCGCAACCTGGAACGCAGGGGCGCCCGGCGGTCTGTCGTGGTCGGTGACGACCGCGCGCTGATGCGCGCCGTGTCGGCCCTGCACCGAGCACGCGGGCTCGCGGACGAGGCGCTGTCGGTGGTACCGGTCGGGGACAGGGCGTCGGTGGAGCTGGCGCGTTCACTGGGAGTGCCGATGGGACCGGTGGCGGCGGCCCGCGCGGTGCTGGACGGCACGGCACGTGAGCTGGACCTGCTGGTGGACGACAGCGACGGTGTCGTGCTCGGGGCGGTACGCATCCCTGCCACGATGTCGCGCATCTCCCCCACCGCGGGCATTCCCGGCTCGGCGTCGGTCTGGGACGCCTGCCGCTCTCTGGTGCGCACCCTCGTCCGGCCCGCACCGCTGCCCCTGCCATCGCCGAGACCGAGCGTCGGACGGCTGCGGGTCGAGGCGGACGGGGTGCTGCTGCACGATCTGGACGAGCCGGTCGAGGACGTAAGGGTACGGGCCGGGGACGGCGCTGCCGAGGTCATCGTCCGCGGCACCGTGGGCGAGGACCCGATGCGGGTCCTCGCCGAGGTGGTGACGGTTTCCGGTCCGGACTTCCGCTATCGCGCCGACACAAGGATCACGGGGCCGGTGCGCAAGCGGACCTGGACGGTACGGGCCGGCGCGTGGGCGCTGACGCTTCCGGCGCAGTGAGGCGGCGCGGCCGAGCGGCACCGGCGCACCGCAGTGCCGCAGTGCCGCAGTGCCGCAGTGCCGCAGTGCCGCAGTGGGACGGTCAGGCGACGTCCTCTTCGATGCGCACCGGCATCAGCAGTGAGAACGTGTGCTCCGTGTCGGGGCGGCGGATCGCCAGGGGCGCGGTCGGACCACCCAGCTCCAGGACCAGACGGTCCCGGTCCCCGGCAGCCAGCGCCTGAAGCAGGAAGTCGCGGTTGACCCCGATGTGGTGGGCGGGCCGCTGCCCGGCGTCCTCGCCCTCCCCGGACACAGCGAGAGCACCCTCAGCCGTCAGCGAGAGAACGGTGAGGTCGAAGGACACTCCGTCCTGTGCACGCACCTCGCCGGCGCGGACCGGTCCGCCCTCGACCGCCGCCCGCAGTGCGGTGGTGTCGGTCTCGACACGGCGTCCGGCAGGCAGGCGAACCAGGCGGCGGTAATCGGGGAAGTCCTGGCCGAGGCTCCGGCCACTCGTCTGGCGGTCGGCGGTCTCCAGGGTGATCCCCTCGCCGTCGATGGTGAGCCGGGCGGTTGCGGCACTGTCACCACCGGCGCCGTCGCCATCACCGCTGTCGCCGAGCAGCGCTCGCATCGCGTCCACCAACGCGGACGGGACGATGGCATGGGCTCGGGCAGCGCCACCGCCGTCGCCCGCGGCACACGAAACCGCCAGGCGGTAGCGGTCGGTCGCGACGACCCGCAGCTCGCCCCCGTCGATGTCGAACAGCACTCCGGCGAGCATCGGCAGCGCCGGATCGGTACCGGCCGCGAACCGTACGGCGTCCAACGCCGCCGCCAGCTCGGCGGCGGCGACGGAGATGCCGGCCGCGGTGTTGTGTACAGAGGTGGTCATCGGACTCTCCTCGATGTCGATCAGATCTCGGACCGTGGAGAACTCGCGGCGGGCATCGGACAAGCCCCGTTCCAGACGGCGCAGATGCCCTTCGAGCAGCCCACGCACCAGTCCGTGGTCCCCGCCGGCCCAGGCGGCCAGGACCAGCCGGATGTCCGTCAGCGGCATCCCCGCCCCGCGCAGGCGGGCAAGCAGCCGGGCCTCGTCCAGCTGGCCGGGGTCGTACCACCGGTAGCCGCTGAACGGGTCCACCTGTGCCGGGACCAGCACCCCCGAGCGGTCGTAGAACCGCAGGGCGCTGACGGTCAGACCGCTGTCCCGCGCCAGTTCGCCGATGCTGCGCATCTCGTTCTCCACACCCGGAACTCTGGGCCCTCGACAAGGTGCAGGGTCAACGGGACCAGCGGGGCCGGACGAGTCAGGACGCACCGAAGACGCGCTCGCGGTGTTCGCGCCAGCGGCGCATCATCCCGGCCAGCTCGCCCTCCATGAACTCGAAGAACTCCAGCGTCTCGGCGAGCCTGCGCCCGGCCGGAGTGGTCGCACCGAAGTCGGCGACGCCGTCGCGGAAGGTGTGCTCCCAGCGCTTGAGCACGTTGTCCCGGTTGGCCAGCGCCTCGTACCACTGGTTGCTGTGCACGCGGTAGCGGTCACGGCGGGAGCCCGGTTCGCGTTCCCGGGAGACCATGTTGACCTGGGAGAGGTAGCGGATCGCTCCGGAGACCGCAGCGGGGCTGACTTTCAGCTGCTCGCTCAGCTCGGCCGAGGTCAGCACGCCCGCGTCGCTGGAGAGGATCGCCGCGAAGACCCGGGCGGGCATCCGGGTCATGCCCGCCTCGACCAGCTGCGCGGCGAAGCGCTCGACGAAGTCGGACACCACCTGCCGGTCGTGTGCCCGTGGATCGGCCGGGTCAGTCCGGCCCATCCAGTCGGATGTCTGACCGCTTCGGTCGCTTCGGTCGGTCACCACCGGATCAACTCCCCTGCTCACCGCCTCACCACAGCTGCGCCAAGTTTATATGCTTCCTTAACTTCACAATTTTGTGAAACCATCGGACGGCGGCCGGCTCAGAGCTCGACCAGCAGCTCCCGTACCCCCCTGATCACGAACCCCGGCTTCCATTCCGGCTCAGCCGCCATCCGCATCCCCGGCGCCTCGCGCAGCAGCTCCCGGAAGGACGCGGACAGTTCGATCCGGGCGAGCGGAGCGCCCAGGCAGTAGTGGATACCGGCGCCGAACGAGACATGCGAGTTGTCCGGCCGGGTGAGGTCCAGCTCATCGGCTCGCTCGAAACGCGCCGGGTCGCGATTGGCCGAACCGAAGAGCAGAGCCAGTTCGGAACCACGGGGAATGGTGGTCCCGTCGATCTCGATGTCGTCGAGCACCCAGCGTTCGAAGAGCTGCAGCGGGGTGTCGTACCGCATCAGCTCCTCCACGGCTGTGGACAGCCGCGAGTGGTCGGCGCGGAGTCCGGCCAGCTGCTCCGGGTGGCGGAAGAGGGTCCACCAGCCGTTCGCGGTGGTGTTGACGGTGGCCTCGTGCCCCGCGTTCAGCAGCAGCACACAGGTGGAGACCATCTCCTGTTCGCTGAGCCGGTCGCCTTCGTCGTACGCCGCGATCAGCGCCGAGATCAGGTCGTCGCCCGGGGCCTTGCGCCGCTCGGCGATCAGCCCCCGCAGATAGCCGGAGAACTCGACCGAGGCCCTGACGGCGCGCGCCGCCGTCTCGTCCGTCGGATTCAGCTCGTACATCCCGCAGATATCCGCCGACCAGGGCCTCAGTAGGGGGCGATCCGACTCCGGGATTCCCAGCATCTCCGCGATGACCGCCACCGGCAGCGGCTCCGCGACCTCGGCGAGCAGATCGCCACCACCCTGCTTCACCAGTCGTCCCACCAACTCGGCGGCGAGCCGCCGCACCGTGGGCTCCAGCGCCTGCACCGTCCTGGGTGTGAACGCCTTGGTCACCAGACGTCGGATCCGGGTGTGGTCGGGGGCCTCCAGATCCAGCAGCCCGTGGTCGTTCAGCGTATGGAACGGCTCATGGGCGGCCGGCGGAACGGGACGACCGAACTCCTCGTGGGTGAAGCGGTGCAGATACGTCCGCCCGAGGCGCCGGTCACGCAGCAGCGCCGAGACGTCCGCGTAGTGCGGCACCAGCCACTGCCGTGTCGGCTCGAACCAGTGCACCCGCCCGGCGGCTCGAAGCTCCGCGTACGCCGGGTAGGGGTCGGCCGCGAAGGCGGGGGACCAGGGGGCGAAGCCGGAGGTGGCGTGCGGTGAAGAGGCGGGGGCGTCCATGGAGGGACGCTAGGGTCAGCGGACGTGGTTCTTCAAGACCTCGGTGTCGAGCGTGCTGCCCACCGGGCGAGGTGCGCAAGGATTACGGGACAGCCCTTACCCCGGCGTGACCAGCCTCGCCTCGTACGCGAACACCGCCGCCTGTGTGCGGTCCCGGAGCCCCAGCTTCACCAGGATCCGGCTGACATGCGTCTTGATCGTGGACTCGGCGACCACCAGGTGCGAGGCGATCTCGGCGTTCGACAGGCCCTGGGCGATCAGCACCAGCACCTCCGTCTCGCGCTCCGTCAGATCGCCGATCCGAGCCATCGCCGGAAGCCGGGGCGAGGTGGAGATCCGGGAGAACTCCGTGATCAGACGGCGGGTGACGGTCGGCGCGAGCAGTGCCTCACCCGCCGCCACGACCCGTACCCCGTCCGCGAGCTGCCGTGCCGACGCGTCCTTGAGCAGGAAACCGGAGGCTCCGGCACGCAGGGCCTGGTAGACGTACTCGTCCAGGTCGAATGTGGTGAGGACCAGCACCTTCGCGTCGGAGTCCGCCGCCACGATCTCGCGGGTGGCCTCGATGCCGTTGAGCTCCGGCATACGGATGTCCATCAGAACGACGTCCGGGCGCAGGGCCGCGACCTGTGCGACCGCCTCGCGGCCGTTGACCGCCTCGCCGATGACCTCGATGTCCGGCATCGCGTTCAGCAGCACCGAGAAGCCCTCGCGGACCATCGCCTGGTCGTCCACGATCAGTACGCGGATCCCTGTCCCGGCAGTGGTGCTGTTCATGCGGACTCGTCCTTCGCGACGGGGAGGTACGCAGCGACTTCGTAGCCGCCGTCGTCGGCGGGACCTGCGGTCATCTCGCCGTTCAGCATCGTGACCCGCTCCCGCATCCCGGTGAGACCGTGGCCCGAGCCAGGCGAGGGCTTGCCCAGCCGGTCGGCGGGGCCGTTGACGACGCGCACGCCCAGACCTCCCAGCACATACGAGACCTCGACCTTGGCCGAGGCACCGGGCGCGTGCCGGAGCACGTTGCTCAGCGCCTCCTGGATGATCCGGTACGCGGAGAGCTCCACGCCCTGCGGCAGCTCGCGCACCGCGCCGGTGATCGCGAGCCCCACTTCGAGGCCCGCTTCACGGACGTTGCCGATCAGACCACCGAGGTCGGCGAGCGTCGGCTGCGGGGCGTCCGGAGCCTCGTAGTCCTCGGCCCGTACGACGCCGAGTACGCGGCGCAGCTCGGTGAGCGCGGCCACCGCGTTCTCGCGAATGGTGGCGAAAGCCTGCTCAAGCTCCGGGGGCGGGTTCTCCACCCGGTAGGGCGCCGCCTCCGCCTGGATGGCGACCACCGACATATGGTGCGCCACCACGTCGTGCAGCTCGCGGGCGATGGTGGTGCGCTCCTCCAGCAGGGTGCGCCGGTCACGTTCGACGGCGGTCACGCTCTGCTGTACGGCGACCTCCTCGCGGGCCTGACGCCGCACGTGCCACAAGGTCACGACGAGCAGGGACATCGCGGAGACGAACATCATCGGCACGGTGTTGGCCCCGTAGTAGCCGCCCGGGCTCAGCACCGCACTGGCGAACGTGCCGTACACACCCGTGAGCAACCACATCCAGGCGGCGGTGCGCGGCCGGGTCCTGAAGGCGACGACCGTGATCACCGTCAGATGAGCGATGAACGACGGTATCGACCAGGGCCAGTCGCCCCAGCCCGAGACGACCAGGGAGACGAACGGGGTGGAGGCGAGCGACAGCCAGAAGGCGGCCACCGGCCTGATCAGCGTCAGCAGCACGGCTGCCGCGGGTATGAGGAGCACGAGTACGTTCAGGTCACCGCGGTCCTCGTACGGGTCCGCGGCCACGCCGTAGCCGCCGGTCACCACGAGGAACGCGGCGAAGGCCACCAGGGCGTGCCTGATCCAGACCGCCCAGTCGCCCAACCGCTTACCGGGGAGGCGGCGGATCACCGGGCCGTTCCTGCCGAGCGGTGGCAGGGGCCGGTAGGCGAGGACGTCATGGGCGAGGTCCTCGCGCAGCCCCTGGAGCAGGCCCTTGGCCAGGCGTATCTCGGGGCTGCGGTCTCCGGCGCTCTCGGCCTCGGGGCGCGGGAGGCGCTGGGTGGTCTGCGAATCGGTCACGTCCGCCAAGGTACGGGGACACGCGGGCGGGGTCGTCACCTGCGATGCGGATCCTTTCGCGTCCGTCCCAGGTACTACGCGGCGGACCGACCGGATCACGAACCGTCCACCAGGCCGTTCCACCGGCGCCCCACCGGGCCGTTCCACCAGTGCCCCGGGAGGCGTGCCGATGGGCGGACTACCACGCGAGCTGGGCGATCTCCTCCGCGACCACGGCGCACGCGTCCGACGCCGGGTCGATCAGCGGGAAGTGCCCGACCTCTTCGAGGAGCGTGAAGCCGACCGTCTCGCCTGCCTTCGCCGCGGCGTCGGCATACGCCTCGGCGACGGCAGGTGGGACGACGGTGTCCGTACGGCCCTGGACGATGGTCGTCGCGATCCCGGTGGGCAGCAGTGCTGCCGGATCCGCGCAGGTCAGCCGCTCTTCGAAGTGCTCGCCCGGGCCCAGGAGCTGCTGCACGGCCCCGCCGCAGACGTCGAGCTCGGCCGCCCGCCGCAGATCCGCGATGGGCGCGAGCGCAACGACTCCGCGCAGTTCGGGCGGCCCCGCGAGCCGCCAGCCGGCCGGTGCTCCGCCGGGCAGCACATGCCGAGCGGCGGCCCACAGCGCCAGATGGCCGCCCGCGGAGTGGCCGGTGATGACGGTCCGCCGCGGGTCCGCCTGCGGCAGCGCGGCGGCGACCATGCGGGGCAGCGCATCCAGCGCCGCGGCGATGTCGCCGAACGTGTCCGGCCAGCGTCCGGCCACCGGCCCGCCGGCGGCGGCGTCGACATCGCGCTGCTGGGGCAGGGCGGCGCCTCTGCGGTACTCGACGTTGGCGACGGCGAAGCCGCGCCGGGCGAGGAAGTCGGCGAACGGGGTCGCATGCTGCCGGTCGTACGGCGCCCGCCACGCCCCACCGTGCAGCACCACGACCAGGGGCGCCAGATCCCGGCCGTCGCGGGGGGAGTAGAAGTCGACCTTCTGGTCCGGGTGCTCGCCGTACGCGGCGGTGGCGTCGGGAGCGACGGCCGGATGCGACAGGGCCGAGCTCTCCTCGGCGGCGTCACGGGCGGCGGCCTCACGGGCGGCCTTGTCGCGGGGAGTCGCGTCGCGTCCGGCGTCGTCCGGGGCGGGGTCCGGCATGGCGCTCCAACCTTTCGGTACGGGGCCGAACCGAGTCGGCCAGCCGGGACGGTACCAGTCCGCCGGACCGGGGTCCCGTCCCGGCGATCTTCGCGGGGTCCGTGCCCCCACCGGACACGTGGTCGCCCAACGGCGGGGTTCGGCCCTCGTCACCGGCGTGTTCGGAGGGCTCAGGCAACGCCGTCGCCCGGGCACCGACGCGGCACCGCCGGCGAAGCCCGCGGCGACACACCAGGCCGGGGAGTGCGCCGCACGGGCCGCGGTACGTTGCCTGCCCCGGTACGTGGCCGACCGTGTACCGGGGCAGGCCCCTGTACACGGCCCCCAGCGCATGGCCCACCAGCACATGGCCCACCCCGATACGGGCTCACCCCGCACCGGCCGCGCCGGGCAGGGCGGGCCCGCACCGCTCGAACGGTGCGAGCCCGCACCCCTCAGTCGCGCGGCGCCGCCGGGACCTCCGCCAGCACGTCCGCCAGCACCCGCGCCGCCCGCTCGACGTCCGCGAAGCCGACGTACAGCGGGGTGAAGCCGAAGCGCAGCACATCAGGACGGCGCAGATCGCCGACCACGCCGCGTTCGATCAGTGCCTTCATCACGGCGGGGGCCTCCGCACAGGACAGCGCGACCTGGCTGCCCCGCTCCGCATGGGCGCGCGGAGTCAGCGAAGTGACCCTGCCATCGGGCGCGTACGCCTCGACGCACTCCAGGAAGAAGTCGGTCAGGGCCAGCGACTTGGCCCGCACCGCCGCCACCCGGACCCCGTCCCAGACGTCGAGCGCCGACTCCAGCGCCAGCATCGAGAGGATGTCCGGCGTGCCGACCCGGCCGCGCGGCGCGCCGTCAGCCGCCGTGTAGCCGGCGGCCATGGCGAACGGGTCGGCGTGCGAGTTCCAGCCGGGCAGCGGGGAGTCGAAGCGCGCCTGGTGCCGCTCGGCGACATACAGATACGCGGGCGAGCCGGGCCCGCCGTTGAGGTACTTGTAGGTGCAGCCGACCGCGAGGTCCACGCCGTGCTCGTCCAGCCCGACGGGCAGCGCGCCCGCGCTGTGGCACAGATCCCAGACCGCCAGCGCGCCCGCGTCGTGGACGGCTGCCGTGAGGGACGGCAGATCGTGCAGCCGGCCGGTGCGGAAGTCCACGTGGTTGATGAGCGCCGCCGCCGTACGGGGCCCGAGCGCGGCGGGCAGCTCGGTCGGGGACACCGGTACCAGCCGACGCCCGGTCAGCCGGGCGGCGGACTCGGCGATATAGCCGTCCGTGGGGAAGGTGGTGGCATCGACCACGATCTCGTCGCGGGCGTCGTCCGCGACCATCCGCACCGCCGCGACCACGGCCTTGAAGACGTTGACGCTGGTGGAGTCACCCACCACGATCCGGCCTGGCGCCGCGCCGACGAGCGGGGCGATCCGGTCGCCGATCCGCTCGGGCGCCGTCCACCAGCCGCTCTCTTCCCAGGAGCGGATGCGCAGCTCTCCCCACTCGCGGCTGATGACATCGGCCAGCCGGGCGGGTACATGACGGGGCAGGGCGCCCAACGAGTTCCCGTCCAGGTAGACCGTGCCGTCGTCGAGGGCGAACAGCTTTCGCCGCTCGGCCAGTTCGTCCGCCGCGTCCAGCTCGGCGGCCTTGTCCATGAACGTCGCCTCAGACATGGCTGCGCGCCGTCCACAGCTCAGGGAACACACTCTTGGCCGCGCGCTTCTCCAGCCAGGCGACCCCGGCAGAACCACCGGTCCCCGCCTTGGCACCCATGGCCCTGCGCGTGGCCACGAGGTGGTCGTTGCGCCATCGCCACACCAGCTCGCCGACATCGGTCAGCGCCTCACCGAGGCGTACCAGCTCGTCGTTCTGGTCCGCGCCTTCGTACACGGACGCCCACACCCGCTCGACCTCGGGCGACGACTCGTAGCGCAGCGCGAGGTCCCGGTCGAGCACATCCCGCGGCACGGGCAGTCCGCGGCGCGCCAGCAGCCGCAGCACCTCGTCATACAGGCTCGGCTCGTGCAGTGCCTTCTCCAGCTCGGCGTGCACACGCGGGGCGCCGCGGTGCGGGACCAGCATCGAGGCCGACTTCTCGCCGAGCAGGAACTCCATGCGCCGGTACATCGCCGACTGGAAGCCCGAACCCTCGCCGAGGGCGCTGCGGTAGGCGTTGAACTGCACGGGGGTGAGCTGGGCGAGCGGGCGCCAGGACGCGTTCAGCGCGTCCAACTCGCGCACGGACCGCTTGAGCGCGTCCATCGCGACGGGCAGGTCGTCGCGACGCAGGGCGTGGGTCGCGGTCTCCCACTCGTGGACGATGACGGTGAACCACAACTCCATCACCTGCGTGGTAACCAGGAAGACCATCTCGCCCGGGTCGTCGGACCGAAGGTGCTGGAGGTGGGTGAGGACATCGGCCTGGACGTAGTCCTCATAGGGGGTGGTGCCCGCGAAGTCGAGATTCGGGGTGACCGAACCGGCTCCGGAGGCATCGGGATACTGCGACATCGCTGTCTCCTGACACATGTGTCCGGGTAGCGGTCCGCCCCTTCCTCGGTGGTCTCGGAGCCCCGGTCCCCTGCGGGCATCATAAACACGGGTCCCAGGGGTAACGCGAGGGGCGAGCACCTCGAAGGTGCCCGCCCCGTTCACTACCCGCTGGTACGAACCCGCTGGTCAGCCAGGTGGCCTCGCCGACAGGCCGGTCCCGGGTCAGCCCAGCGTCTGCGCCGCGGTCTCGGAGGACTCACGCAGGAACGTGGAGCAGCGCTCGTACTCCTCCTGCTCGCCTACGGCCTGGGCGGCACGGGCAAGCGCGTGCAGGGCACGCAGGAACCCGCGGTTCGGATCGTGCTCCCACGGCACAGGGCCGTGCCCCTTCCAGCCGTTGCGGCGCAGGGCGTCGAGACCCCGGTGGTAGCCGGTGCGGGCATAGGCGTAGGACTCGACGGGCCGCCCCGCCTCGAACGCGTCATCGGCGAGCTGCGCCCAGGCGAGCGAGGACGCCGGGTACTTCGCGGCGACATCGGTGGGCGCGGTGCCCGCGGCGAGCAGCTCCCTGGGCTCCGGGTCGTCGGGAAGCAGGGTGGGGGGCGGTCCCCCGAGCAGGTTTTCGTGGATGGACATGGCTTCAGTGTCACAGAACCGGGGACCGGTCCGCGCCGGCCCTGCTCAGCAGCCCCCAGCCCTGCTCGTCGGCGGCCGCGTCAGCCCTGCTCGTCGGCAGCCCGCGTCAGTCCTGCTCGTCAGCGGTCCCCCGCACCCGGCCGCGCTCCACCGGACCCACCACAGGGCTCTCCAGAGTGGGCGCCCCGACCCCGCACTGCACCCGGCACTCGGGATGGCAGCACGGCAGTGCCGGGCGGCGCACCAGCGTGAAGGCGAGCAGCGCGCCCAGCACCAGCACACCCGCGCACAACGGCATCGCCCGGCGGAAGGTCGCCGCGAACTCCTCCGGTACGCGGTACGCCTCCGGCCCCATGCCGACCAGCAGTGGCAGCGCGGCCACCGCCAGCAGGCCCGCGGCGCGGGCGGCGGCGTTGTTGATGCCACTCGCGATCCCGGCGCGTGCGGTGTCCACGGAAGCCAGCACCGTCGCGGTCAGCGGAGCCACCAGGGTGACCATGCCGAGGCCCAGCACCAGCGTGGCCGGCAGCACGTCCGTGGGATACGAGGCGGCCGGGCCGACCCGCAGCATCAGCAGCACGCCGGCAGCGCAGACCAGCGGGCCGACCGTGAGCGGAATACGGGGGCCGATGCGTTCGCCCAGCGCGCCCGAGCGGGCGGAGAGGGTGAGCATCAGCAGGGTGGTGGGGAGCAGCGCGGTACCGGCGGCGAGTGCCGAGTAACCCGCGACGACCTGAAGCTGGAGGGCCGCCAGGAAGAAGAAGCCGCTGAAGGCCGCGTACACGCACAGGGTGACCAGGTTGACTGCGGTGAACTGACGCGAGGAGAAGATCGACAGCGGCAGCATCGGCTCGGCACGGCGCCGCTCCACGGCCACGAAGGCGACCCCGGCCATCACTCCGGCCGCACCCGCCCACCAGGACATGTCGATGAGCCCGTACGTCACCAGCGCGAGGCTGAGCGCACCGAGCACCGCCCCGAGCACATCGAACCGGCCGTGGGCTCCCGGGTCCCTCGACTCGGGGACATGCCGCAGCGCGACGGGCAGGCATACGGCGGCCAGCGGGACGTTCAGCAGGAACACCCAGCGCCAGCCGGGGCCGTCGACCAGCCAGCCGCCGACGAACGGCCCCACGGCCGCGCCGACCCCGCCGAAACCTGACCACAGGCCGACGGCGCGGGCCCGGTCGTCCGGGTGGAAACTGGCCTGGATCAGCGCCAGCGACCCCGGGGTGAGCAGAGCGCCGCCGACGCCCTGGAGGGCCCGCGCGACGATCAGCAGCGTGGCGTTCGGCGCGAGCCCGCACATCAGCGAGGCGAGCGCGAACCACGCCACGCCGATCACGAACACCCGCCGCCTGCCGTAGCGGTCCCCGAGCGCCCCGCCCAGCAGGATCAGTCCGGCGAGGGTCAGCATGTAGGCGTTGACCGTCCACTGGAGCCCGGCCAGGTCGGCACCGAGGTCGTCACCGATGTGCGGGAGCGCGACATTCACGACGGTGGAGTCCAGCATCGCCATGCTGGACCCGAGGACGGTCGTCAGGACCACCCAGCGGCCGGTGGCCGTGCTGAGCCGGATGTCCATGTGGCAAGCCTAAGGGCCCGGCACGATGGGCCTCGGGCAGAGGTACCCGCACACGGCACGCGCCCCCAATGCGAACCCGGGTACCGCGGCGGATACGAGTCCCCCGTGTGCCGCACCCGCGGTGCCGCCGCCACAGAGCGCCCGGAAGCCTCAGGTCAGCCTGGTCAGAGCCCTGACCAGCGCGTCCGCGCCGGACTCCACCTTGCTCCGCGGGCATCCCACATTGATGCGGAGGAAGCCGTCCGCCCCGTACACCGCCCCCCGCATCATCGCCACGCCCTCTCGCTCTATCAGCTCGCGTTGGAGGATCTCATCGCTCACTCCCAGCGCCCGCAGGTCGATCCACGCCAGATAGCCGGCCTGCGGCGGAGTCCAGCGCAGCACCGGGAAGGCATCGCTCAGCCGCTCGGCGAGCAGGCTCAGGTTCCCGGCGACATAGTCGCGTGCCGCGTCCAGCCACGGCCCGCCCTGCCGGTAGGCCGCGACATGCGCCGTGAGCGAGAGCACCGACGGGGAGGCCAGCCCCTCCCCGCCCTCCATGCGGCTGGTGAACGCCGCGCGCTCCCCGGGGTCGCCGATGACCCCGTACGAGCCGTTCAGTGCCGGGAAGTTGAACGCCTTGGAGGCGGAGCTGATCAGCGCCCAGCGCCCGTCGCCCCCGGCGAACCGCGTCCATGGCAGATGCCGGTGCCCGTCATGGACGAAGTCGGCGTGGATCTCGTCGCTGATCACGGCGACTCCGTGGGCCGCCGCCAGCCGGGCCGTCTCCACCAGCTCGGACTCCGTCCACACCAGGCCGGTCGGATTGTGGGGCGAGCACAGGACCAGCACTTTCGTGTCGGGGCGTCCCAGTTCCCGCTCCAGCGCCACGGCATCCCCCAGCGGCACCCCGCGGAGCTCCCGGCCGAGCCCTGTCACCGCCTTGCGGAAGCCGTCATATGTCGGGGTGTGCACGACCACCCCGTCGCCGGGTCGCGTCCACATCCGCAGCAACTGGGACAGCTGGTTGAGCACGGAGGGCCCGTACACGATCCGCTCCGGGTCGATCACGGTGCCGTGGCGGATCTCGTACCAGTCCCGTATCGCCTCGCGGAACTCGCTGAGACGCCAGTCCGTGTAGCCGAACACCCCGTGCGCGAGCCGTTCCCTCAGTGCGTCCAGCACGGGCGGCGCTGACGGAAAGTCCATGTCGGAGATCGTGAACGGCAGCAACCCGTCCGCACCGAAGCGGTCGGCGACGCCGTCCCACTGGACGCATGCGGTGCCCCGGCGGTCGATCGGCGTGTCGAAGTCGTATGTCGTCGCCATCGTCATGGCCCCTCCCTGATTCCCCGTCTTCCCCGGACAGGGCGAAGGCCCGGCACCGTCCCTGCGAACGGTGCCGGGCCTCTCCCACTGCCTACTTGAGCTTCGTGCCCGCGGAGCGCAGCGCCTGGCAGGCCTCCACGACACGCGCGGCCATGCCGGCCTCGGCCGCCTTGCCCCAGCTGCGCGGGTCGTAGGTCTTCTTCGAGCCGACCTCGCCGTCGACCTTCAGCACACCGTCGTAGTTCTTGAACATGTGGTCAGCGACGGGACGGGTGAAGGCGTACTGGGTGTCGGTGTCCAGGTTCATCTTCACCACACCGTTCTCCAGCGCGGTGGCGATCTCCTCGACCGTGGAGCCGGAGCCGCCGTGGAAGACGAAGTCGAACGGGGCAGAGTCGGCCGGCTTGCCGAACTTCGCCGCCACACCGGCCTGGAGGTCCTTGAGCAGCTCGGGGCGGAGCACCACGTTGCCCGGCTTGTAGACACCGTGGACGTTTCCGAAGGACGCGGCCAGCAGGTAGCGGCCCTGCTCACCCAGACCCAGGGCTTCGGCGGTGCGGATGGCGTCCTCGACGGTGGTGTAGAGCTCGTCGTTGATCTCGTGGGTGACGCCGTCCTCCTCTCCGCCGGTCGGGGTGATCTCGACCTCAAGGATGATCTTGGCGGCTGCCGCCCGGGGCAGCAGCTCCTGGGCGATGGCCAGGTTGTCGGCCAGGGTCTCGGCGGAACCGTCCCACATGTGGGACTGGAACAGCGGAGCCTGCCCGTTGGCGACGCGCTGCTCGGAGATGGCAAGCAGCGGACGGACATAGCTGTCCAGCTTGTCCTTGGGGCAGTGGTCGGTGTGCAGCGCGATGTTGACGTCGTACTTCGCGGCGACGATGTGGGCGAACTCGGCGAGGGCGACGGCGCCGGTCACCATGTCCTTGTTGTGCTGGCCGCCGAGGAACTCCGCGCCACCGGTGGAAATCTGGACGATGCCGTCGCTCTCGGCCTCAGCGAAACCGCGCAGCGCAGCGTGCAGGGTCTGGGACGAGGTGACGTTGATGGCCGGGTAGGCGAACTTGCCTGCCTTCGCCCGGTCGAGCATCTCGTTGTAGACCTCGGGGGTTGCGATGGGCATCTGTCCGCTCCTTGTGATGTGCGGTGTGCGTTGCTAGGCCCTGACCTGGGGGGCGACGTCATCGTCGCACCTATCTTTCCAGACGCCCACGGGGAGTCCCAGGGTCCTGCGGAGAAGGGGCAGGCGTTTCACGTGAAACCTCCCGGAACCGATGGACCTCGCGGAACCATGCGGAATCCCGCGGAACCATGCGGAACCGCGCGGAGCCCCGTGAAGCGCCCGCCCATCGGCACATCAGCCCAGGCCGAGGTCAGTCAGCTGGAAACCGGTCAGATAGGGCAGCCCGGCCTCCGCGATGGCTCCGGCCGCACCCCGGTCCACGATCGTGGCCACCGCGACCACCTCGCCACCTGCCTCACGGACAGCCTCGACGGCGGTGAGCGGGGAGCCACCGGTGGTGGAGGTGTCCTCGACCACCAGGCAGCGGCGGCCCTTGACGTCGGCGCCCTCGATACGGCGCTGCATACCGTGGGTCTTCTGGGCCTTCCGTACGACGAAGGCGTCCAGCCGCCCACCGCGCGCGGCCGAGGCGTGCAGCATCGAGGTCGCCACCGGGTCGGCGCCCAGGGTCAGACCGCCGACACAGTCGTAGTCCAGCTCCTTGGTCAGATCGAGCATCACCTGACCGACCATCGGCGCGGCCTCGCCGTCCAGCGTGATCCGGCGAAGGTCGATGTAGTAGTCGGCCTCACGACCCGACGAAAGGGTCACCTTGCCGTGCACCACGGCCTTGTCCTTGATCTGCCGGAGCAGCTCAGCACGTACGTCAGTCATGGTCACGAGCTTAGGGCCTCTCGTTTGGATCTTGCCGGGCTCCGTCGGAGGCCTACCCGAGCCTCCGCCATGCCCAGGTCGCGGACATCTCCAGCGGGTCGACGGGCGTGACGAGACGGGGATCGGTGTTCAGCCCGTTCGGGGGGCCGGACTGGGGCTCCACACAGACGGCCTCAGGCTGCTCGTCGTAGACCACGACCCACGGCGACCTGCTGGTGACCTTGAGTTCAAGGCGCTCGGGCCAGGTGATCGTGACATCGACGCCGTCGGTCATACCGAAGCAGTCGTCCCACGGCCCGGGGGCGGGTCCGATCCTGCGGCCGGTGGGCAGATGGTCGTCGCCACGCTCCTCCTGCCAATCGGGGGTGAACGTGAGCTGCGCGTCCTTGCCGTCGGGAAACGGGTTGCGCAGGAACCAGGGGTGCCAGCCGGCCTGGGCGGGGAACGAGTCGTCGTAGGTCTCCACACCGAGCCGAAGCGTGAGGGAGTCCTCGGCCAGCTCGAAGATCTGGGTGACCCGTCCGGTGTACGGCCAGGGCTCGGCGAGGTCGTAGGTGAACGCGGCGGTGGTGGGCGTCACTCCCGGCGCGAGGCGCCAGACCGAGTCGCGGCCGGTGCCGTGGATGGCGTGCGGCGGGGAATTCAGCGGCAACTGATGGACGGTCGCACCGTTGCGGAACCGGCCGTCCCTCGTCCTGCCGCAGAACGGCACCATGGGGAAGCAGCCATAGCGCTCGCCCTGCCGGAGAAGCTCGGTCCCCGCGATCCGCAGACTGCTGATCCGGCAGCCGTTCAGGGGGGCCACGGTCAGCTCGACATCTCCGGCGCTGAGCCGGACGTGCTCTTCACTACTCACACCCCGACACTACTGGCCTGCTACCGCCTGCGCCGCAGGGCGCGTCCGACAACCACCGCCGATGCGATGGCGATTGCCGCCGCGGGTGCGATCCAGCGCAGCGCCCCGGCCGATGCCGCGGACTGGGGCGGGGGCATGGGCGCGTAACGGCCGCGCGGGGGTGCGTGGTCGACCTCCTCCGCGCTGCGCCCGATCATCGTGCGCCGGGCGTGGGCCGCCTCTGCGGGGGGTTCACCGACGACCGCGAACTCGTCCTGCGCCAGGGGGTCCAGGGCCGAGGGAGGTACCTCGGCGTCGAAGAGGGAACTGCCGTTCACGCCGTTCGTACCGGTGCCGCCATTCGTATCGCTGCCGTCGCTCGCACCGCTGCCGCCCTTCGCCCCGTTCACGCCGTTCGTACCGGTGCCGCCATTCGTATCGCTGCCGTCGCTCGCACCGCTGCCGCCCTTCGCCCCGTTCACGCCGTTCACGCCGTTCTCGGCGCCACTCGCCTCGTCGGCGCCGGCCGCGCCCTCGGCCCACAGGCCCTCATCGGCGGTGTCCTGGGCCCCGTCCCCGTCCGTCGGCCCGGTAGGTTCCGCCGCCGCATCGGCCGCCGCGGAAGACGGGCCGCCGCGCGCCAGCAGCGTGAGCCCCGAGGCGAAACGCTCCAGCAGACGAATCGCCGTCTGCGCGGTCGCCTCCCGCGGCAACCCGGCCAGGCGGCCCTCCGCGTGCGAGGTGCCACTGAAGCCGAGGGTCGTACCGCCCTCGACCGGGGTGAGCCGCAGGGTGAGCACGAGCTTCACGGCACCGGAGCCGCGTGCCTCGATACCCTCGCCCTCGATGGCGAAGTCGCCGCCCGACCGCTCGGCGATCCGCAACTCCCCGCGATAGGTGATCGTGTGGCTGCCCACCCGGACCCGCAGACGGCCCGTGAGGGGGCCCGCCGAAGCGTCGGCGTCACGTTGCAGACCGGGCACACAGCGCGCGACGCGTGCCGGGTCGGCCAGCGTCTGACGGAGGGCCTCTGCCGGAACCGGTACGAACACCTCATGCTCCATGGAAACCGAGCCTACTCAGCCCTGGCCCGCAGGTCGCCGTTCTCGCGTCGTCAATCCGTGTAGCGGGGGTGCAGCAGTGTCGACGGCAGGACGCCGTCAGGCCGCTCCCCGACCAGGCTCACCGTGCCCGGCCCGAGCACCGGCCGCCCCGCCACCGGGCTCCCCGCCGCACCGTCCCCCGCCGACGCCAGCGCCGACGCCGACGCCGTAGGCGGAGCATCGGTCGCCGCCGCCAGCACAAGACCGCGTCCCGGCAGCCCCCGCACCCGGTACGGCACCGTCGCGAGACCCGCCGAGCGCATGGTGGCCTCCACCGTCCAGTACGTACGGGAGCCGTCCGCGAGCGGTCCGGCGTTCACCGCCATCCGCCCGCCCGCGGCCAGCGCTGCGGACGCGAGCCCGTAGAACTCCTGCGAATACAGCTTCGTGCCGACTGTGGTCAGCGGCGCCGGCAGGTCCGCGACGACCACGTCGTACGCACCGGTCCGCGCGGTACGCAGCCAGTCGAAGGCGTCCGCACACGCCACCCGCAGCCGCTGATCGCGGTACACGTGCCCGTTCAGCGCACTGAGCGCCGGATTCGTACGGGCCAGCCGGATCATCCCGGGGTCCCGCTCCACCAGGGTCACCGTGCGCACCCCCGCGTACCGCAGCAGTTCGCGGGCCACCAGCCCGTCGCCGCCGCCGAGGACCAGCACCCGCGCGTGCGGGCCACGCATCGCCTCGCGCACCAGAGCCTGCTGATAGCGCCCCGCGTCCCGGCCGCTCGCCCGCAGATGCCCGTCCAGGAACAGGTCCGGCGGGCCCTTGGGCGTGCCGGTCAGCACGACCTCCTGCATACCGGTGCGCACGGCGACCCGCACCGGCTCCCCGTAGAACGCCCGGCGTGCAGCCGACTCGAACTCCCCGGCGAGCGCGGTGGTCGTGGCGAGCAGCACCAGCACCGTCGCATTGGTCACCAGCACCCAGCCGCGGGCGCGTACCGACAGGTCGTTTCGGAACAGCCACAGCACCAGCACCCCGCCCGCCACCACGTTGACCGCGCCGGTCAGCAGGGCGCCGGTGAGCTGCCCGAGCCAGGGCAGGAGGAGGAAGGGGAAGGCGAGACCGCCGACCAGGGCGCCCACATAGTCGGCGGCGAACAGGTCGGCGACCGTGCCCACCGCATCCTGGTCGGCCTGTTCTGCCCGCTCGGCCCGCTCCTGCTGTGCGTGCTGCTCGTGTCGGTCGTGTCGGTCGTGTCGGTCATGGCAGGTGGCGTGCCGGGAAGCCCGCTGGATCAGCGACATCAGCAGCGGGATCTCGGCCCCGATCAGCACCCCGATCGCCAGCGAGAAAACCACCAGCGCGGGCCGTGCCTCACCGAACCAGGCGAACGCCCCGTACAGCACCAGGGCAGAGCTGCCGCCGATCAACGCCAGCGCCGCCTCCACCAGGGCGAAGCCGACCGCCGCATGGCAGCGCAGCCGCTTGGCGAGCAGCGAACCGAGGCCCATCGCGAAGACCATCACGGACAGGACCACGGATGCCTGGGTGACCGAGTCACCGCCCACATACGAGGCGAGCGCGACCAGTTCGAGTTCGTACACCAGCCCGCAGGCGGCGCAGACGAAGACCACGAGGAGAACCGGGAACCGGCCGGGACCGGTACGGACGGACCCGCGTGCCGGCGCCGCGCCGTGCGGCTTCAGCGGCCCACCGAGCGGCGGTCCCGCCCCGCCCCCGAGCGATCGCTCGCCGCTGTGCGGCAGTACGGCGGGCGGCGCTGGCGACGGCGGGTCGGTCATGGCGTAACGCTACGTCACATCGATATGTACATCTTGTCACCCACACGGATGCAATTGCCGCAAAATGCCGCTCCGGTGGGTGAAATCAGAGTGCGGCGGGCACGCGTGCGCCCACCCTGGTACGCGTCACCACCAACTGCCCCTCCTGGGGATATGCGTGCCAGGTACGCCATCGCACCTGCCCGTCGAGCCGCTGCGCCACCATCGCGGTGAAGGCGTGCGGTGAGCCGGGGAACGTACCCGCAAGACCGTTCGGATGGTCGGCGACCAGCGAAAGCAACTCCTGTGCGCGGCCCGCGAACGAGCCCTGCGACAGGGTCTCGACATGTGCCGCGAACTGGTACTCCCACCCGCCGATCCGTTTGGCCACGCCGAGCGGCAGCGGGGTGCTGCTGCCGGGGATGCAGGCCACGGTCTCGGAGCAGACACCCTGCTCCTCTTCGAGCAGCACCTGGTGCGAGGCACCGAGCAGCCGTAACTGCATCTTCGCACCCGCCAGTTCGAGATCCAGCACGGCGAGGGCGGGCAGCGGTTCCCGACCCAGCGCCCACGCCAGATCGGCTGCGCGGGTGTCGGTGTAGGACGTCTTCAGGGTCGTGAGCATGGGTCGGCTCCGCAGACACGCGTAACGGGTTGACGGGCGGTCCTGGACGCCCCGGAGCAGGCACAGGGGTAAGGGACCGCCTGCTCGGCGCCCCGCTTCAGGGCTCGAGGGCTGGAGGTTCTCCACAGCGAGGGAAGCATGAGGTGCGCGCCGGTCACAGGGCTTTTACCCAACCGGGCCCGGATTCCATCCCCCCGGGGGCCTTACTGTTCAACTGTTCAACCGAATTGCATCCCGAACGTCAATGTGACGACGCCCGGGTGGGATTGAACCTCACCCGGACGCATGTTCCGCGCATCCATGTCATCCGCATGTGCCGCTCAGCTGCCGCCTCCGCCGCAGCCACCGCCACCGCCACAGGACGACGAGGAACCGCAGGACGAACCCCCGCCGCACGAAGAGCCACCACCGTCGCTCGACGCCCACCAGGAACCGGAGCCGCTGCCGCCACCGCGGCCACGACGCGCGCCGCTCCCACCACGGCCCGCCCTCGAGCGGGATGCCGCCACGACGACGAACACCACGAAAATCCCGATGAGAACGATGACTACCGTCAACATCGTCACCTCCCCGTTGCTTCCTCGCTCCTGCTTGCTCTGTACGTGACAGGGGGATGCCCCCGGCCCCAGGCAGCCAAAGCAGACTTGAGGAAGTCCAGAGGTTCCCCGTCTCAGCAGCTCTCAGCAGTTCCTCAGGCACACGGCGCGCCTCAGCACGTCTCAGACGTCTCAGAACAGGTCCGAGCGCGTCTCAGCGGAGTCGGCCGCCCGCCTCCACCAGCCGTTCCACGGCCTGCCGGATCGACGTCTCGCTTCTGCAGAACGAGAACCGCACCAGCCATGACGGGGCATCGGCTCCGACATAGAACGCCGAGGTCGGGATAGCCACCACTCCGGCGCGCTCCGGCAGTTCCCGGCAGAAGCGGACACCGTCGTCGTAGCCCCACGGCCGCACGTCCGCCTGCACGAAGTAGCCGGCCTCCGCGCGCAGCGGACGCAACCCGGCGCGGGTCAGACCGGCGCCGAGCAGATCGCGGTTCCCCCGCAGGGACTCGCGCAGGCCCGCCGCCCAGCCCTCCACCGAGCCCAGCGCCCTCGCGATGGCCTCCTGGTACGGGGTGCCCGAGGCGTACGTCAGGAACTGCTTGGCCGAATTCACCGCCGTGACCAGGGGCGCCGGCCCGCAGACCCAACCGACCTTCCAACCGGTCACGTTGAACGTCTTGCCCGCGGACGAGACCACCAGCGTGCGCTCGCGCATACCGGGCAGCGCCGCGATGGGCCGATGCCGCGCCCCATCGGCGTACACCAAGTGCTCGTACACCTCGTCCGTGACGACGGTCAGCGAGCGCTCGACGCACAGCGCGGCGATCGCCTCCAACTCGTCGTCCGTGAACACCTTGCCCGTCGGGTTGTGCGGGCTGTTCAGCAGCAGCACCCTGGTCCGGTCCGTCACGGCGGCGCGCAGGGCATCCGGGTCGAGCGCGAAACCGCCCCCGTCCCCGCCTCCGTCCAGGGTCAGCGGGACAGGGACCAGCCTGGCGCCGGCCAGCCGCGCGTCCGCCGCGTAGGCGTCGTAGCAGGGGTCGAAGGCAATGACCTCGTCTCCCGGGTCGCACAGCGCGAGCAGCGCGGCGGCGAGTGCTTCGGTGGCACCGGTCGTCACGAGCACCTCGCCGTCGGGCCGGTAGTCGAGACCGTAACGCCGCAGCTGATGGGTGGCTACGGCCTCGCGCAGGGCCGGGAAACCGACGGCGGGCGGGTACTGGTTGCTGCCCGCCAGCACCGCGTCCGACACGTCCTTGAGCAGTTCGGCGGGGCTGTCCAGCTCCGGGACCCCCTGGCCGAGGTTCACGGCGCCGGTGCGCCGCGCCAGCTCCGTCATCTCGGTGAAGACCGACGTCCCCATGCCCCGCACCCGCGCCGCGGGATCCCCACGCACCGTACGCACCCCCGTCGATCAAGACCAGTAAGGCCGGCCGAGTCCAGCGGCCCACCAGCCTAAGGGCTGTCCCGTAAGACGTCACCGGGCCGCCACCCGGATGGGTGCTCCGGGCTCGCGCACAGCCCCTGCGCCGCTGAGGGTCGGGGTGACTGGCCGATCACGCGCGCACGGAGGTGTCCCCTGTCCGCCGAGACGTTCGACGAGGCGTCAGACGCGTCAGTCGATGCCCAGCCCGCGGCGCCTGCCCGTGCCACCGCCCGGACTGCTCCCCGCCGACGCGCGGCGCTGCACAGGGCCGCTCCCGCGCTGGGGCTGTTCGCGGCGGCACGACTGACGGGCATGGGTCTGATGGCCCTGTGGGCGTGGCACATCGGCAAGTCTCCGAGGTTGTTGCTGGCCACCTCCTGGGACTCCGACTGGTACAGCAGGATCGCCGCCCACGGCTATGGCCGCACGCTGCACTGGCCAGACGGCGCCGTGCAGTCCGATCTGGCGTTCTTCCCGCTCTATCCCGGGCTGATTCGGTCCCTGACCGCCGTGCTGCCGGTGTCCGGGGGCACGGCGGGGCTGATGCTGTCCTGGACGGCTGCCGGAGCCGCGGCCTGGGGTGTGTACGCCCTGATCGAACGGCTCTACGACCGACGGCTGGCGACCCTGGTCGTGGTGCTGTGGGGCCTGCTGCCGCACTCGATCGTGCTGACCATGGCGTACACCGAGCCGCTGCTTGCCGCGTTCGCCGCCTGGTCGCTCTACGCCCTGGTGACGGGGCGTCCGCTGTGGGCGGGCTCGCTGGCCGCGCTGGCTGGGCTGACCCGCCCGAACGGAATCGCGGTCGGGGCGGCGGTGTGCGCGGTGGTCGCGTACCGGCTGTTCACCCACGGAAGGCGCGCGGACGGCGGAAGCAGCGGCATGGGTGGGGGGGCTGTCTGGCGGCTGTGGGCCGGGGCGGCACTGGCCCCGGCCGGCTGGATGGGCTATCTGCTGTGGGTGGGACTGCGCACGGGCGACCCGGTCGGCGGCTACTTCACCGTGCAGAGCGGCTGGACGTCGCGCTTCGACCTGGGGGCAGGGGCGCTGCAGGTGGTGCGGTCGATGGTGACCGCACCCACGTTCTTCGGCTTCCCGATGGCACTGGTCATCACCTGCGCCGGGGTACTGCTGTTGGTGCTGTTCCTGCTGGAGCGGCCCGCGCTGCCGCTGGTCGTCTACACCGCGGTGCTGGTGCTGATCACGGTCGGCGGCTCGGGCTTCTTCGAGTCCAAACCGCGTTTCCTGCTGCCCGCGTTCCCGCTGCTGCTCCCGCTGGCACTGGCCCTGACCCGGGCACGGCCAAGGGCGGCGATCACGGTGATCGCCGCCCTTGCCGGCATGTCGTTCGCCTATGGGACCTATCTGCTGACGCTGGCCCCACTGGCGCTGTGACGCGGTGCTCCGAGGTCAGCTCTCGTCGGCCGGCTTCTCGTCCTCGCCGCCGTCCGCCGCCGCGGGCTCCAGCCCGAGCTGCTCCACGAGCCACTTGTCGAACTCGATCGAGGCCCGCACCCAGCTGACCGTGGACGACACGAAGTGCTCCAGGCTGACGCCGGTGCCGATCAGCATCTGCGCCTCACCGATGAGACGGAGCGTCGGCTTGTCCGCCTCCGCGCCCTCACCGCCTTCGTCGCCCTCGTGCGTGTGCGTGTAGACCTTCGGCCACAGCGTGCGGCGGTTCCAGTCGTCGATCGCGTCCAGGATCGTCGCCCGGTCCGCGACGTCGAACGGGCGGTCGTAGAACGTGCGTACCGAGAAGACCTGCTGCTCGTCCTCGCCGCGGAACATGAAGTACGTGCGGAAGTCCTCCCACGGCGCCGCGAGGTCACCCTCGTCGTCCGTGACGTACTTCAGCTCCATCTGGTCCAGAAGCTGCTTGACCAGGTCCTGGTCGGGCACCACGGGGCCCGGCGCCGGTCCGGGCTGCGGCTGGGGCTGGCCCCCGAAATTCGGAATCGAGGACGGGTCGATGCTCACGGGGTGATTCCCTTCATACGGATAACGGCCATCCTCCCTCATGCCGGGCGGTGGCTGGCAACCCCTACCGGGGCTTGATCCATTCGTGTCCTGTCCCATGTCCGGACAGCCGGGCCGCCCATGGCCCGACCACCCGGCCACGACGCCGCCCGACCACCCGGCCACCCGGCCACCCGGCCACCCGGCCACCCGGCCACCCGGCCACCCGGCCACGGCACCGTCACGCCGTGCCGACGACCAGCCCGTCCCCGACCAGGTCGACGCGGACACTGTCCCCGTCCTTGATCTCGCCCGCGAGGATCTGCCTGGCCAGCCGGTCTCCGATAGCGGTCTGGACGAGCCTGCGCAGCGGCCGGGCGCCGTACGCGGGGTCGTTACCCTCCTCCGCCAGCCACTCGAGCGCCGCCGGGGTGACCTCAAGGGTGAGCCTGCGCTCGGCGAGGCGCCTGGCGAGCCCGTCGATCTGGAGTTCGGCGATCCTCGCCAACTCGTCCTTCGACAGGGCGGAGAACACCACCAGATCGTCCAGCCGGTTGAGGAACTCCGGCTTGAACGAGGCCCGCACGACCTCCAGGACCTGCTGCTTCTTCTCCTCCTCGCTGGTCAGCGGCTCCATCAGGTACTGGCTGCCCAGGTTGGAGGTGAGGATCAGGATGGTGTTGCGGAAGTCGACCGTACGGCCCTGCCCGTCCGTGAGCCGACCGTCGTCCAGGACCTGGAGCAGGATGTCGAAGACCTCCGGGTGCGCCTTCTCCACCTCGTCCAGCAGGACCACGGTGTACGGACGGCGCCGCACCGCCTCGGTGAGCTGCCCGCCCTCCTCGTAGCCGACATAACCGGGAGGCGCCCCGACCAGCCGGGCGACGGAGTGCTTCTCGCTGTATTCGGACATGTCGATACGGACCATGGCTCGCTCGTCGTCGAACAGGAAGTCCGCGAGCGCCTTCGCCAGCTCGGTCTTGCCGACACCGGTCGGACCGAGGAAGAGGAACGACCCGGCGGGCCGGTCCGGGTCCGCGATGCCCGCCCGCGAGCGGCGTACCGCGTCGGAGACCGCCCGCACCGCCTCGGTCTGACCGATCAGACGCCGGCCCAGCTCGTCCTCCATGCGCAGCAGCTTCTGGGTCTCCCCTTCGAGCAGCCGTCCGGCCGGGATGCCGGTCCACGCGGACACCACGTCCGCGATGTCGTCGGGGCCGACCTCCTCCTTGACCATGGTGTCCTTGGCGGCCTCCGCCTGTGCCTCCGCCTCTGTGGCCTCCTCCAGCTCGCGCTCCAGTGCCGGGATCTCTCCGTAGAGCAGCTTGGAGGCGCTGTCGAAGTCACCGTCGCGCTGGGCGCGCTCGGCCTGCCCGCGCAGACTGTCGAGCCGCTCCTTCAATTCACCGACCCGGTTGAGGGACTCCTTCTCCTTCTCCCAGCGTGCGGTGAGACCGCGCAGCTCCTCCTCGCGGTCGGCAAGGTCGCGGCGCAGCTTCTCCAGACGTTGCTTGCTCGCCTCGTCGGTCTCGTTCTTGAGCGCCAGCTCCTCCATCCGCAGCCGGTCGACGGAGCGCTGGAGCTCGTCGATCTCGACCGGGGACGAGTCGATCTCCATCCGCAGCCGGGACGCCGACTCGTCCACCAGGTCGATGGCCTTGTCGGGCAGGAAGCGGGACGTGATGTAGCGGTCGGAGAGGGTCGCGGCGGCGACGAGGGCACTGTCCGCGATCTGCACCTTGTGGTGGGCCTCGTAGCGGCCCTTGAGCCCGCGCAGGATCGCGATGGTGTCCTCGACGGTCGGCTCGGCGACCAGCACCTGCTGGAAGCGCCGCTCCAGTGCCGGGTCCTTCTCGATCCGCTCGCGGTACTCGTCCAGCGTGGTGGCGCCGACCATGCGCAGCTCGCCACGCGCCAGCATGGGCTTCAGCATGTTGCCCGCGTCCATCGCGGAGTCGCCGCCTGCGCCCGCGCCGACGACGGTGTGCAGCTCATCGATGAAGGTGATGATCTGGCCGTCGCTCTCCTTGATCTCGGAGAGCACGGTCTTCAGCCGCTCCTCGAACTCGCCTCGGTACTTCGCACCCGCGACCATCGCGCCCAGGTCCAGGGAGACCAGCCGCTTGTCGCGCAGCGACTCGGGCACGTCGCCCTTGACGATGCGCTGGGCCAGGCCCTCCACCACGGCGGTCTTGCCGACGCCGGGCTCACCGATCAGCACGGGGTTGTTCTTGGTGCGGCGGGACAGCACCTGCACGACCCGGCGGATCTCATGGTCACGCCCGATGACCGGGTCGAGCTTGCCCTCGCGGGCCGCGGCCGTGAAGTCCGTACCGAACTTCTCCAGCGCCTTGTACTGGCCCTCCGGGTCGGCGGTGGTCACGCGCCGCGAACCCCGGGACTCCTGGAAGGCGGCCAGCAGCTTCTTCGCCGTGGCGCCCTGCCCGTTCAGCACCTCGGCGCTGCGGCCGCCCTTGTCGGCGATGCCGATCAGCAGGTGCTCGGTCGACAGGTACTCGTCGCCGAGTTCCTTGGCGCGGCGGTCCGCGTCGGCGATGACCGCGAGCAGCTCGCGGTTGGGCTGCGGCGGTGCGACGGTGGACCCGGTGACGCTGGGCAGATCGGCGAGCACCCGCTCGGCCCCGGCCCGTACGGCTGCCTGGTCCGCGTCCACGGCGGCGAGCAGATCGGTGATGTTCTCGTTGTCCTGACCCGCGAGGAGTGCGAGCAGGAGATGCGCAGGGGTCAGATCGGGGTGGCCCTCGGACACGGCTCGGCTGGAAGCGGCATTGAGCGCGTCCCGGCTCCTGTTGGTCAGCTCGGCGTCCACGTGCGGTTTCTCCTCCTTTGGCGACCCTGATACCTATGACTTGTCCAGGGTACACAAAGTTGAGTCGATTCCACTCAAGGATGACAGGATGCGGCTCGGAGAGTGCGGGAAACGCGAAAAGCACAGCGGCGCCATCGTGTTTCAGGTCCACGATGGCGCCGCTGTGTGGGGGAGCACCTGAGCGATCTTTGAACGACGGGGGAACCGCTCAGGCACTGCGGGGGGTGGCGGTGGTCTGCGATCCGACCAGCTGGTGGTCGCGCTGATCGAGATTGACGAAAATCATGCCGTACCGGATGGCACAGCGAACGGGTTGCGGAGCCCCTCGGGGCCGCCGCAGGCAACGGTAGGCTCGGACATCCTCGTCGTCGCCGCGGGCAACCACGATCGGCTCTCCGAAGAGCGTGACCTTCAACGAGTCACCACGGCCTGGTACTGCCGTGACCAGATCGATGAAGTGCCAGCCTGATCGGTACGCGGTCGCCATCTCACGGCGGAAGACGCGATCGTCCGGAGAAATACTCATGCGTCGACGCCTGCCGGGGCGCTGTCCCAGGTCGGCTCACCCTCTGCCGACACGGGCGCGGTATCCCAGGTGGGCTCACCCTTGACCGACACGGGCGCGGTATCCCAGGTGGGCTCACCCTTGACCGACACGGGCGCGGCGTCCCAGGTGGGCTCACCCTTGACCGACACGGGCGCGGTATCCCAGGTGGGCTCACCCTTGACCGCGACGACGGACACCGGCGCGGTATCCCACGTGGGCTCGCCGCTGGCCGCGAGACCACCGAGTGCGGCCGCAACGGCTATAGCGCAAAGTGCACGAACCATCCTGGTCATCGCCGATCTCCACCTCTTTCAATCATTACCTCCTCCCCCGCGACTACGACGATGGCTCAGTCCGAACCCTTCCACCAGCGAGTGCAGGCATCATGTTCCTGTAATTCAGGACCCTGAGGGGGGTGCACATGGATGCGAAAAGGGGCGAATCGGGAGACGGGCACAGTCACAACGAGCTGTGTGAGGCGGGGAGAAGTCTCTATGCGTCCGCTCTGCGCAACGGCCGCATAGCCCGCTCCGAAGTGATCGACACGCCCTGTCTCATCGAACTCGCCATGCTGCGCCCGGACCCGGACGACGCGAAATGGCTCCGTCCGATTCCGCCGTCCGTCGCTCTGCACCAGCTCATACACCCCATCGAGCGGGAGATCCAAGAGCGAAGACGCCTCACGATGTCACTGACGGACGCCTTCGAGCCATTCATGACACTGAGCCCGAACGACGCGTCGACCACACACGCCATCACGGTGCTCGACGGCCTGAGTGTGATCAATACCGCGCTTGACCGCGCCATCGACGAATGCACCGATGAACTGCTGACCGTACAACCCGGCAGTGGCCGGCCTCCCGCGACGCTCCGGGAGGGGCTGCGGCGAGTCGAGACGATCATCGACAGAGGCGTCCGGATGCGTACGCTCTACCAGCACACATCGCGCCACAACCCCTCCACGATGGCCTATGTCGAGCTGGTCGCCCCGTACGGCGCCGAGGTCCGCACCCTTGAGGAGATCATCGACCGGCTCATCATCGTGGACCGGAAAGTCGCGTTCATTCCGGCACGCAGCGACCGCCGGGTCGCCCTGGAACTGCGCCACGAGGGCCTGGTGCAGTATCTCGTCGGTGTCTTCGAGCAGTTCTGGCTGCACGGCACCCCCTGGAACGACCAGGTCGCCTCGTACGTCCGGAAGCTGGACGGCATCAGCGGTGTGCAGCACTCCATAGCCAAGCTCCTCGTCGAGGGGCATGTCGACGAGGCCATCGCCCGTCGCCTCGGGATGAACGTCCGCACCTGCCGCGCCCATATCGCGAAGCTGGCGTCCACACTCGGCAGTGGTTCGCGCGCGCAACTCGGCTTCCTCATCGCCCGCTCGGGGATCCTGGAGCAGACCGAATCCGTGGAGCCCGCCGAACAGCAAGTCGACCACGCCTGACAGCGATCACACCGGTGTGCGGTCATCGCGCGGCGGGCTTCCAGGTGCCGGCCGACGGCACCGAGTCCGCACGAGGCGGCAAGTCCGTACCCGAGGCGGCGCACGACGGCGTCGGCAGCGACCGACGCCTCACGATCGAGCATGCCGCGCCCTGACGGCACGACAGCGCGAAGGGGCCGGGAGGACCTTGCGGCCCTCCCGGCCCCTTCGCATGTCCCCTGTCCCCGGGGACTCCGCCCTCGTAGGCTCTGCCCTCAGACCCGGGGCTCAGGTGTCCCGCTTCGGCTGCTTCGGCCGCCACACCACCAACGCGCTCGTCTGCTGCACGTCCTGGTACGGCACCAGGTCGCGCCGGTAGGACGCGTGCACCTGCGCCTCACGCTGCCGCATAGCCGCCGCCGCGCCGTCGACCGCCGCCGCCAGCTCGGCGACCCTCGCCTGGAGCGCCGCGACCTGGTGCTCCAGCTCGATGATGCGCTTGATCCCGGCGAGGTTGATGCCCTCGTCCTGGGACAGCGCCTGCACCTGGCGGAGCAGTTCGATGTCACGTGCCGAGTAGCGCCTGCCCCGGCCCGCCGTGCGGTCCGGGGAGACCAGGCCGAGCCGGTCGTACTGTCGCAGGGTCTGCGGGTGCAGACCGGAGAGCTGGGCCGCCACCGAGATGACGTACACCGGTGTCTCGTCCGTCAGCTGGTACGGATTACGGCGTCGGCCGTCCCTCTCCATGAGGTCACGCTCCCTTCGCAGCCTGGAACAGTTCTGCCCGCGGGTCCTCGTCCGCAGTCGCCTTCCGGTAGGCCTCCAGGGCCTCCCGTGCCTCGTCACCGAGCTCCGTCGGCACCGCGACCTCCACGGTGACCAGCAGATCGCCGCGGGTGCCGTCCTTGCGTACGGCGCCCTTGCCGCGGGCCCGCATCGTACGTCCGTTGGGCGTACCGGCGGGCAGTTTCAGCGTGACCGGGGGGCCTCCGAGCGTCGGGACCTTCACCTCTCCGCCGATGGCCGCTTCCGGGAAACTGACCGGCACGGTGACGGTGAGGTTGTCGCCCTTGCGGCCGAACACCGGGTGAGCGTCGACATGGACGACGACGTACAGGTCGCCGGCCGGCCCGCCGCGCTCGCCCGGGGTGCCCTTGCCGCGCAGCCGGATGCGCTGCCCGTCTGACACCCCCGCCGGGATGCGGACCTGCATGGTGCGCGAGGACTTGGCGCGACCACTGCCGTGGCAGATCTCGCACGGGTTCTCGGCGATCAGGCCGCGGCCCTTGCAGTCCACACAGGGGTCGGTCAGCGAGAACGAGCCGCTGCCGCCGCGCGAGACCTGCCCGGTGCCGACGCAGGTCGGGCACACCCTGGGGGTGCCGTTCTTGTCGCCGGTGCCCGAGCACGCCTTGCAGGGCTGCTGGCTGGACATCCGCAGCGGGACCGTGGCCCCGTCCACGGCCTCGGTGAAGCTGAGCGTCACCTCGGACTCGATGTCCTGGCCGCGGCGCGGCTGGGTACGCGTGCCCGCGCCCGCGCCGCGGTTGAAGAGACCGCCGAAGACATCGCCGAGCCCGCCGCCGCCTCCGCCGCCGAAGCCGCCCGCGGCACCGCCGCCCCCGCCCTGGGCACCCCCGAAGAGGTCGCTCAGGTCGAAGTTGAAGGTGCCGCCGGCGCCAGGGCCGCCGGCCCGGAAGCCACCGTTGCCGAAGAGGGCGCGGGCCTCGTCGTACTCCTTGCGCCGCTTGGCGTCGCCGAGCACGTCATTGGCCTCGGAGATCTCCTTGAAGCGCTCCTCCGCCTTGGCGTCGCCCTTGTTGGCGTCCGGGTGGAACTCGCGGGCGAGCTTCCGGTACGCCTTCTTGATCTCGGCATCGGTGGCGTCCTTGGGGACGCCGAGAACCTTGTAGTAGTCCTTCTCCACGAAGTCCTTCGTGCTCATCGACGTCCCTCCTTCCGGACCCGTCCTCGTGCGTCATCGACCACGTCAGCCCTCGTCCGGGCCACCGCTCTCCTCGTCGGCCGACTGCTCTTCCTTCGCTCCCGCCGCCGGCGCCGCACCCGGCTGGGGCTCGGCCACCGCGACCCGGGCCGGACGGATGGTCCGCTCCCCGATCCGGTAACCCGGCTGCAGGATCGCCACACAGGTCGTCTCGGTGACGTCCGGTGCGTACGAGTGCATCAGCGCCTCGTGGACCGTCGGGTCGAAGGGCTCGCCCTCCTTGCCGAACTGCTGGAGCCCCATCTTGGCGGCGACCGTCTCCAGGGACTCGGCCACCGACTTGAAGCCGCCGACCAGCTCGCTGTGCTCACGGGCGCGGCCGATGTCGTCGAGCACCGGCAGCAGCTCGGTGAGCAGCTGCGCGACGGCGATCTCCTTGACGGTGATCCGGTCCCGCTCCACCCGGCGGCGGTAGTTCTGGTATTCGGCCTGGAGCCGCTGGAGGTCCAGGGTGCGCTCGTTGAGCGCGGTGCGGACCTGGTCCAGCTGGGCCGTCAGGCCTGCCTGGGCGGTGCTGTTCTGTGCTGCGTCCCCGGCCGGGGCCGCCCCCTCCTCCGCGGTGGAGGGGGCGGCGGCCTGCGCCGCGTCTTCGGGATTGGCGCCGGAGGGGACGTCGGGCTTCTCCTCGAAACCCGGGGTCTCCTCAGACATCAGGCAGCGCCGCCCTTCCGGTCCTTCTCGTCGTCGACGATCTCGGCGTCGACCACGTCATCGGCGTCGGCGTCGGACTTCGCCTGTCCGGCACCGGCGTCACCTGCAGCGCCCGCCGCCTGCGCGTCGGCGTACATGGCCTGGCCCAGCTTCTGGGAGACGGCCGCGACCTTCTCGGTGGCGGTGCGGATCTCCGCGGTGTCCTCGCCCTTGAGCTTGTCCTTGAGCTCGGTGAGCGCGGTCTCGACCTCGGTCTTGACCTCGCCCGGGACCTTCTCCTCGTTGTCCTTGAGGAACTTCTCGGTCTGGTAGACGAGCTGCTCGGCCTGGTTGCGGGTCTCGGCGGCCTCGCGGCGGCGGTGGTCCTCCTCCGCGTACTGCTCGGCCTCCTGGCGCATCCGGTCGACCTCGTCCTTGGCGAGCGAGGAGCCGCCGGTGACGGTCATCTTCTGCTCCTTGCCCGTGCCCAGGTCCTTCGCGGTCACGTGCATGATGCCGTTGGCGTCGATGTCGAAGGAGACCTCGATCTGCGGGACGCTGCGCGGGGCCGGCGGGAGGCCGGTGAGCTCGAACATGCCGAGCTTCTTGTTGTACGCCGCGATCTCGCGCTCGCCCTGGTAGACCTGGATCTGCACGGACGGCTGGTTGTCCTCGGCCGTGGTGAAGATCTCGGAGCGCTTGGTCGGGATCGTGGTGTTGCGCTCGATCAGCTTGGTCATGATGCCGCCCTTGGTCTCGATGCCGAGGGACAGCGGGGTCACGTCGAGGAGCAGGACGTCCTTGACCTCACCCTTGAGGACACCGGCCTGGAGGGTGGCGCCGATGGCGACGACCTCGTCCGGGTTCACGCCCTTGTTGGCCTCCTTGCCGCCGGTCAGCTCCTTCACGAGCTCGGCGACGGCCGGCATACGGGTGGAGCCACCGACGAGGACCACGTGGTCGATCTCGGAGAGCTGGATGCCGGCGTCCTTGATCACGTTGTGGAACGGGGTCTTGCAGCGCTCCAGGAGGTCGGCGGTGAGCTGCTGGAACTGGGCGCGCGTGAGCTTCTCGTCCAGGTGCAGCGGGCCCTCGGCGGACGCCGTGATGTAGGGCAGGTTGATCGTCGTCTCGGTGGAGGACGACAGCTCGATCTTCGCCTTCTCGGCAGCCTCGCGCAGACGCTGGAGCGCCATCTTGTCCTTGGACAGGTCGACTCCGTGGCCGTTGGCGAACTGCTTCACCAGGTAGTCGACGACGCGCTGGTCCCAGTCGTCACCACCGAGGTGATTGTCACCGTTGGTGGCCTTCACCTCGACGACACCGTCGCCGATCTCCAGCAGCGAGACGTCGAAGGTACCGCCACCGAGGTCGAAGACCAGGATGGTCTGGTCGTCCTTGTCGAGGCCGTAGGCGAGCGCGGCGGCGGTCGGCTCGTTGACGATGCGCAGGACGTTGAGGCCCGCGATCTCACCGGCCTCCTTGGTGGCCTGGCGCTCGGAGTCGTTGAAGTACGCCGGGACGGTGATCACCGCGTCGGTGACCTTCTCGCCCAGGTAGGACTCGGCGTCGCGCTTCAGCTTCTGCAGGATGAACGCGGACATCTGCTGCGGGTTGAAGTTCTTCCCGTCGAGCTCGATCTTCCAGTCCGTGCCCATGTGGCGCTTCACGGACCTGATGGTCCGGTCCACGTTGGTGACCGCCTGGCGCTTCGCGACCTCGCCGACCAGCACCTCGCCGTTCTTGGCGAAGGCGACGACGGACGGCGTGGTCCTGGCGCCCTCTGCGTTGGTGATGACGGTGGGCTCGCCGCCCTCCAGAACGCTGACGACGGAGTTAGTCGTGCCCAGGTCGATGCCGACCGCACGTGCCATTTCGATTCCTCCATAGGACTTGAGTGCAACTGACTCAAGGATGCACCACTCCCCCTGGAGAGTCAACAGACCTGAGTCGACCTGACTCAACTATGGTGCGCGCACCGCAGCTGCGCATGACCCTCTCCGACCACCCCGGGCGCGGCCTGCGCGCACCTCCCCCTTCACCGTGCCATGGTTCTCACAAAAGCACCCGAAAAGATGACAGAACGGACAGGTGAGCCAGGTGAGAGCCATGCGCGCGGTGCAGCTCAGGCGCCCGGTGCAGCCGACACGAAAGCCGACACGCCGCGTGCGTCCCATGCCGCCGGCGGCGCGGTCCGTGCCCGCGCCGCGATCCACACCTGCGCCGCGGCCCATGCGAGCAGGGTGGCCCATGCGAGCGAAGCGCCTGCTCGACCTGGTCGCCGGCACCGCCCTGCTGCTCGTCACCGCACCCCTGCTGGCCACCGCCGCGACCTGGTCGGCGGTGAAGGCACGACGCCACGGCGGCGCGTACACCCGGGAGACCAGGACGGGACTGCACGGGCAGGCCGTCGTCATCCGCTCCCTGCGCACCCGCCGTCTCCGCCTCGACCTGCTGTCCCGGCTGCCGCACGTGGTGCGCGGAGAACTGTCCCTGGTCGGCCCCGCCGCATTGGCGCCGGACGACCCGCGGGCGGCGGCACCCTGGCGGCAGAGCGTCAAACCGGGCCTGACGGGACTCGCACAGCTCGCCAGGCATTCCACGATGCCCTGGTACGAGGCGGCACTACTGGACCAGCACTATGTGGAGCACCACGGACTGCGGCTGGACCTGGCGATCCTGTTGCGCACCCCTGGCGCGATGCGCCGACGCGGGCGGGTGCATCCTGGACGGCGTCGGCGTCTCCGGCGGCGCTCACGCCCACGCTCCGCCGCCACCCGCTCAGGGTGACCTGAGCGACGCAGATCACCGCTTGTGCAACTACAGTGCGGCGGAATATGTGGGTAGTCTCAGCACGGACTGAATAAGTTACCGCTTAGTAGGCATCGCTGTCTGGTAAGCGCCGGATTCCCCACCTCGCAGGCCCGAGGAGCCCCACATGCAACTCGCCGCGATCATCGTGTCGCTGGTTCTGATCGTGGTAGGCGTGGCCCTGTTCGGCCGCGCCATCCTCCAGATCTACACATTCCTGCGGCTCGGCCAGAACGTGCCCGCGGGCACCCGCACCGACAACCCCTACCAGCGCACCGTCACGCTGGTCCGTGAGTTCGTCGGCCACACCCGGATGAACCGCTGGGGCGTCGTCGGTGTCGCGCACTGGTTCGTGGCGGTGGGCTTCCTCACTCTGCTGCTGACGATCGTCAACGCCATCGGCCAGCTCTTCCAGGCCGACTGGCTCCTGCCGATCATCGGCGAATGGGCGCCGTACAACGTCTACGTCGAGTTCATGGGCACCATGACGGTGCTCGGCATCCTCGTACTGATCGTGGTCCGGCAGCTGAGCAGGCCGGACAAGCCGGGCCGCAAGTCCCGCTTCGCCGGCTCCAACTTCGGCCAGGCGTACTTCGTCGAGACGGTCATCCTCATCGTCGGCGTCTGCATCTTCATGCTGCACGCGCTCGAGGGCGCCCAGCACCATGTGGACAGCTACGAGGCATCGTTCTTCATCTCGTACCCGGTGGTGGCGTGGCTGGAGGGCATGGACGTCTCCACGCTCCAGAACCTCACCTACTTCTTCGCGGGCCTGAAGATCGCGACCTCCTTCATCTGGATGATCACGGTCTCCCTGAAGACCGACATGGGCGTGGCCTGGCACCGCTTCCTCGGCTTCCCGAACATCTGGTTCAAGCGCAACGCCACCGGTGAGACCTCCCTGGGCGCGCTGCTGCCGATGACCTCGGGCGGCAAGCCGATCGACTTCGAGGATCCGGGCGAGGACGACACCTTCGGCGTCAGCCAGGTGGAGCAGTTCTCCTGGAAGGGCATCCTCGACTTCTCGACCTGCACCGAGTGCGGTCGCTGCCAGTCGCAGTGCCCCGCCTGGAACACCGGCAAGCCGCTCTCCCCGAAGCTGCTCATCATGTCGCTGCGCGACCACGCGCACGCCAAGGCCCCGTATCTGCGCGCGGGCGGCGGCAAGACCATGGAGGGCGAGGAGAAGGCCACCGATGAGCAGCTCGCGTCGGTGCCCGCCGCGGCGCTGGCCGAGGCCGAACGCCCGCTGATCGGAACGGCCGAAGAGAACGGCGTCATCGACCCGGACGTACTGTGGTCCTGCACCACCTGCGGTGCGTGCGTGGAGCAGTGCCCGGTCGACATCGAGCACATCGACCACATCGTCGACATGCGCCGCTACCAGGTGATGATCGAGAGCGCCTTCCCGTCCGAGGCGGGCACGATGCTCAAGAACCTGGAGAAGAAGGGCAACCCCTGGGGTCTGGCCAAGAAGCAGCGCCTTGAGTGGACCAAGGAGGTCGACTTCGAGGTCCCGGTCGTGGGCAAGGACGTCGAGGACCTCACCGAGGTCGACTACCTGTACTGGGTCGGCTGCGCCGGCGCCCTGGAGGACCGCGCCAAGAAGACCACCAAGGCCTTCGCCGAACTCCTGCACATCGCGGGCGTCAAGTTCGCGATCATGGGCGGCGAGGAGAAGTGCACCGGCGACTCGCCGCGCCGCCTCGGCAACGAGTTCCTGTTCCAGCAGCTCGGCGCGGAGAACGTCGCCATGCTGAACATGGCGTTCGGCGAGGACGACGAGGACGAGTCGACGAAGAAGCCGAAGTCGGCGAAGAAGATCGTCGCGACCTGCCCGCACTGCTTCAACACCATCGCGAACGAGTACCCGCAGCTCGGCGGCGAGTACGAGGTCATCCACCACACGCAGCTGCTCCAGCACCTCATCGACGAGGGCAAGCTGATCCCGGTCACCCCGGTCCAGGGTCTGATCACGTATCACGACCCCTGCTACCTGGGCCGCCACAACAAGGTCTACACCCCGCCGCGCGAGATCATCGCCAAGGTGCCCGGCCTGCGGAACGAGGAGATGCACCGCCACAAGGAGCGCGGCTTCTGCTGTGGCGCCGGCGGTGCCCGGATGTGGATGGAGGAGCGGATCGGCAAGCGCATCAACACCGAGCGGGTGGACGAGGCGCTGTCGCTGAACCCGGACATCGTGTCCACCGCCTGCCCGTTCTGCCTCGTCATGCTCACGGACTCGGTGAACGGCAAGAAGAACGACGGCAAGGCCAAGGAGAGCCTCCAGGTCGTGGATGTGGCACAGCTGCTCCTCGACTCCGTCAGGACGCCGGTGGACCCGGCCGGCGCAGACGAGACGGAGAACGCGCCCGAGCCGGAACCGGTGAAGTGACCACGGCGTCCTACGTCCCGTAGCGCCGCAGCACGGAAGCGGCCGGACCTGCCTCGGGGGCAGGACCGGCCGCTTCCGCGTTCGCCGGCGACAAGCGGCCCGACGTGGTGACGCGCGCTCACCGGGGCGAGAGCGCGGATGTGATCGCGTTCTACCCGGCGAGCGGTGACGGCTCACATCCCGCGGCCACGTTCAGCACAGCAGTCTTCCTCCAAGGGCCCCTCAGGGACACCACGTAGGGGATGTCACAGCTCCGCAGCAAACACCCTCCGTACCCCGACCAAGGCCACCGGACCACGCAGGACCAGGTACGTTCGAATACGTGGCTGGATTCAGGATCGGACGAGGACGGGGCAGCGACAACCGCCCTCAGCAACAGCAGCAGCGCCCGCAGCAGGCGCCCCCGCCGCCGTACGGCCCGCCGCAGGGCCAGTACGGAGGCTCCCAGGGCGCGCCCGCCTACCCCCCGCGGCAGCAGTGGCCCCAGCAGGGCGGCGGCCACCCTCAGCAGGGGCGGGCCCCGCACGGCGAACCGGAGTACTTCGGCGACCCTCACCCCGCCGATGACCCGTACGCCAACAACCCCGGCCACACGAGGGCTTTCAGCATCAACGACGACCCCTACGGGGACGCGGCCACCTATCACGCCGGCTCCGCGCCCGCGGGCCCGCGCCTGCACTGGAAGGAACTGCTCCGCGGCATCGTGCTGCGCCCAGGCTCGACCTTCCACCAGATGCGGGACTACCCGGTGTGGGGCCCGGCGCTCACCGTCTCGTTCCTCTACGGGCTGCTCGCGATCTTCGGCTTCGACCAGTCCCGCGAGGAAGCCATCAAGGCGCCGTTCACGACGGCGCTCACCTCCGTGCTCATCACGGGCGTGTTCTTCGTCATCGGCGGCCTGATCCTGGGCGCGGTCACCCACACCCTGGCCCGCCAGCTCGGCGGCGACGGCGCCTGGCAGCCGACGGTCGGCCTCTCCATGCTGATCATGTCCCTGACGGACGCCCCGCGGCTGGTCTTCGCGATGTTCCTGGGCGGTGACAACCCGCTGGTGCAGGTGGTGGGCTGGGCGACCTGGCTGGCGGCGGGTGCGCTGTTCACATCCATGGTGAGCAAGTCTCATGACCTGCCATGGACGAAGGCGCTGGGAGCGTCGGCCATCCAGCTGATCGCACTGCTGGCGATCATCAAGCTGGGCACGATCTGAAAGACACGAGGGCCCCGCCGAAGCGGGGCCCTCACACCTGTTCGCACCCATGTACGCGTGACGCTCAGGCGTCGAGAACCTGGCCCTCACGCCGCACGAGGGGCGGCTCGGCACTCCACAGGAAGTGGACCCGATGACAGTAGTAGCCTCTTCTGGCATCGCCGGGGCAATGCACCGGCCGGGTAGGGCTCGATCATGGCACGCAAGGTGGGGATTTACACCCGGATCTCCCGGGACGACGAGGGCGAAGCGCTCGGCGTAGCGCGTCAGCGCACCGACTGTGAGCGCCTGATCGAGATCTTCGACGAGCGGCCGAAGCTGGAGTTCGCCACCGTCACCAACGACGTGAATCTCGGCAGCGCCGATGGCCGGACCATAGCGCGCGTCATGGTGGCGTTCGCCGACAAGTCGTCCCACGACACGTCACGCCGAATCAAGCGCAAGCACCTTGAGTTGGCCCAGCAGGGCAAGAGCAACGGCGGTCCGGCGCCCTACGGGTGGTGCAAGGACGACCGGAACAAGGTCGATCCCGACGCAGCCGGCGTCATCCGCGCCGCGCAGAAAGACGTTCTCGCCGGAGTGCGCATCGGCACCATCCGCACGAAGTGGCAGGAGGAGGGTCACGGCAACCCCCGCGAAGGTACGAAGCGCATGGCGCACCACCGCGTGGAACACATCCTCACCAATCCCAGGCTCGTCGGGTACCGCACCTATCACGGTGTCGTGTTGTACGGCGCGAACGGGGAGCCGGTCATGGGCGAGTGGGAGGTGATCAACACCGTCGAGGAGTGGGAGGCCGTTTGCGCCGCCATCGCTGAGCGCGGGCAGGAGGCAAGCCCGCCCGAGTTGCCCGGCAGCGTACGGCCCCCTGAACATGCCCGACCCCAACCCGAACAGGACACCGACCAAAGCCACTCCGGCAGGCCGTGCGGACAGGGAGCCGAGCACGGAGAAGCGGCCCGTGCCGGTGAGGTACGGGCCGCAGGCGGAGGTTCGTGGGATCAGGCGTCCGTGAGGGTGGCCACGATGTTGTCGGGGTGGTCGAGCCAGACCAGGTTCGCGTTGGCGGTCGCGATCAGGCCGTAGCGCTCCAGGCCGGGGCGGTCGGCCGACAGCCATCGTGTGGCGGCCTTCTCCAGCTCCGACCACAGCGGTCGGGTGCCGCCCTCGAAGGCCCGGACGGAGCCGTCAGGGTGGGTCTCCAGCACCGCCCAGGAGCCGTCAGGGTGGAGAAACCAGCGCCCGGAACAGTCGTCCACGGTCAGGCCGACGCGTTTGGTGCCGGGCAGTGCGAGTTGGGCCGCCCACATCAGCCCTTGGTCGTCCAGCATCTGCGGATGAAGAACGGTGTCCACAGCCTGTGAGTGCTTCCGGCCGTCGAGGGCCGCCCGCATGAGAGGGCCGAGCTCGGGCCGTGCGATCTCGCGGGACGGCATGAAGGACACGTCGCCGTTGATGAACCGGCCGCGGGCTTCCGTGGCGGAGCTCTTCTCCAGCTTGATGTAGCCGTAGGCGTCGAGGCTGCCCACGAGCGACACGAGGATGAGCCCACCGGGGGCCGACTGCTCCAGCCATGCGGCCGGTACACGTGCAGGTGAGTAGGTGGCGATGATCCGGCTGTACGGTGCGCCTTCCGGGCAGCCCTGCGCCGCGTCTCCGGTCACCAGACGTGGCCGGTAGCCGAGCGAGGCCAGCCGCTCGCGCCCTTCGGCGGACAGCACCGGGTCGTACTCGGAGCGGGTCACGAACTCGTCCCCGAGCCGTTCGCACATCAAGCCCGTCGAGTAGTCGCTGCCCCCACCGGCCTGGAACGTGGGTGCCTTGCCGGGAACGTCGAGGTCCTCCAGCATCCTCACCACGGCACCGGGCAGCGTGGACGAACTCGTGGGGATTCCCGTGACGGGTGCGCCGTCCGTCGATGTGGCGCCGTTGTCGAGCTGGGTCACCCAGGTCTTGTTGCGGTAGATCAGCGTCAGCCACTCATCGGCGTCGCGCTCAGGGCTGACGGGCGTATAGCGGGTGACACCGTCAGGGCCGGGAGCATCCCGGTAGAAGCGGGGAAGGAAGGGATGCCGAGGCACCCGCTCCACTGCCCGCCGCCACTCAGGCGAGCGCAGCGAACCGTCACGTTCCAGCTCGTCCGCCAGGCGCGCCCGCAGCACACGGGCCCGCTCTTCGATCAGGTCAGACATGCTCGCCCTTCTCCAGCAGGTCCGCGATGGCACGTGAGATGGGCACGCCTGTCTCGTGCTGTCGGGTAGCGGGGACGCATTGCTGCGTCCCCGCCCCCTCAGAACCGTGCGTGCCCGCTTTCCAAGCACACGGCTCAAGCAAGCCCCAAGGGCGTTCGCGGTGATGCAAAAACTGCGGTCCTCCTGCGCGTTCTGGCCCGAAGGCTGCGTTGGCAGGAGGCGTGTACGAGACGTGTCTGCGGTCCGTCCGGCGCGCCATGCCGCCCGTGGTGAGTGAGGTAGCTGGCGGCTACCGCTCGGCGGACGGTGTTCAGCCACCAGCGCTCCCATTCGTGCGGGGATTGCGGTGGCTGATGGGTGGTGAGGATGTAGTCCCCGCAGAGTGGACATCGGCCTTCCTGCCTGGCGAGCAGGTTCAGGTTGTAGTTGTCCAGCGGGGGTTTGACCTTCCTCCGCCTTTTGGCCCAGTAATCACGTAGGTCGGGATCGTCAGGTGATGCCCTGCCAGTGACCAGTTGGTGCCGGACGATATTCGTCCAGGAGAACTTGACCACGTGATAAGTGCCGCCGCTTTCGCTGATACAGCTACGATCGCCGAACACCCAGTAGTCGTTCCTGAACTTGTTGAATTTGCCGTAGTAGCGGCGCACGATCCACTTCTTCGGCTTGTTGGGGTGCGAGCGTCTGGCCCACTTGTAGGTGAGCCGCCATACGTGAGAGTCCAGACTCGAGAAGATCCGGCTGGACACCACCCCGCGGTAGTAGGCCGCCCATCCACGAATAATCGGGTTGAGCTTGGCGATGACCGCCACCACGTTCGATCCACGAAGGTTCCGCATCTCGTCCGTGAGCCTCTTCCGTAACCGCATGACCGCCTTCTTGCTCGGCGTGATGATCAGCTTGGAGTCGTGAAAACGGCGGAGAGTGAACCCCAGGAAGTCGAAACCTTCGGAGAGACGCACAATGCGCGTCTTCTCCTCGTTGAAGGTCAGGCCCCTGGGTGCCAGCCACTCCGCAAGCTGCGCCTTGACCTGCTCGGCCTGCTGCCGGGAATGGCAGCAGGCGACCATGTCGTCGGCGTATCGCACCAGTACCGGAGCCCCTCGCACCGTCTCCCCGGCACTACGGCCAGTTGTCAGGTAACGGACTCCGCCAGCTTCCTCCAGCCCATGGAGCGCGACGTTCATCAGCAACGGACTGATCACACCGCCTTGAGGGGAACCCTCTTCGGTCGGCGTGAGCAGGCCGTTCTCGACCACTCCCGATTTCAGCCATCCCCGAATCATTTCCCTGGCGGGGAATGACCCGATTGCTTCCAGCAGTGGTTCGTGGCCGATCCTGTCGAACGCGGCGGACAAGTCGGCGTCCAGAATCCATAGCCTCCTGGCCCGGGAGCCATTCAGCGCGGAAAAGAGAGCGCCGATGGCGTCCGCGCAACTGCGGCCCGGTCGAAACCCGTAGGATCTCGGCTCGAACCGCGCTTCCCACTCGGGCTCCAACGCGTTGCGGACACGCGCCTGATGGCACCGGTCCATAATCACGGGGATACCAAGCGGCCTTTGCTTTCCATTGGCTTTCGGAATGTACACGCGCCGGACCGGCAGCGGATTCCAGGACGAGCGCGTGCGGTGCACACGCACCGCCACATTCATCCTGGCCTCGGGTGACAGGGCAGTCTCCCCGTCGATCCCGGCCGTCCGACGCCCCGCGTTGCGCTGGGTCACCTGCCGCACGCTGATCAGCGTGTTCGACCATGACCTCAGCATCAACTTCTGCAAGGACCGGACCACAGCCCAGTCCTGTTCCCGCGTCGCCTTGAAGATCCTCTGCCGCAGCCTCGCTACGTTGTCCTCGTGGTGACGCCACGCGACGTCCTCCCAGTCGGAAGCGTCCTTGGGTCCGTTCACCGTGGTGTCCAACTTGTCCCTCGGTTCGGGAGGCCCTCGGCCTCGGATTTCAAAGGCTCACCAGCCCACGTCAGCTCCCTTTCGGAACCGGTCGCCAGGACCGGCATCCGGCCGGTTCCCCGTGACAGCCGCCTGGAGGGGCGGCCACATGTCCCGAGTCCCGCTGCCTTTCGGCCGCCGGCATCCGCTTCTTGGGCTTCCTGTCCCGCCGAGGGGTTCCGCCCCTCTTACGATCGGCCTACCGAGCCGAAGGGCTCGGACCCCGACGGGGTTTCCACGTTCCGCGCATACGAGATACGGCCGGGGTGGGCGCCCCCTACACCCCGGGGCCAGCGGTGTTCCCACGGCCGGTAGATCGTCACCAGCCGCCGCTCGCCGCCTCCTCCAGCGGCCAGGCCCTGCACCCTGGTCCTCGTCCCGTCTCCCAAGGCTTGGGCTAACGAGGCATCATCGGGGGTTCACTTGCGTTCGCCCGTCCGGCCTTCCCCTCGCCCGGTTGCTCCCCCAGACGGAGCGGGGGCCCTTGAGCTTCTTCCCTGGGCTTCGCACCCTCACAGGCAGGACCTGCGAGCGCACGCCAGGGCGGGGACTGATCTCGAACACTGATCAGGAACTTCGCATCCGGTCTATAACCGGCCTCCAATCTGCGAGTTCACTCGTAATGCGCGACTTCGTGTCGCACCGATCCACGACCATTGGCCGTTCGGATTCACTTCCAGGAACCGCCACTCGCCGTCCGGTGTCACGATGAAGTCGAACGCCGCGAAGACGAGCCCGAAATGCCTCATGAACGCGGTCAGCCGTTCGCGCACCTCTCGCGGCGCGGTGGTCGGCTTGTAGGTCAGCGACGCGTAGTCCGTGCGCCAGTCGATCCGCGCGGCATCCGATCCCGCGTGGATCTCCACAGGGAAGAACTGGTCCCCGACCACTGTCAGCCGCACCTCGTACGCCTTGTCCATCCACTCTTGGAAGAGGTGCGCGCACAGCTCGACGGAACCGTCCAGGTCGGCAGGATCAACGATCACGGTCTCGACAGGAGCCCCGAGGCTCTTGGTGATCATCGGAGCGCCGAGATCAGCGGCGAACTTGCGTGCGGCGTAGGGATCGTTGGTGATGAGCGTGCGTGGTGGGTTCAGTCCCAGCCGGTGCGCGACCGCCAGTTGCCACGGTTTGTAGTTGGCATTCGCGTCCCGCGCGGGATGGTTGATCCACAGGCAGGGCAGAGAAGCGGTCACGCCGAGGAAGCCAGCCCGGGACTGGGCGGCAGCGAACCGCCGCCCAGCCTCGGACATGCCATCGGGTAACAGGAACTCTTCGGGCCTGCGAAAGTACACAGATCGCACCTCGGACAGGCTGAGTCGGCGATGCCCGTCATCGAGCACCCCGCCCCACCCGTCAGTGAGAGTGGCGGTCATCGTCACTTCCGTCGGGAAGTCGGCGGTATCGCACCTGAACACCGGGACACCCCGCGTGTTCAGGTGCGTCACCACCAGGTCCGCCGTGGGGTCGAGCCGGTTCGTCAGAACCAGCACCGCCCCGCCGTCAAGTTCCGTCACTACCACTCCCTACCAGAGGTCGGTGCCCTCGTCGTTCTGACTGTCGGAGTTGGTGTTCGTGCTGGTGTCGTTGCCGACCATGGACGCCCACGGATTGCCGTCCACCGTGACAGCGATCTGCAACTCAGTGCTGTAGACGACACCGGTGGGGTCAGCCGGGGCGCTGGTCTGACCAGCGGCGAACCGCATACCGAACGGGATCTTCTCGACAGCGCTCATGTCGTGCTCCTCTCGATTGCTTGGGTGGTCGCCCGTATGAGGCCGCCGAGCTCGGCGCATAGACGGCCGGGGAGCGGGCTTGGATGACCAGCCCGGACGGGGACGGGGTAGCCGTAGTCGACACCCGTCCAGGGCCAGTCGGTCTACCGGCTGGTACCGACGGCCATCCCGAGCGCCAACCCGCACGAGCCGCTGATGCAGATGATGAACAGGACCCCGGCGTACCGGCCGACGACGCGCATCACAGGCGGGCCCGGCTGTTGCTGTTCACGGCCGGGAGCACGCTCAGTTCCTCCCGGGCCGTGGGTGTCGTGACCTTCTCGGGCATGGCGTCCCACTCGACGCCGCCATGGATCGGCCGCATCTGCACACGTCCCCCCAGCTGCCCCATCACGAGCCCGACCCGTCCGGTGTCGGCGTCCTCCGCCACGTCACCGATGCCGGGTCGCGACTCGGGATGTTCTACGCCCGATAAGGGCGCTGCTTTGCGTGTGGTCATCGCTATGCCCCTGCCTGGTAAGCCATTGTCATCACAGAAAGTATCGGGGCGATCACAGGATCGAACTAGTGTGATCCCTAGTGTGAAGTTCTCTCAGGGCTTGGGCACTTGGATCCCGGCATGGCACTTTCGGGAGGAGGATGGGCGGCATGAGGATCGGCGAGCTGATCAGAGAACTGCGTAAAGCACGGGGATGGTCGCAGGGACGGTTGGCGTCAGAGATCAACGACGCTTACGGCTCCGCCCTGTCTCGGGAGTACGTCAGTAACTGGGAGTGTTCCAAGATCCAGCCAGGAGGTTTCTACCTCCGCGCCCTCTCCGCCGTGCTGGATGTGCCCCTAGCCGTACTTGAGGACGATGTGAAGCGCAGAACCTTTCTGACCGACGTTGCCGGAGCCGCAGTGGCTCCAGTCGTCGCCTCCGACCTGCTGTCCATGGGCTTCTCCGCCCGCCTCCAAGGCGGCCCGACCACGGACGCTTGGGGAGCAAAGCTCGCCACCTACGGCACTCAGTACATGTCCATGGGCGCAGCAGACATTCAGCGCCGAGTTGCCGGCGAACTGGTCGTCATCCAGCAGCAGCTAGAACAGCCTCGACTCTGGTCCGTCGCGGCCCGCCTGATGACCTTGTACGCCAAGACCTTCCCCGGCTCAGATGGGGCCAAGGCCGTGCACTGGTACCGGATGGCCGCCCAGGCCGCCGACCAATCGGGCGACGACGACGCCCGCGTCTGGGTCCGAGGAAGGGCAGCAATCGCTCTCGGGTACGAAGGTGCATCGCTCGGCATCGCAGACGTTCTCGCCGACCAAGCCATCGCGATCAGCAGAAAGCCGTCTCTTGGCCTGTTGAACGCGATCATGGGGAAGGCGCACGCAGCCGCGATCCGCGGCGACCGCGCCACAGCCTTGTCCCTGGCCGAGGAAGGGCGTCGCGTCTTTGATCACGCAGGCTCACATGAGCAGATGTCGGACTATGCCGTCCCGTGGTGGCGCATGAACGTGTTTCTCTCCCTTCTGCTCGCACGACTCGGAGACGAGAAGGGCGCGGTGGAGGCCCAGGATCAGGCCGTACGAGAGCTGCCCGAGACCCTGCCTCGATTTGCGACGCACCTTGAAATGCATCGGGGCTTGATGATCGCCCGCAGCGGTGACCCACGTGGAGGAGTCGCATACGCCCGAACCGCGATGGCGGCCCTACCTGCGGAGAAGCACTCGCTCACCCTCCGACTCCTGATGGCAGAGATCGAGCAGACGTGAGAGAAGGGCTGCGACCGCCCTGGGGCGCAGCCCTTCTGCTCTCCCCGCTCGCTGGCGGACGATGAACAATCTGCCGTCCGGGCTTACGCCCATGGTGCACAGCTTCCGCAGGTCAGGCGGCCTCTTACAGGGCGTCCTTCGACGGAGTGATCGGTGTGCCAGACTTACGACATGGAGGCAACACAGACCAGGGGAAGTTGATCCAGTCGTCGGTGCGCTTCCAGACGTACTCGCACTTCACGAGGCTGTGCGACTTCTCGTAGATCACAGCGCTGCGCACCTCGGCCACGTGCTCGAGGCAGAAGTCGTGCACCAGCTTCAGCGTCTTGCCGGTGTCGGCGACGTCATCCGCGATCAGGACCTTCTTGTTCGAGAAGTCGATCGCGTTCGGCACCGGCGCCAGCATCACGGGCATCTCAAGCGTGGTGCCCACACCGGTGTAGAACTCCACGTTCACGAGGTGGATGTTCTTGCAGTCCAGCGCGTATGCCAGACCACCGGCGACGAACACACCGCCACGGGCGATCGACAGCACGACATCCGGCTCGTAACCGTCATCGGCGATGGTCTGCGCCAGCTCGCGAATCGCTCCGCCGAACTTCTCGTACGTCAGGTTTTCCCGTATCTGCGTCATGCCCGTCACACTTGTGTCCGATGGAAATTCACAAACGACCGGGAGGCCGTCGGCCCCCGCTGCCCCTGATAGCGGGACCCGTACTTCTCGGAACCGTAGGAGTGCTCCGCGGGCGAGCTCAGCCGGAACATGCACAGCTGGCCGATCTTCATGCCCGGCCACAGCTTGATGGGCAGCGTGGCCAGGTTCGACAGCTCAAGCGTCACATGCCCCGAGAACCCGGGGTCGATGAAGCCCGCTGTCGAATGCGTGACCAGACCGAGCCGCCCGAGCGAGCTCTTGCCTTCCAGCCGGGACGCCAGATCGTCCGGCAGCGTGATGACCTCGTACGTCGACGCCAGCACGAACTCACCGGGATGCAGGATGAACGCCTCGTCGCCCTCCGGCTCGACCAGCCGCGTCAGATCCGCCTGCTCGGCCGCGGGGTCGATGTGCGGATAGCGGTGGTTCTCGAACACCCGGAAATAGCGGTCGAGCCGCACGTCGATACTCGAAGGCTGAACCATCGATTCATCGAACGGGTCAATGCGTACCCGACCGGCGTCGATCTCGGCCCGAATATCCTTGTCTGAGAGAAGCACCCCCCGAGGATACGCAGAGCGCACGGCCCCACCCCAACCGGGCGGCAACCGCGCGCTCCCGCCGTCACCGCCTCACTGCGCCCGGCGCTGCTCCACAAGCCCCAGCGGCCCGCGCAGCTCGACCGGCACCGCATGCCGCAGCCGAGCACACCGGGGACACCGGATGAGCCGACCGGGCCCGATCCGGTCGGCGCCGAGCTGCTGCATCGGGAACGACGAGGTAGTGAACACATGCCCCTCGGCACAGCGGACGACGGTGCGATCGATCGAGTCCATCGGGTCCATCAAGTCCCTTCCCCAACACGTGGACGAAATAGCCACATTAGGGGATCAACAGGACACCGCTCCACGCGCCGCACCGCTACCCAAAGGTACGCCCTCCGCGGCCGCCTCTCACATGAAAGCACCCCGGCTCCATGCACCGAGGGGCTCGCATGGGGTACAGTGTGCAACGATGCGAAGGCCGATCAATCGGTCCGATTCGCGGGTGTAGTTTAATGGTAGAACATGAGCTTCCCAAGCTCAGAGCGCGGGTTCGATTCCCGTCACCCGCTCCACGACAAAGCCCTAGGTCAACGACCTGGGGCTTCTTTGTTGTCTAGACCTATCGGGGCCCGCGTGCCATTCGCGTGCCATAAGTGCCGTAACGGGGCGTCAGATTGGGCGGGGATTCATCACCCGTGGCCACCGGGCACCGAGTCGTCTCGAATCCCGAGATCCATTTCGAGTGACCTGCACCACACGCAGCAGGGGTGCGGCCTCGGCTGGCTACCGGGGCCGCACCCCTGTACGTCACTTGCGCCGAGCCGCTCGGGCAGGAGGCGCGAGCGAAGGAACGATCCTGGGCGCGGCACCCGACCCCCGGTCCACCGACGTGCTCTGGCTGCGGACATTGGCGTCGATGTCGTCGGCGAGCTTGCGCTGGTGCGCCTTGGTGGAGTGCTGGTAAATGAGCTGGGCGCGCTCCGAGGACTGGCCGGCGCGGACCATCAGATCCTTCAGCTTGGCACCGGTGTCGGCGGCGAGGGTGTTGCCGGTGTGCCGGAGGTCGTAGAAGCGGAACTCCTTCGGCATGCCGACCGCGTCGCGGGCCTTACGCCACTTCCGGCCGAAGGTGGTGCCGCGCAGGGCGGCTCCCCTCTCCCCGACGAAGACGAGCCCGTCGGGCCCGTCCTTGGCGAACCATTCCAGGTGCCGACGAACGTCGAGGAGGACGAAGCCGGGCAGCATGATCTCCCGTTTACCAGCGCGGGACTTGAGGTCCCCGATTACCCTGCGGCCGGTGTTCAGTTCCGGGGCCGCACGGCGTACCCGGACCGAGCCGGTGTCGAGGTCGATGTCGGCTTGGCGCAATTCGGCCAGTTCCTCCGGCCGCATGGAGGCGAAGGCACCGAGGAGGACCATCAGCCGCCAGCGGATCCCGATGGCCTCGGCGAGCGCGAAGACCTGCTCGACGGTGGCCACCGGTCGCTCGTCCGCGTCCTCGCGCCCCGCACCACGGATGGAGCAGGGGTTCCGCCGGATCAGGTCATCCTCAACCGCCGTCTGCATGATGGCCTTCAACAGACGGTAGGACTTGGCGGTCGTGGTGGCGCCGGTCGCCTTCCGCCGTTCCGCGCGCCAGGTCCTGACCTTGGCGGGGCTGATGGCGTTGACGTACTGGTCGCCGAAGGTCGACTCCAGGTGGAGGCGGAGCAGCCGCCGGTACAGCTCGTCGGTCGTGGCCGCGACGCCGCGCTCGTCGATCCAGCGCGTGGCGTACTCGGCGAACAGCACCTCGCCCGCAGTCGGGTCGATCCAGTCGCCGCGGGCCTGGTCGGCTTGGATCTGGGCGAGGAACAGCTCGGCTTCACGCTTGGTCTCGTACGTCTGCGGCGCCGCGCGCAGTATGCCGTCGGCTCCGGGAAAGCGGGCCTGGTAGCGGCCCGAGGGCAGCTTGCGGATCGCGCCGAAGCTGCGACGCGGGGCCTTCCTGCGAGATCGCGTCATTTCAGGCCGCCAGCCCCAAGTGGCGTCGGCTGCGGACGGGTTCGACTGTCCGCTCCTCGACATAGGCGGCCAGCACGCTCTCCGAGATCCGGACGTGCTTGCCGAGCTTGACGTAGCGGATGCGGCGCTCGGAGATGAGGCGTCGGATGAAGCGCACGCCGGTGCCGAGGCGTTCGGCGGCCTCGGCGACCGTGAGCAGGCGGTCGTTGTTGTTCACCTCCTTCGCCGTGCGGGGCTGGGCAGAGGCGTGGGGTATCGCCGTGTGGCGCAAGCGGGGTCCTCTCGTGGCTCGGCTGGTGGGGCGGCAACCCCGGCCGGGCCGGTGTCGTTCAGGATGGGATGGGCAGGCGGTGTGGCCGGGCCCTGGGGTTTGCGGTCCAGGGGCGACCGGAGGAGCGGGCTACGGCTGGGGCGGGGGCCCGAACTCCTCCTGGTTGATCTTCATGGTGTTCTCGGCGATGGCGTTGCTGACCATCACGTCGGCTTCCTCGCGGATGTCCGGGTGCTCGTCGAGGTAGGCGGTCAGATCGTTGGTCGCCCGGCGCCACGCGTGCTGGGCGCGCTGGGCGGCCAGGTTGGCGGCCACGACGGTGTCGATCAGCTCCATTGCGCGGCCGGCAGCGGCCAGGGCCGGCGGGCCAACGAGGTTGGACAGGGACACCCCGAACACCTCGGCGAAGCCGATGGCCTCGTCCAGGTTGATGCGGCGCTTGCCGTTCTCGATCCGCCACACCCCCGACGGGTTCATCTCGTAGCCAGCCTCGTTGAGGCGGTCAGAGAGCGTGGTGGTGCTCCAGCCCCGCTGCTCGCGCTCGACCTTGATCCGCTTGGCGGCGTTCTCCTCGCCCTTGAGCAGGACGCCCTCTGGTGCCTCGTCTCGCTCGTCGTCCGACATCAGACCCTCCTTCCTGTCGCAGCATGCCGCTGCAGTCCGCAGGGCCAGTTAAAACAGTACATCATTCTCTGCCCCTTGCAAAGCAGCTATACATGAGGCATAGTGATAGATGCGCCGGGTCCCTGCGATCCGGCATGCAAAAAGCCCCCCAGTGCTTGCGACACCGAGGGGCTCAAAGCGCAAACCTCACGCCGCCCATCCCTGAACGACTAGCTGCAAGGCCGGGATTGCCGTCCCGTATGGCCCGCAGATTGAGGAGCTCGATGTCCAGTATGGACGAAGCCACCCCGAACACGCCATCGCTTCCCGTCGAGTGGCCGCCGACAGCGATCCCTGGCCAGCCGACCGCCCCGTCGCCCGCCGCGGACCCCGAGGGCGTAGAGGTCCTGGACCTGCTCCGGGACACGATCCGTCGCTACGTCGTGATGCCGAGCGAGGAGGCCCTGACCGCGACCACGCTGTGGGCTGCGGCGACCCACCTGCAGACGGTGTGGCAGCACGCGCCGCGCCTCGCAGTGGTCGGACCGGCTAAACGGTGCGGGAAGTCGCGGCTCCTTGAAGTACTGATCGAGGCGGTCCATGAGCCGCTGATCACGGTCAACGCCTCCGCCGCCGCGATCTTCCGGTCGATCGGCGAGGCAGACCCGCCCACGCTCTTGGTGGACGAGGTCGACACGATCTTCGGCAGCGCGAAGGTCGCGGAGAAGAACGAGGAGATGCGCGGCCTGCTCAACGCAGGCCACCAGCGCAACCGGCCCACCCTTCGCGTCTCCGGCCCCAACCACGAGGTGGTCAAGTTCCCCACCTTCGCCATGGCCGCCCTCGCCGGCATCGGCGACCTCCCCGACACGATCATGGACCGGTCGGTTGTCATCCGCATGCGCCGCCGATCCGAGACCGAGAAGGTCAGCGCCTGGCGCTACGGCCGCGACGACCTGGCGGTACGCGAGCTCCGCACACGACTGTCAGCCTGGCTGACCTCCGTACGCGAGGAGGCTCTCGCGCTGGAGCCGAAGCTGCCGGTCGACGACCGCGCCGCCGACACCTGGGCACCGCTGATCAGCGTCGCCGACATCGCGGGCGGACACTGGCCCGTCCTTGCCCGCACCGCGTGCACCGCTATGACCGACTACGAGGCCGGGCGCGACGAGGACGGCGGACTCAGGATCCGCATCCTCACCGACATCCGCCGCGCCTTCGCCTCCGAAGGCGACCAGCCGGCACTCCGCACCGGCCGCCTCCTGGACATCCTCAACGCGGATACCGAGGCGCCTTGGGCCGAGCACAGCCCCAACGGGCTCACCCCGCGCGGCCTGCAGATCCTGCTCCAGGACTACGGCATCAAGTCGGCCAACCGCCGCTTCCCCGGCGGCCACCAGGCCAAGGGCTTCACCCGCGCCCAGTTCACCGACGCCTGGACCCGCTACTGCACGCCCGAGGCAGCCGCCACCCTACCCGTCGAGCCCGGCGCCTGACCCTCCCCGAGTCGTCCCACTCGTCCCCGCGCAGGTCAGCGCAGGGACGAGTCACCGACCCGCAACGAGTCGACTCGACATCACCGCCCCACCCGTACCTGCCCTGACCAGCGGCGGGACGAGTGGGACGAGTCCCAGCGGCCCCGCAGCCGCCCACGCCACGGCGGCTGCATGCGGCCCTGCCACAAGCTCCGCTTTCCCCACCATGGAGACTTCCTTGCGCTCCCCTGCCCCAAGCACACCAGCAGCCATCCGCGCTGGAACCTCACATCTCACCTCCGACGCCAAGAAGAAGGGACTCAACCAGCGTGGTGGCTCTGGCGACGCTCGCCGACCCCCCACATCCGCTGGGAGTCGTCGCGTGAACCGCACGGGACGCATCGTCCTCGTGATCGGCCTGGTGGCCGTCGTCCTCATGGCCTTCCGGGTCTCGTGGAACGCGCTGTCCGACGTTGCCCGCGCCATCGGCGCCGACTCCACCGCAGCCCTGCTCTACCCGATCGTGGTCGACGGGCTGATGGCCCTCGCGCTGATCGCCACGCTCGTGCTGCCCGGCGCCGACCGGAAGTTCGCTCTGCGGGTCCTGGCGACCTACACGGTCGCCAGCCTCCTGCTGAACTACGTGCACGGCCTCGTACCGGCCCTGCACACCGACTCGATCCAGTGGGGTCGACTGACCGACTTGGACTACGCGAACTGGGCTCTTGTACTGCTGGCGACCTCGCTCCCGGTCGGGTCGATCTACTTCGGGTCGGACCTCGTGGCGAAGGTGCTGCACCACAATCCCGAGCTGACCGACTCCCCCGCAATGGCCTCTGCCCAGTCGGCTGGCGGGCAGGTCCCACAGTCGACGCCTGACCGGGCCGAAGCAACTCCCGAGCAGCTGACCGAGTCGACTCCCGTGAAGGTCACCGAGGCACCCGAAGCGGCCCCCACCACCCGACCGCCCCAATCGGCCACAGTGGCGAAGACGACCGGAGCCGCCCCTCGGCGGGCGACCGGTCGGGTCCCCGCCGCCGCCAAGTCGACCGCCGACCGCACCCGCACAGACGCCGAAGTCCTCGACAAGGCCCGACTCCTGACCGCCGACTGGAGCGACGACCAGCTCACCGCCGTGCGTCTGCGCACCGAACTGCGGATCGGCCAGAAACCGGCCCGCATCCTGCGCGACCAACTGCAGGCCGAGCGCGCCAGCCAGGCCCAGCCTGTCGCGGACGACCGCTTCGAGGTCGGGCCACCCGAGGAATTCGACGAAGCCGCCTCCCTCGCCGGCGCCGTCTGACCCCCGCAAAGGCACCGCCCCGTCCTTCCGGCGCATCCCGTGTCCCCGTGCACGGGGACACGGGGGCCGCGCACAGCCAAGCACCCAGCACCCCCCGGAGAACCGATCCATGCACGGCCCGAACCACGAACTCCCCACCCTTCAGCAGAAGATGACCACCGGCCTCAACAGCCCAGCAAGGTATGACGTTGGACCGTCCAAGGGCCGGTCCAACGCAGCCTCCGCCCCGGGGGTGGCGGAGGCAGAACCCCGGCGCGAGGGCGCACCGGGAACAGGGGGTGTACGCGCCGCCGACGAGGCCACGCTGCACCGCGTCGCCCGCCGCCGCGCCCGCCAGAAGGTGCAGCGCAAGGAGCGCGTCGACGTCCGCTACAGCACCGACGAGAAGACCGAGATCCTCGCCGCAGCTCGCCGACTCGGTCTGGCTGGCGCCCATCTCGTCGGCGCCCTCGTCATGGCACACCTGAACGGCGACCTCGCCCTGCCCGGCCAGCGAACCGCCACCGACGACCTGATCGACGAGTACGCCGCGCTACGTACCCAGCTCTCCAGGATCGGCACGAACGCGAACCAGATCGCCCACCGCCTCAACGCCGGCGGCGATACACACCCTGTGGACACCGCGGTACTCGCCGAGGCCCGCCAGCTTGTGGCAGCGGTGGAACAAACGGTCACGGCTGTCGACACCGTCGCCGATGTGGCCGCCACAACCCCCAGGGCGGCCTGATTGATCGCCAACATCGTCAAGGCCGGCCACAAGACCAGGGGCGTTCTGAACTACCTATACGGGCCCGGCCGCGCCAACGAGCACACCGACCCGCACCTCGTCGCCTCCTTCGACGACTTCGTGCCCGACCCCGGCCGCAACCCCACAGTCACCCTCGCCCAGCTCGCCGCCGTCCTCGACCTCCGGGTCAAGCAGGCCGGCCGCAAGGCGCCGAAGAACCACGTCTGGCACTGCTCGATCCGTGCCGCACCCAAGGACCGCCACCTGACCGACGACGAGTGGGCCGCCATCGCCCGCCGCGTCCTCGACGCCACCGGCATCGCTCCGGCCGGCGACGCCGACGCCTGCCGCTGGGTCGCCGTCCGCCACGCCGACGACCACATCCACATCGTCGCCACCAAGGTCCGAGGTGACCTCCGCCCGCCCCGCAACTGGAACGACTTCCTGCGCGCGGACAAGGAACTCGTCGCCATCGAGAAGGAATACGGGCTCCGGCAGGTCCCGCGTGGAGATCGCACCGCCGCCAAGCGCCCCACCCGAGCCGAACAGGAGAAGGCCCAGCGCACCGGCCGAGCCACAACCGCCCGCGAACGCCTGCGCACCACCGCCCGCACCCTCCTCGCAGCAGCCACAACACCAGAGGAGTTTTTCCGCCTCCTCGACGGCTCCGGGGTACTCGTGGAGATCCAGCGATTCCCCTCAGGCGACATCCGCGGCTACAAGGTCGCCCTTGCCGACGACACCAACAAGGACGGCCAACCCGTCTGGTTCTCCGGCTCCACCCTCGCCCCCGACCTCTCCTACCCCAAGATCAACGAACGCCTCGCCGCCACCGACACCAGTCCAGCGGCACCGCCGGAGCCCCGTGCCTGGCATCGCCTCGCCCGTGCCACCGACCGGGTGCCCGACCTCCTCGACCACAGCGAGGACGAAGCCGGGCAGGCACACATCGCCGTCCTCGCGGAAACCCTCGACGTCCTGCCCCTCGCCGCCCCTCCGGGTCTGCGGACCGAACTCCTGCAGGCAGCCACCGCCTTCGAGCGGGCCAGCCGCTCACGCATCCGCGCCCAGCACCAACAGGCTCAGGCCACACGCCGGGCAGTCAAGGCGATCCTGCGTGAACCCGCCCCGAAGGACGGAGCCCTCCTCGCAGTCCTCCTCGACGCCGTTCTGCTGGCGGCCGTAGCCGCGCAGCACTGGCACCGCACCCGCGGCCACACCCAACAGGCGGAGGCCGCCCGGCAGACCGCCGACCACCTTCGCGCCGCCTACCAGGCCGCGGCCACCGAGCCACTGTCCGTGCTCCGGCAGCGAGGGACACGGCTGGCCGACTCACTGCGCCGCCGTCAGGAGTTCGCCCTGCGCCGGGCTCTTCCCGAGATGGCCGCGCAGATCCTCGCGGAGCCCGGCTGGCCCGCTCTCGCTGCCACCCTCGACCGAGCCGAAGCCGTCGGCCACAACCCCGCCGCCCTCCTCACCGAGGCCACCGCCCGACGCGAAACCGACACCGCAACCAGCGTCAGCGAAGTCCTCACATGGCGACTCCACCGCATCGCCGACCTGACCACCAGCACCACCAGCAGTGCCCCAGTGCCCACCTCGGCCGCCTACCGCCCGACCAACACCGCCCCCAGCCAGCAGCGCCGCACGCGCTGAACCCCACCCTCAAGGAGCACCCCGTGAAGATCCACCCCTTCGCCGACGCCTTCCCGATGCTCGACCCTGACGAGCTGCTCGACCTCGCCGAGTCGATCAAGACCGACGGCCTGTACGAGGAGATCGTCCTCGACACGGACGGTGTCCTCCTCGACGGCCGCAACCGCCTCGCCGCCTGCGAGATAGCCGGCGTCGAACCCCGCTTCACCACCTACACCGGCGACAACCCCCGGGCGCTGATCTTCTCCCACAACGTCGTCCGCCTGCACATCAGCAAGGGCCAGCAGGCCATGATCACCGCCATGGCCTGTTCCGTTTCGGGACACTCACCGCGCGGCCTGGCCAAGACGCACGGCCTCAGCCGCACCCGCCTCTCCGCCGCCAACGTCGTCCTCACGTACGCCGCCGACCTTGCCGAACAGGTCCGCGTCGGGGCCTTCCCCCTCGACGCCGCCTACGAGATCGCCCTCGAACACAAGGCAAAGACCGCAGCCGAACTGGAGAAGCTCGACCGCCTCAGCGAGCACGCCCCCGACCTCGTCAAGCAGGTCTCCGAAAGCCACCTCACCCTCGACGACGCCATCGCCACGCTGGAGGAACGACAGGAACAGGAGCGGATCCGCAATCAGATCGCCGAGGCCGACGAACTCCGTCTCGCCGACGGCCACACCACCCCGCCTCTGACCCAGCTTGCGAAGCAGGGAGACATCACCTGGCACAAGGCTCATCAGCAGGCCGAGCAGTACGTCACCCACCGCCGGTCCGCGATCCACCACACCCAGCAGGCCATCGAACAGGCCGCCCAGCACTGGACCACGATCCGGCCCCCCATCACCCGCCCTGACACAGCCTTCGCCCGCGAAGTCCACGCCGGCCTCTCACCCGAAGCCCAGGAACTGACCGCCCACCTCACCCCACTCAGCTGACACGAAGCGCCCCTCGGGCCCAGGTCCAGGAGGTCTGGGCCCGATCCGCGTAGTCATCAGCCTGCGGAGGAGAGCTCCGCCGCACGTCGTGTCCCGAGAGTGAACAGCGACGGCATTCCCTCACTGGACATCTGCCTCGTTCCCCGAGGGAACAAGGCCGCACCGGTGAGTCGGAAGCGCGGCCCGCCTGGCAACTCGCGCACGCGTACGCGGTGTCCTGGGTACCGTGCTCATGTCGAACTCTGTACGGACAGACCGGCGCACCCCGCGCGGAAGTCCGATGGTTGGGGAGGTGTCCTGATGCTGGAGGAAGCCGAGGAGATCGGCCGACGTGTCCGCAGGGCGAGGCTGCGCCTCGGGATGCCACAGGCGGACCTCGCGACGGCGCTGGGCAAGTCGCAAGGCTGGGTGTCGAAGATGGAGCGGGGTCTGATCGAGCTGGACCGGGTCGGGCTGCTCAACCAGGTCGCCGCCGAGCTCCACGTCCACCCGAACGACCTGATCGGGCGCCCGTACAGCAGCTCGCCCGATGACAACCAGTGGCAGGTCGCCGCCTCGTCGATCCTGCGCGAACTGCGCCGCTACGACCTCACCCCGGTCTTCGACGGGACGCCGCGGCCGGCCTCTCAGTTGTGGCGAGAGGTGACCCGGCTCCACCGCCTCCGGGACACCGCCGCCAACGTGGCGATCCTCCGCGTCCTGCCGGACCTGTTCCGCGAGGCGCGGGCGCTGGCGGAGGTCTCGGAGGGGCACGAGCGGGAGGAGGCGTACGCGACCTACGCCGTGTGCTGCAAGTTCGCCCACACCGCCGCCCACTCGCTCGGCCACCCCGAGCTGGTCACGATGGCCTGCGAGCGGGCGGCGTGGTCGGCCCGTCTGTCCGGGGACCCGGTGCTGCCGGCGGTCGCGGACTGGATGCGGGTGTGGGACATGTGGGCCACGGCGGACTGGGCAGACGCGCTGACGCTCTCGGACAAGGCGATCGGGTCGGTGCAGCAGGCGTACGAGGACGGTGACCCGCTGGCTGTACGGGCCTGGGGCACGCTCCAGCTACGGGCAGCGGTCTCGGCCGCCCGCGCGAGCCGTGCGTCCGAGGCTGAGGACCGGATCGGGTACGCGAAGGATGCCGCCGAGCGGATGGACGCCTACGTCGGGGCTCCGGTGTACGACCGGCACTCACTGACGTTCTCCGCCGGGAACGTGCAGATCCACGCGATCAGCGTGGCCCTGGAGATGGGCCAGCAGAGCAAGGCTCTGGAGATAAACCGCCGCACGAGCCCGGAGCTGGTCGGCGCCTTGCCCAACTCCCGTCAGGGGCACCACCACATGGACATCGCGCGGGCGTGGCTGTGGGACGGCAACCGGGGCCAGGCTCTCGTCGAGCTGGAGACCGCCGAGCGGATCGCACCCCAGCTCGTAAGGAATCACCCCATCGCCCGCTCCACGCTCCGCAGCATCGTCTACGCCGAACGGGCAGCCACACGTGAGAAGTTGCGGCGCATGTCCGACCGCTTCCACCTGGACGGATAGGGGTCGTATTCCTCCGGCTCATATTCAGAGGCACGGCCGTCCCTAACTTCGGAGCATGACCGGACGACGCCTTCCCCATCTCCCCTCCCAGGGAGCCGAGTTAGGAACTGCGGCTCCCTTCTTTCCTCAGCTCGGGGACCTCGCCGCCGACACCGCCCGCAGCGGCCGGGTCGGCGTCGTGGTCACCCTCCCCGGCGAGGACTCCGCCACCACCTATCACCTGCGACCGCCCGGCGGCGGCCCCGCCTGGTCCGCGCCGGCGGACGGCACGACACTGCGCCCGGTGCCGGCGCAGGTCACCCACGCCACGCTGCTGCCCGGCCGGGACGCGGTCTACGACCCGCGCGCCCGCCAGGGCTCGGTGCCCGTGGAGTTCCACCTGGAGGACGGATCCACCCGCGAGGGGGCGCTCGTCCTCACCGCGGTCGACCTCGAGCGGCTGTACGCGCAGACCTGCCGCCTCCTCGACAGGCACGAGAACGTCCTCGGCGAGGACTCGTGAGCAAGGCCCGCCATCGCTTCCCGCGCCCCACGCCCTTCGTACGGGCGGACCGCAGCGGCCGGATCGCCCTGACGTTCCTCACCTTCGCCGGTCTGGTCGGTCCCGCCTGGGCACTGCGTACCCACGCCGACCAGCTTCTCGACACCGCTGGCCACCGAGTGGCCGTGACCACGCCGGACGCCGTGCCGCCGTCCCTCGCCACCGGCCACTGAACGGCCCTCCGCCGAGGAGACCCGGAGCCTCCCCGCACCGCTCCCGCACCACTCGGCGGAGGGCGACCAGCCCCGCACTCGTCCTCGTACCTCCGACACGCGAACGGTGAAGGTAGTGACCACTTCCCTAGAACCGACCACTACCGGCCGAGGGCCGGACAGGCGCCTGGCGCAGCCACTCCTCCTGCGCACCCCGCGCGGTCTCGCCTACGCCGACGAGCGCGACGAGGACCGCTCGGTCGAGGGCGTACTCCTGAGCCGGGCCGACGCCGGGGCCGTATCCCAACGGACAGCGATGGAGCGGCTGCTGTGCCAGGTCTGCTCGGCACCGGCCGTGCGGACCGGTGCGGGCGTCCTGTGGCGACTGCCGCTCCCGACGAGCGATCACCGGTGGGACAGCTGGCCCGAGGGCGCCATGGCCACCGAGCCGCCCGTGTGCCTCCGGCACTCCGCCCCGCCCCGGTCGGGCATCGGATACCGGGCCTTCTTCGCCGCCGAGGCCGAGATCGTCGGAGTCCACGGAACGCTCCACCCGGCGCCGAGGCTCCTGGCCTCCCCGGTCGAGCGGATGCTGCGCTTCAGCGACCCGCGGATGCCGTGGATGGTCGCCACCCACTTCGTACGGCAGCTGGGGCGGCTCACCCCGGCCGACGAGCAGGGAGAGGCACGGTGACCGGCCCTGGGCCGCTCGGCCCCGACGGAGTCCGCAGGGTCAGGGGCTGGGCCACGCAGGCCGCCGCCACCGCCCGTGCCGCCCACCTGACAGTGAGCTCGGCGGTGATCTCGTCGGTCAGCTCCAGCGAGCGCAGGGTGTGCGGCATGGTGCGGGCGGCGTCCGCGACGACCGCCGCGTCTTTCGCGTCGGTCTTGGCCTCGCCGGGGTAGAGGTCGGCAATCCGTCGCATCGCGAGTCCGGGCAGTTAGGCGACCTGGCAGCCCGCATCGCGGGCGACGGTCAGCGGCAGGGCGCCGATGGAGGCAGGCTGGTCCACGACCACCAGCACGGTGCCGAACTTGTCGCGCAACTTGTCGAAGACGGCCCGCAGCTTGGGCTCGCTGTTGGGCAGCGGTTTGTCGAAGACCTTCTTTCCGGCCGGGGTGAGTCCGTGGCCGTGGTGTGTGCTCTTGCCGACGTCCAGGACGAGGAAGACGCCCACGCCGCTGGTGTCGATCACTGTGCCCCCACTTGCTCGATACCGGTGCTGGCCTGGGTGTCGGGGCCGTTCTCACGTATCCACGTTATGCAGACCTGCCGCCCGCCAACGGCCGGGCATTGCGCCCGGTCAGGTGGTGGTCGGACCTCTGACTTGTTGAATCGGACCCAGACGCACGGTATGCAGCCGTAGCGCCCAGGGTGCCGACCGGTACGGGCTCGCGTGACCTCATGCCGCCCCAACTCGGGCTGGCTCATGATGAGTTTGCCGCCGCCGGTCGGCACCCGCGCGGTGTGGCTCGACAGAGGCGTGACCAATGGACGCTGAGACTTCAAGTCAGAGTGCCCACCGCACCCCTCCCATCCCGTTCGACCTGGGCAATGTGCACGTGATCACTATCGGTATCGATCCCCACAAGTTGTCCCACACCGCTGTCGCCGTCGACGCCGCAGGACACCAGCTCGCCCAGCGGCGCTTCGTCGTCAACGCAGGGACCGTCCGGCAGCTGATGCGCTGGTGCGAGCGGTGGCCCGAGCGCCGCTTCGCCGTCGAGGGCGCCAAAGGACTCGGCCGCAGCCTCGCCCAGCAGCTGGCCTCCGCCGGCGAGCATGTGGTGGACGTGCCCTCCACCCTCTCCGCCCGGGCCCGGCTCCTGGCCACCGGCGGGGACCGCAAGACCGATGCGGCCGACGCCCTGCACGTCGCTCAGGTCGCCCTCTTCCGGCACGACCTGCGCAAGGTCGAGCCGGAAGACCAGTCGATGATCCTGCGGCTGCTGACCGAGCGGCACGATGATCTGGTAAACGAACGCACCCGCATCATCAACCGCCTCCATGCCGTGCTGCGAGACCTGCTGCCCGGCGGTGCCCCCACCCACCTGTCCGCGGAGAAAGCCGCCGCCCTCATGACTCCGCCGCGTCTCTTGTCGCATCGGATGCCCACGACGATCCGGCGACGCTGGAATGGGGCTGCCGTGCCGTCCTGCCCCTGTGGGGATCTCTCCGATCTCCAGCGCGCGTACAGACGCCTCCCTTCGGGATGATCGTTGAGGGTGCTGCGCCACGCCCCCGGTTCCAGCCCCTCGGACGCACACCAGGCGCGGTGTACGGCGTTGGGACTGGCGGTAGCACCCCGGCAAAGTCGAGGATCAGGCCGCGCTGCTCGTGCCCGTCCGGCGTGGCAGTACTGTCCGACATCCGGCATCCGCCCTTACGCGATTGGTCTCTTGGGGGACGGTACCGCGCGGTCGGCCACAGGGGTGTCCCTCTCTCAGACCTGACGACTCGCGCAGCCGAGCAGGTAGGCGCGGGGGATGATCAAGTCGGTCAACAGCTGACCTGGCGTAGGAACCTTCCCTCCGTTGACCGCGATTACCGCCCCCAATCACGACCAAGGGAGCAGCGCCACGAGAGCGGCCTCGGGAAGGCCCGACAACGACGCACCCCACGACGAAAACAACCACAGAACGGAAAGACCCGGAGATCGCTGCCGCGCTGCGGGTCAGCGAGCAGTCCGTGGATCGGTGGAGGAGAGCAGGGGGACCCGCATCACAGGCTCACCCTTGGACCAGATCCGTCCGCGCCGGGTGGTGAGCCTGCCCTTCCGTCAGGCCGCCCCGCGCCCGAGGCGGGCCACGGCCGTGTCTCCACCACCTCGTCGGCGTGTGCCTCGGCGCCGGCACCTCGGGAGGCACACCCGGGCCCGTCGTCATCTGCGTCGGCGAGATGAGAATGTGCGGGTTCGTGGCGTAAGGATTTCTACCGCATAAAAGGAGCAGCGGCAATTCAGCCGCATCGAGCTTGACGGCGTGCTAGCCTCGGATTCAGTTGCAGTAGTGGTTCCAGAAATTCACGTGCATCCAGTCGCCCAGAGGGGCCTCCGGGGTCACTTTTCACCTCCGGTTCTTCTCCGGCGGGGTAATCATCGCGGCGACACGGCATCCGCACAGTGCGGATGCCGATGATTCCCGAAGGAGATATGTCATGTCCACTGGTATCGTGAAGTGGTTCAACGCGGAAAAGGGCTTCGGCTTCATCGAGCAGGACGGCGGCGGCCCCGACGTGTTCGCCCACTACTCGAACATCTCCGCACAGGGCTTCCGTGAGCTGCAGGAGGGCCAGAAGGTGAACTTCGACATCGCGCAGGGCCAGAAGGGCCCGACGGCCGAGAACATCGTTCCTGCCTGACAGCGGCGCGTACGACGTAGCTGGGGCCCGCATCCTTCGGGGTGCGGGCCCCAGCTGCATGCGTTTTCCGCAGCACAACTCCACCGGATCCGCCTCCGCGACCCACGTGACGGACGACCTGGGTCACATAATCATTTCCGGCCCTCATTCTCCGCCGACGATCGGCAGTTCCGGATTCCGCCAGCACGGATTTTACTCCCCATTCGAGGTCGTCTCGAAAATCTCCGACCGGCACAACGCCGGGGTGAATTCCGTGATGGGCACTGCATCGAGGAAGGTTGCACATGAACGGCACGCACACGACCGATCATCTTCCGGACACCCGAGGGGAGTTCGCCCTGCCCGCGTCGGTCACCCCCGCGCTCCCCGCAGTGGAGGCGTTCGCCGATCTCGGCATGCCGGAGCGGCTGCTCGCCGCGCTCGTCGCCGAGGGCGTCACCGTCCCCTTCCCGATCCAGAGCGCGACCCTGCCGAACACGCTTGCCGGCCGTGACGTCCTGGGCCGTGGCCGTACGGGCTCCGGTAAGACGCTGGCCTTCGGCCTCGCCCTGGTCGCCCGTACGGCGGGGGCGCGAGCCGAGCCCCGTCAGCCGCTCGCCCTGGTCCTGGTCCCCACACGTGAGATGGCGGACCGGGTGGCCGACGCCCTCACGCCGTACGCCCGCGCCGTCGAACTGCGCCTCGCGACGGTCGTCGGCGGGAGGCCCATCGGCAGGCAGGCCGACGTCCTCCGCGGGGGCGCCGAGATCGTCGTCGCCACTCCGATCCGGCTCAGGGACCTCGTCGCCCGCGGCAGCTGCCGACTGGACCGGGTCGCCGTCACCGTCCTGGACGAGGCCGACCAGATGACCGACATGGGTTTCGCCCCCCAGATCACCGAGTTGCTCGACCAGGTGGGCCCCGGGGGACAGCGGATGCTCTTCTCGGCCACGCTGGACCGCACGATCGGGCGGCTGGTCAGCCGCTACCTGTCCGACCCCGTCGTCCACTGCGCGGATCCGGCGAGCGGCGCCGTGTCGATGCTGCACGTACACTCCGACGACAAACAGGCCGCGACGGCCGTGTGATCATGTTCCTGGTCACCAAGCATGCAGCCGACCGGCTGACCAGCCGCAGGGCGCCGGCGCGGTTCAGGAGCGGGCGGACACCCGTGCTCGTCGCCACGAGCGTCGCCGCCCGCGGTATCCACGTCGATGGGCTCGACCTCGTCGTCAACGTCGGCCAGCCCGCCTGCCAAAAGGAATACCTGCACCACGGCGGCCGTAACGCCCGGGCGGGAGGGACCGGCAGCGTCGTCATCGTCGTCACCCCGAACCAGCGCCGCTCGACGACCCGCCTCATGGCCGAGGCGGGGAACCACCCGCGGACCACCCGCATCCGCCCCGGCGCGCCCGAGCTGCACCGGATCACCGGTGCACGGACCCCGGCGGGCATCCCCGTCCACGGCACGGAGCCGCGCGACCGCCCCGCACGCGGGTACGGCCCCGCCCACCCGGCGCGGCCACCCCTCACCGATGGAACGCCGGACCGCTCCGTGGCGCTCCCCGCCCGTCCGGGCCTCCTGGAGCCTTCCGCCCCGGGGCCTACGCCCCTTCAAACTCCCCGTAGGAGTCGCGTATGACACCGATCCAGACGCCGACGCACACCGCGCGGCCCGCCCCCACCGACCGGCCCGTATCCCACGCCGACGAGACAGAACCGCATGCCTGGGCCGACATGACCGTCGAGGTGGCTATGGCGGTCATGCGCGGCGCCCGCACCGAGCGCCTGATCGTCCGTGACGCAGACGGCCGGCGCACCGGCCTGGTGACCCTGGCCCAGCTCATCGGCTTCCGTGCCACTCCCGACTACACCGACCGGGTACAGCTTCGCGACTTGCGCACCGCGGGCTCTCCGTCCCGCTCGTGACCACGAGAGCCACCGCCGAGCGCACGATGCCCATCGACAGGCCCACCACACGGCCTGGACTCCGACAGACGCCGCCGCATCCGGACCTCCCGAGTCCGCCGCCGCGCTGCCACATGGCGGCCCGGTCCGTTTCCCGCCGTCCTCTGCGAGGTCCCATGCGTTGCGTCATCGCCCGCTTCCCCTTCGAGTTGACGAGGAACGGTGTCCTGGAAGCGATGAAGGGCGTCAAGCCCGAACCCGTCGCCGGCGAGTCCGTGGTCATCGGACGCCGTGAGTACCCCGCCAAGCAGGTCGGCGCGGTCATCACGCGCCAGGACCGTCGCGATTTCAGCGCCGGCGAGGTCGTCCGGGCCATGGTCCGGCTCGGCTTCGTCTGCCGTACCCGCCCGGAGGCTGAGCCCCCGGCCGCCCTCAACCCGCTCCAGCAGGCGTCTGCCCGGCTCGGGACGCCCACGGCGCTCTGACTTGACAGGCGCATGTCTCGCCTGAAGGTGGTGCCCGGCCGGTGCGCACCGGTCGGGCACCACCGCGTCGCGCGGCGGCTCAGCCGTCGACGCCTCCCGCTCTGTCCGGTCACCGGCCGCCGGTCGACGCGCGGTCCGTACCGCCCTTCTGCGGGACCCTCCGCGTGCCCTGAATGATCCGGCAGCGGCACTCCGTCCGGGGACGCCCCGTGGAAGACGTCGTCGAGCTCGCCCACGCAGGTCGACCGGGCAGGACCTCCCTCCTTCGCCCCACAGTGCTTCGGGGCTCCGTCGCGGTGAGCGTCGTGCACCCCGCGGAAGACGGACGGACGACTTCCGCGCCACAGGCCACCCCGGGGACAACGGCACGGTGACGCCGGACCGGCAGGGGGGATGGGAGCATGACGCTCAGCGAACGCGCCGGACCGCCGGCGCGCGGACTGGGAGGTTCGACGGAGAGGTTCCGAGCCGAGCAGGTGTGGCACGGGCTGGAGCGCCTGCCGACGCGCGTTGCGCGGTACGCGAGCCGGCGCGACTCGCGTACACCTCCGGTTCCCTGACGTCCGAGGACACCAGACACGACGCTCTTCGGCCCCGTCCCCAGAGAGGTGAGAATGACAGCAGACGATTCGACTGGTCGTCTCGACGATGACGACTACCCCGCCTACACCATGGGACGGGCGGCCGACATGCTGGGCACGACTCCCGGGTTCCTGCGCGCCCTCGGGGAAGCCCGGCTGATCACTCCGCTCCGCTCCGAGGGCGGCCACCGACGCTACTCCCGCTACCAGCTGCGCATCGCCGCCCGCGCCCGGGAACTCGTCGACCAGGGCACTCCCATCGAGGCCGCCTGCCGCATCATCATCCTCGAGGACCAGCTCGAGGAGGCACGGCGCATCAACGCCGAGTACCGCCGCGCGGCGTCCGAACCACGCCCTCGGGACGGGGACTGAGCAGGGCCTGCGGTGCTACGCGGTCCCGCTCATCCAGGTTCCTCCGTCCCGGGCACCGGTGCGGCCACTGCGGTGACGAGGATCTCGGCGGCCTGCGTGACGTTGTCGGCCCGGACCGCGCGGGCCATGGCCGTACGCGCGGCATCGGGCTCCGTGTCCGGGGGCACCACCATCAGCGCGAAGTGGTCCCGCTCACCGCGAGTGATCAGGACGGTGTCGTCGCCGACGGGGAACGAGTCGAGGTGGACGACCCGGTCGTCCACGACCAGTCGGGTCGGGATGGCGTTCCACGCCACGGCATCCAGCCCGACCCGGGTGATGGGTCCGAGATGCTCGGCCAGGGCGGATACGAGCGCGGGGATCTCCCGCGCCACGTCCCGGGTGCGCGGCCACCACGCACCGTCGAGGACGCCCTGCCGTGAATGCGTCGTCTCCAGCCGGAGCAGGGCCGTGCCGGGACGCACCCTCTCGTGGATCGCGTCCGGTAGGACCAACGGGGGCGAGTGCGGGATGTCCGAGTCGGCCATGGGGGTCCGCCCGTCTCAAGGAGGGGACGTGGCCGTCGCGTGTGACGGGCCGCGGACGGGTGGAGTGTGCCGTCACTTCACGGTAACTCAGGCTCTCGCGTCCCCGGCCGCCACCCACGCTGTCCGCGAACGGAAAGCCTCCTCTGTGTCGTCTCACGTACGAGGTGCTCGGACGTACCCTGGAGGGACCGGGAGTACTTCGCACACCGGCACCCGTGCAGGTGTCATTCCCGGGGAACACGAGAAACCGGGCTGCCGACGGCGGCTCGGGGGCAGGTTCGCACCATGACCACCATCCTCGACAGGACGGCGAACCGCGCCCCCATCCCAGGACGTGCAAGCCGGCTGTCGCTCACCCCGAAGACCGGGTCGGCCGCGAGCGCGCTCGACGGCGCCTGGTGGCCCCGTTCCCGTGACCTGGCGGCCGAGCTGCCGTCGCTGACCGACGCCCTCGAAGCCCGCTGGGGCCGCATCACCCGGATCGCGGTGAACCCGGGTCGCTGGCGCGCCGTGCCGCGCCGGGTCTCCTCTTCCGGCCACGCCCTGCACGTGGGCTGGTTCACCGAGCTGGATCCGGACAAGATCATCCTGCTGTCCTACGCGGTCAGCCGCTGCGACCTGCTCGTGGTTCCGCCCGAGGCCCAACCCGCCTCCGCGGCCCGCCTGATGTCCGCCGCCGCTGTCCCCGGCAGCGTCCTCACTCCGGGTGTGCTGCTGTCCGACGAGGCCGCGACCGCCCACCGCGAGCGGGAGGACCGAAGCGGCGAGGAGCTCTGGGAGGCCGACGGCGGGGCCGTCCTCGGGCGCCTCCGAGGCCCGGTGGCGCACGCCGTCGTCGGCGCGCGGATGATCCACCCTGCCGAGGTACATGCGGAGTTGACGCCATGGAGTTCCTGATCACGCTCGCGGTGGGCGCCCTCCTGGTCGCGCTCGGCGTGCTTCTGATCCACCGACTCAATGCCGCGCGCGACGCGCGCATCGCCGCCCACCACCTCAGCGACCGCTTCCCCGCCCTCCGCCGTCCACCCGGACGCAGCCGTCCCGGGCCCGCCGGGCGAACGGCCGCCCACGGACACCCGATCCTGACCCCGGACCATTCCTCCGCTCGAAGGGCGGCGGGGTGGGGCGACCCGGCATCCCGGAGAACCCCACCCGCCGACCTCTCGCTTCGCTCCGAAGGGAACACGCCGTCTTGCGCCCCGTTCTGAGTCCCGCCGAAAACGAGCCTCTGCCACAGTCAGGGCTCGCGGAGATCCGTATCGTCGCCGCCACCCCCGATGCCGCCCGCATGGTCGCCGAAGTGATCCGCCGGTGCTTCGCCGGGACGGAACAGCGCAGCTACCCGGCGCCGGGCGGCGGCACGCGGCTCCACCTCACCGTCGACACGGAGACCGCCGCCGGCCCCGCCCGCTCCTGGCTGGCCACCAGCCGACCGCCCACCGGTACCGGCCCGCACGCCGAGGAGCCCTGACCGGCTGCGAACGACACCGCGCGGGGCGTGAACGACACGGGCCGGGGCGACCCGCACCGGCAGGGGCGGTACCGCCGACAGGTCGCGGGTTCCCCGAGGCGCCGGGCAGGCGGCCGGCGTCACCGGGGCGGCATACGGGCCCGACCGCCGCATCCCGGTGCAGCACCCCGCCTCCGCCCGCGACCGCCACCTCATGACCGAGGGCCTGGTCACCGGTCATCCGGTCCCCCTGCGCCGGTGGCGGCTGTGTGGCGTGGTCTCGCTCCGAGGAGCATCCTGGAGGCCACACCGCTGGTGGGCCACGCCGGTACCTGCCGCCGCAGGGCCCCGGAGGCCGACCCGCGCGGCAACGACGGGCGAGGCCCGCGTCTTCCGGTTGGAGGCAACGGATGCCCGTGGGACAGCTCGGTGATCCGGATCGGTCGGAGAGCTTCGGCGAGGGGCTCCTCGGCACGTTCCTGGACCGCGCGCACGAGCTGCCGCCCCATCTGGTCGGGTCCGTCGTCGCCGGCACCGTGGCCCGTCTGGGGGGCCGTGACCCGCAGATCCTTCTCCAGGACTACGGTCAGCAGAAGCTGGTTCCCCTGGTCGGCGAAGGTCTGACGGACGGCGGACCACACCCCATCGACCGCTCAGCGGCGGGCCGGTGTTTCCTCACCTCGTACCGCGTCGAGGAGGACGTGCCGGCAGGCGGGGTGCGCGTCCATGTCCCTCTGCTGGACGGAGGGGAGCAGGCCGGGGTCCTCGCCGTCACCCTGGACGCGGTCGACGACGACGACCGCCGCCTCCTGCGCAGAATCGCCGGCCTGACCGCCCAGTTGCTGCAGTCCAAGAACAGCTACACCGACCTCTTCTTCCGCACCCGACGTAGGGAACCCATGAGCGTCGCCGCCGAGGTCCAGTGGTCTCTCCTGCCACCACTGGCCATGACCATGCCCCGCGTCGCTGTCGCCGGAGTTCTGGAGCCCGCCTACGACGTGGCCGGCGACAGCTTCGACTACGCCCTGAACGGAGACGCGCTCCACCTCTGCATGATCGATGCCATGGGCCACGGCCTGAACGCGGCCACCATGGCCACCGTAGCCATCGGCGCCTACCGGCACGCCCGTCGAATCAGCGTCGAGCTGTCCGAGATCTACCTGTTCATGGACCGTGCCGTGTCCGAGCAGTTCGCCCCCGACCACTTCGTCACCGCACAGATGATGCGGCTGGACACGAACACCGGCCGCCTCCAGTGGGTCAACGCCGGGCACCCCGCGCCCATGCTGATCCGCGGGCACCGCGTGGTGGGCCGCTTGGACAGCCCCACCACCCTGCCCGTCGGCTTCGGAGGAGCGCAGCCGCAGGTCAGCGAAGTGACACTCCTTCAAGGGGATCGCATTCTCTGCTTCACCGACGGCCTGGTGGAGGAGCACGAGAGCGGCCGGGAACAGTTCGGAGAGGACCAGTTGATCGCCTGGATCCAGCAGCTGGACCCGGTCGAACGAGGAGTTCGCGCGGTGGCACGCGACCTGTCCCACACACTCAGGCGGGCTCGCGGCGAGACCACCTCCGACGACGCCACACTCCTCTTGGCCGAGTGGCGTGGCTGACCTCCGTCGTACCACAACGTGCCAGAAGGGCTGGTGCGCAGCGACGAACAAGGGTGCGAAGGAGACCATCGCACGGGGTCTCAAGACGTCGTTCTCCCAGGTCAGACCGCTTTCGGCCCGATTGCCAGGTGATTCCCAAGCCTGGAGCGCGAGTCGATTCTCGTCACCCGCTCCAGACAGAAGCCCCAGGCCATCGGCTCGGGGCTTTCTTGTTGTCTAGAACTATCTGGGCGTCGCGCACCACCTGCGCACCACCTCGACGGCGATCAGAGCACGGGCCGTTGGCCGTCCTCACGTCACGCAGACGGAGACAAGAACGCATACATCGCCCGACCGTCCACCCGGGCACCCTCGTCGGCCAGTTGGCGCCAAGCGGCATGCTGAGGATCGTGCAGAGCCTTCGCCAACGCGAGCTTCTTGCGGTCACCCTTGTCAAGCTCGGCCCTCAGTCGCAGCGGATTGGCGGGCAGCGAGAGCAGGAACGCCAGATCTCGGTAGTGCCTCTCCGGTGAAGCAGTCTTGATGCCGACCGCTGCAGCCTTCGCCACGATCGCCCCAAGCAGACTGGGGCGGCGGATGCGGCCCGTTCGCTGCCCCAATTGAACGATCACAGCCTCGGTTCGCTGCGCAGCCTGCCGGCCGCCTGGAACCTCCAGAGTGCGGCCGGGCGGCGTCGTTGTGAGGTCTGCACGGGGGCCGAGGTTGTCGGGGGCCAGCAGATCCACCACCAGCCGCCGCGGCTCAACCCCGCGCTGGTAGCGGTGCAACAGGTTGCCCTGTGGCGACATGCCGGCGGGGGAGAATCCGAACCGTTCCAGCGCTGCAACCAATCGGCGCAAGCTCCGCTGGTCCGATTGCACATCGGCGAGGACATCAAGGTCGGCGCTCGCCGCCGGTGGCGTCCGGCCGTACTCCAGACCGTGCAGAAGCACCATCTGCCCACCGATCAGCGACCAGGCATCCGGCACCTGCTCCGACAGGTCGAAGAGCACGCCCCACAGCTCCACCAGCGGACCGGAGAACAGGTCCGACTCCAGTCGCACGCCGGGCGCCTCAGCCTCCATGATCACGCCCTCCGTGGTTGTACGTGGCGAGCCAGGAGGGACGCAAGCAACCTGGACGCCGCGGCGTCGGCTCGACCCTCGTGGAGGTCCAGCAAGTCGGCCGCCACTACCGAGGCCGGAGCGTCGTGGCCCTGCCCGGCCGTTCCGGGCGACTGAGTCAGGAACGACCAGAGTTCCGCCGGTGGGATGCGAAGCAAGACATTGCCCCGCTCCTCGTCACGGACCAACCCGAACTCGGCTTCCAACTCCTGCACCTTCTCGGGATGCACGTAGATCTCTGCACGCCCGAGAGCGACGTAGTCCGCCCCCACGTGCGCTGCGGCGCTCGCACCACCCCTCACCACATCCGGAGCGGCCAGCAACGTCGGCAGGACGCCTGAATGAACGCGGTACGAGCGCACCTCAGCCCGGGCGGCAAGAAGTTCCCGGAGCAGCGCCGGGGCCAACCGCTCGTGGGCGATGAGGCTCCGCAGCCGCGCTCTCACCCTGGACTTCTCGGCGTCGGACAGATCCACCGGCGGACGGCCATCCAGCAGCGCGAGAACGCCCCACGCGTTACGGGGCGACAGCGGTCTCCGCGAGCGCGTGCCACGGTCCTTACGATCCCGGACACTGCCCCCGACAACCAGCCAACGACCACCGACTCTCTGCCCTTGGAGCGTTCCGTCATACAGCAGCTGGCGAACACGGGAGTCGTCCACCCCGAGCAGGGCTGCAGCCTGCTTCACCGACAGCAATTCCATGATCATCCCCTTGCGCCTCCTCTCCCGATGCCAGGAGAGAACCCGCAATTCAGTATGCAGCCCCGATCTTCTTGCGTCAACCCTCACGATATCGGGAGGCAAGGCGCAATCGTCTATCGGGCAATCCAGGCACTGAGCGGGGCAAGCGCCTCAGCCAGGGAAGTCAGCGGACTCGCAGGCGGGGATTTCACCCTCACCCCGACCATCCCGTAGCGCGTGCCACAACGTGCCAGTAGCGGCGGTGAACAGCGGTCAACAGGGGCTCCCCCGGCGACCCGCCGAACGATTCCCCGCAAGGACGTTCCCACAGGTCAGCGGCTATACAGGCACCCAAGTGCGGAGCGATTCCCAAGCTCAGAGCGCGAGTTCGATTCTCGTCACCCGCTCCAGTAGAAAGCCCCAGGCCAAAGGCCCGGGGCTTTGTTGTTGTCCAGACCGGATCAGGCATCGCATGCCCGTTGCGTGCCTGGTGGCAGCGATCTCCCGTGTCAGAGAAAGTGCGGCGGTACCCAACGCTCGCCGGTCACCGAGGTGCGCTGCCGACGGTACGGATGCCCTCCTCGGCCCGTGGCGACGTTGCGGATGCGGCTGGTCTCAGCGGCGATGGCGCGAGCCTCGGCGAGATCGGTGACCTCTCCGGCGCGGGTCTCCAAGGCGTGAGGTCGGGCAGCGGTCTCCGGATGCCGGGCAATGAGGTCTTCTCGGCAACGTGACGGTTGCGGTGTGTGACGGGTGCGGGTGCCCGCTCGCAGCCTAGCTCTGCGGTGCCAGGGTGCGTAGGACGTCGAACTCGTTGCCCTCGGGGTCTGCCATGACCACCCAGTTTCGGTCTGAACCCTGGCCCACATCCGTCTTGGTAGCGCCGAGGCCGATCAATCTGGTCACCTCGTCCTCGGTGCTGCCGTCGATCGGGCTGACGTCGAGGTGAAGCCGGTTCTTCACGGCCTTGCCCTCGGGTACCTGGATGAACAGCAGGGTGGGTGGCATCTGACGACCCCGAACATCCTCGACGGTCGGCACCCAGGAACCGATCTCGACCCTGCCCGCGCTCCGGTCGATCACCTTGAAGTCCAGGACCTCGCACCAGAAGGCCGCGAGCCTCTCCGGATCACGGCAGTCAACGACCAACTCGGTGAACCTACTTGTCATGACTCTCCCAGATAGTGCGGACGGGGCTCAGAGTACTGGCCAGGTCGCCCGTCCGACAGATCCGCGATCTTCCTGACTGGCCCAGACGGACTGACCCGGCATCAGGTATGCGAGAAGCCCCTGGTAGGAACAGGTCTGCGAAGATCACGTTCCGGAACCCAGAGGCTTCACGCGTTGACCAGTATCACCTATACCGCAACACTCGACGTCGGTAGGGAGACCGCCGAGTCTCTCACCCGACTCTTGCGCGAGCACCGCGAACGGCTCGGCACTCGCAACGGGACCCGCGCTCTGGGCGTCCTCAAGCAGGGTGTCCTGGTGCCGCGGTGGTTCGTCGACGGGACGCGGCTGGCCCAACTCGCCCGGGACAACGGGGTTTCGGTGCCCACCGCGTACCGCTACTCGCACGAAGGGCTGACCGTGCTCGCCGACCACGCCCCGGATCTGTCCACCGCGCTGGAACGGGCGGCGGCCGCCGGCTACACCCATCTCAACCTGGACGGCACCGTCATCCGTACCGACCGCGTCGCCGCCCCCGGCCCCAACGGCGCCGACCTCTGGTGGTCCGGGAAGCACAAGCACCACGGCGGCAACGTCCAGGTCATCTCCGCCCCCGACGGCTGGCCGATCTGGGTCTCCCCGGTCCGCCCCGGCCGCGAACATGACACCACCTGCTCCCGCACCCACGGCCTGGTCGACGCCCTCAACCGGCTCGCCTCCACCCTTGACATTCCCACCCTGACCGACCTCGGCTACGAAAGCGCCGGCGACGGCTTCCGCCATCCGGTCAAGAAGCCCAAAGGCGGCGAACTCGACGACGGGCAGCAGGCGTTCAACTCAGTCATCCGAGGCGTCCACGCGGTCGCCGAGCGGGCCAACGCCCTACTCAAGGTCACCTTCAAGGCCCTGCGCCGGGTCAGCCTCGACCCCAGCGGCATCACCCGGATCGCCCGAGCCGCCCTCGTCCTGCTCCAGATGGAACACGGGTGCACCACCTGACCGAAGATCACGAACCGTCACGAGACGTTACCGAGAAGGGTTCAATGGCCACCTCGGTGGCTTTGGTGGCCTACCTGGTGCTTCGGTGTAAACCCTCAACCGGAGCGCCGAGGCTAGTGTCTCGTGATCCTGTTCATGTCAGTTCGAGTTGTTATTGACGAGTTTCTTCACGTTGGTCGCGACGAGTCGGACTTTGGCGAGGACCTCGCCGGCGGTCGCGGTCCAGGTGAACGGTTTCGCGTTCTCGTTCCAGGAGTCGATGTAGTCGCGGATCTGCTTGATCAGGACGTTGACGCTGGAGAACGTGCCGCGGCGGATGGACTGCCGGGTCAGGATTCCAAACCAGATCTCGATCTGGTTCAGCCACGAGGAGCCGACGGGAGTGAAATGGAAGTGGACGTGCGGGTTCTTGGCCAGCCACTCCTTGACCTCTGGGGTGGTGTGCGTGGAGAGGTTGTCCAGGACGACGTGGATGTCCTTTCCGGCGTGTGGTTTCACCGCCTTCTTCAAGAAGGTCAGGAAGTCCTTGCCGTTCCGGGTCGGCCTGCACTCGCCGAGCACTTCGCCGGTGGTCACGTTCAGGGCGGCGAACAGGTTCGTGGTGCCGTGCCGGACGTAGTCGGCGGTGCGCTTCTCGCTCGCCGCGAACGCGACGGGCAGCACCGGCTGGGTTCGGTCCAGCGCCTGGGTGAGTCGGCGGCGGGGATTTCACCCGCCGCCGCTCTCAGAACCGTGCGTAAACCTCTCGGCTTACACGGCTCCCATCGTCCAGTCGTGCACGGTTACGGCGTGACGAGCTTCCAGTGGGCAAAGAGTCCTGGGAACCGTCGCGCGTGACGGCCCAGCGCCTCTCGCGCCCGCGCTCGCTTGTGCCGGAACCGCTTGTACTTGCGGACGAGCCACCGCACCAGATAGTCGTTGATGCGGTTGAGGCTGGAACGCAACGCGGTCGGATGGAACCGGCCGAAGTAGTTGATCCAGCCCCGCACGACCGGGTTGATCTCCCGGGCGAGCTGCTCCAGGGTCGTGTCACTGCGCAGGTGCAGCCGCCAACGGCGGATCTGCACCCGGATCAGCTTGGCGGCCTCGTCACTGACCCCCGGATTGAAGCCGAAGAAGTATTCCCCGCGCTTCGTCCGGAGCCTGCGCACGCGAAACCCGTACCCCAGGAACGTGAACGAGGTGTGCTCAGCTGAGCCACGCCTGTTCCTGTCCTTGCAGTACACAATGCGGGTCTTCTGGGGATGCAGCTCCAGACCCCCGCATTCGGCCAGCCGCTCGGCGATGGCCTGACGCACCCGATGCGCCTGGACCTCGTTGCGGCAGTGGACCACCACGTCATCGCAGTACCGCTCGAACTGGATGCCCGGGTGCTCCCGGGCCATCCAGGCATCGAACGTGTAGTGCATGAACAGGTTGGACAACACGGGTGAGACCGCTGAGCCCTGCGGGCTGCCGCGGTCCCGGGCGAGCAGGCTGCCGTCCGGCCGCTGGAGCGGGGCCTTCAGCCACCGCTCCACATACAGCAGGACCCACCGCTGGTCGGTGTGGTGGGCGACCGCCTTGAGGACGAGATCATGATCGAGGTTGTCGAAGAAGCCCCGGATGTCCATATCGATCACCCAGTCCGTTCTCCAGCACCGTTCCCGGCACGCCTCGACCGCGTCCAGTGCGCTACGCCGGGGTCGATAGCCATAGGAATCCGGGTGGAACACAGGCTCCACCAGCGGCTCCAGCACCATCGCCACCACCGTCTGCGCGATTCTGTCCGCGACCGTCGGCACGCCGAGGACCCTGACCCCGCGTCCTCCCGGCTTGTCGATCTCCACCATCCGTACCGGCGGCGGGAAGTAGCAGCCCGACGACATGCGATTCCACAGCTTGTAGAGGTTGCCCCGCAGGTCAGCCTCGAACTGCTCGATCGACTCGCCGTCGACGCCCGCCGCGCCCTTGTTGGCCTTGACCCTCAAGTACGCCTCGAGCACCAGGTGTTTCGAGATCTCGAACGACTTCGATCCGCTCGTCTGGTTCATCCCGGGCACTCCGGTTGGCCACCAAGCAGATCCGGACGATCCGTCCCCTTCGCTCCGCCCGCATTACCGGGCCTCATCGCTACTACGAGACGGTCCGCCCCCGTGCCCCGCATCGGTACTCGACTCCTCGCGGTTTTGTCCGCTTGGGGTTCTCCCTCTCGCCTCCGGCCCAACGGGCCGGCGGCAGTATCGGGGCGACAGGTTCCCACGTTCCATGCAAGAGCCCGGGCCAGACTCGCGCCGCCTCCATGCCGGACGCCATCCGGGCAGTCAGCAGGCTCCCCCCGGACTTGTCCCAGAGCCCAGATCATGCCCCGGTTTCGACGCCACTGAGAAAATTTACGACACGTCATCAGCGGTTCGCTCACGCTCGCCTTTCTGACCCATACCTGACGCGATCGCTGTCGCGCCTTTTGCCGCAGCGCTCACCACCCCGGCACTTAACCGGCGCAGCCTGCGGTGGTTTGGGATCTCCCCCTGCAGGGCGACCCCGGAGGACCTACCTCCATCTCTCACACAGCACCGCTTCCAGAAGCAGCTACCTCAACGCCTCCTTCAGCGTTCGTGGCACACGATCTGCGTCTTCTCGTCGATCGAGAGGACCACCGCGCCGCCCGGCGGGGCGAGGTAGAGGCCGATCACGTCGGCCACCTTCTCCGCGAACGCCGGGTCCTTCGAAATCTTGAAGGTGCCGCTGCGGTGCGGCTTGAGGCTCTCCTCGCGCCAGACGCGCGCGATGTAGTGCCAGGACACGGTGACGTTCTCGGTCCGCTCCAGGTACTTCGCCAACTCCCGTGTGGACCAGTGCGAAAGCCCCGTGCCGTCCGGCGGTGTCATACGCGTCAGCGCGATCACGCGGGCCCGTACCCGGGCCGGTACCTGCTCCCATGCACCACCGGGACGCTCCCCGTCCAGCCCCGCCAGGCCCTGCTCGGCATAACGGGTCTTCCAGCGGTCCACGGTGGGCAGCGACACCCCGAGCAACTCGGCAATGTCCTTGCGTCGGCGCCCCTCACCCGACCACAGCACGATCCGGCCCCGCGTGGCGACATCCGCAGGCACGTCCCTGCTGTTCACCAACTCCCGCAACTCGGCGACCTGTTCCACGGAGAGCTCCATACCAAGCCACCCTGCCACACAAGATCAAGTAATGCTAACGGAATCACGAGACACTAGTCGCTCGCCCGCCTCTCCCGGCACATCAGCAAGACGACCAGAGCCGGGACCGTTCCAGCAGCGCTCCACCACAGGACGTCGGAAGCAAGCAACAGACGTTGCACATCCCGCGTAAAAGCGAAGCCCAACAGGACCAGAACGGCAGGGAACGCCACAACGGCCAGCCCCAGTACCGCACTGCGACGCGCCAACCGCACCGCTGACGCCTTGCCCGCTGCCATTCGGACTCCCGCGACGATCAGCGCGATCCCCACGAAAGACAGAACAACGGTGAACACGCTGCTGTAAACCGCATCGACAATCACGCCGACTGCTATCAAGAGAATCCAGACACCTGCGAGCAACGGCACCACGAACATCGCGAAATCTCCCCACGCGCGTGTCCGGTACAACGAACGTTGTACCGGACACGCGCCGATCGGATCAGTTGACAGCGGCCGGCACGGTCGGTTCGACCTCTACGTGCTCAACCATTCGCCCGTTCTTGTCTGTCTCGGTCCAGCGCCTCTCACCGGGAGCGGCCCGCCTTTCCGAAGGAGCCTTCCCCGGCTCGAAGGAACGCGGGTCGACGCGCACCGCCTTGCCCTTGGCGTCCTTGAGCGGCTTCCCGTCCGGCCCCACGACGGGCACGGTGTCGGGCATCTTGCTGTCGTCGACGGTTCCGTCGGCGTTGACCCACGGTGGACGGGGCGGAGGTTCGGAGGTCCCTGAATCCGGCCCTGATGCCGCCGCTGAGATCGACATAATCCCACCGAGCAGTAAAGCCGCAGCAGCCGCGACGGCCGCCGCTTTGCTTCTTCTCGCCATTCGCTTCCTCCCGTTGATCGAGATGCTCTACGGTTCGATGAAGTGCTGGCCAGACCACACGCCGACGTTCTTTCCGAGCCATTGACCGCCGTAGAGTACCCCGCTGTAGCCCGTGGTTGCGTAGTATCCGCCGCCGCATGGCGGGACGACCCCGAAGTTGTACGAACCAGTCACCCGTGAGGTCGTCGTGGTGTTGTAGATGCCCGACATGTACTCCCTACACACGGTCCATTGCGAGCCGTTCCACTTCCAGTACCTGTAGCCCGTCGCAAGGTAACCGGCTGGACGGTTCCACACCAGGATGCACGCTTGGGCCGCCGGGATTCCGGAGGAGGACAGCCCCTCGGACTTGACGTAGCCCCCTCTGCCGCCGTGAGACACCTCGGCGTAGGTATAGAGGCACTTCGTCGAGTCGGTGTTGGCCCAGACCTCGTCACGCTCGTAGACGACGTGCGCCTGTGCGCTGGTCGCGGTTGCAACCATGAGCAGCATCGCGGCTAGCAGGGCGAGCAAGGCTCCTCCTGCCCTACTAGCCCAATTCACACCCACTTTCTTAGAATCTTTCATCGACGTCCTTTCATCGCGATCAGGACAGCAAGAATGCTACTCATGAGCTGCCGTTAGGCGTGAGAGGTTTTCAGACAGACTCGCACAGTAGGACAAGGCGGCTGGAGCCTCTTGTTCCGGTAAATGTGGACGGCCCAGCCTAAGCCTTGAGGCATCGATAACGAGTTGTGGGCAGCGATATATTCGCTGCTACGCAAAGCGGAACCGCGAATTCGACAAGTGGCGTCCGGCCGCCAGAACTCCATCGTCTATTTCGTGTTTCACTCGGGACCGCTTGCAGAGACCCGGGCGAACACACCGGCGCGGCAGCGGTGAATGTGCAGAGTGCCGACAGCTTGACGGTTACAGCCCTCCGCGCGATGCCGATGACCTCGCCCTAAAGCAGCTCATGGCCCGTCGCGCCTGGTCCGACAGCTGAGTGATTCAGGGAGCCAGGGCGGCGAGGAGGCTCAGGCGATCCAAATGGGCCCGACGGATCGAGGCCGACATGCGCAGGGCCTTGACCTCGCCCTTGCTGGAGCGAGGCCGTCGCACGCCGCTGCTCTGCCGGCCACCGGTCCGGCGAGATCCCTCGAAACGTATGCGCAGGCGGCGGCACGCCGAGTCGACAACCGAACGACCGGGGATCCACCCCATCGGCATCGCCGCCTGATGCCCCACGAGAGCGCGTGCCACAACGTGCCAGTAGGGGCGGTAAACAGCGGTCAACAAGGGGGCCGTCGAAGCAACCACGCCGTAGCCGTCATCGCACGTTCCTGCAGGTCAGGCGACATATACGGTCCAGGTGCCGGGTGATTCCCAAGCTCAGAGCGCGAGTTCGATTCTCGTCACCCGCTCTTGAGCGAAGGCCCTGGTCGCAGACCAGGGCCTTCGCTGTCGTCTAGATCTCTTCGGGCCCGCCGCGCCCTCCGCGTGCCCCAACTCGCAGGAATGCCCCGCCCAGAGTGCCTTTCGCATGCCACCAACTCCTCTGCTCCGAGTGTCGCTTGACCTCGCCGGAGTGGAAGGATCGGCAGGCAGCGCGCGCCAGCAGGCGGGAGTGGTGTCGTCCTCGACGAGGCAGCCGGCGATCAGCACCGGTCGGCCGACAACTGCTCTCACGATCAGCGCGAGGCGCCCAGAGAGGCGGCTCACGCCCCGCCCGGCCTGCTGTTGTTTATGCAGCGATCCAAGATCGGCTCTTTCGAGCGACTCTCTTAACATCAAGCCTTCATTGCGGTTTACCGGCGTGGGGTACACACTCCTCCCATGACCCATAAGCCCCGCACCCGAGCCCCGCAGGCCGCCCTGACCGACGCGCAGAAGCACGAACTGGACCGGGCGAGGAAGGCTGCCGACGACGCCGTCGCACACTTCCGTGAGACCGCGGGGCGTATCGCCGTAGACCTCGGCCGCGGCGGAGCGCCGGCCGTCGCCAGGCACATGGAGTGGACACCCCAGTACGCGTCCACCCTCGCCGCCGCCTACAAGGCCAAGCAGGCCGCCGAGGGCAGCGAGACGGAGGAGGTGGCGGCATGACGACCGCCCCCAGGCCGTCCGGCATCCCGCCGATGCCCGAGCGGAACACGAAGGCGCTGCGCGCCGCGATCGCCGAGCACACACCGCAGCTCCTCGCCGACTTCGACGCCCACTGGAAGTGGGCCATCGGCGACGCACACGACATCGCCCCGGTTCCGGCGTTCCTCGCCCAGTGGTGGGCCGAGTTCGCCATCGCCCGCGATCCTGCGCTCGACCGGCACATCCACGACCTGGAGCATCGGGCAACCGACGCGACGACGAACGCCGAAGCCACGCAGCTGCTCACGCAGGCCGCTCACCTTCGGCGCGAGGCGGGGAAGGCGGAGCCCGGCCAGTGAGCGACTTCATGGGGCCGCCCTGGCAGATGGACTGGGTCGATACTGCCCGGACCACGCGCGACTCCCTACCCAAGCCGGTACGCGACCTGATCGACGGCATCCGAGCCGAACTTGTCACCGCCGAGGACCCTTATTTCCGCGGCATCGACAACGTTCCGGACCTCCCTCCCGGCTGCCGTATCGCGCCGCTTCGGTCGACGGCGCCGAACGGGCTGTACGTCTGCTACTTCGATCACGGCCGAGGCTGGATCCACTACACGTTCACCCGCCGCACCGCCGACCCGCAGATCATCGTCGAGGAGGTGTTCTGGCAGTGACCCGCCACCTACCCGTGCACCTGCTTGCCACGGGCGTCACCCTTCGGTGTGCACGCCGAGCATGACCCGCACAACATGGACGAGTCCGACGGACGAACCCGACTTGTCGACACCCTCACACGCCGACACGCCGAGCCCTGGATCGTCGTGACCGCCTTCGGGGCTTGGCCCCGGCACCCCTCAACCCCGCACACGGAGGCGTCCACCTCGACGCTCCCGCCGGGAGGCGCGCGCCATAACGTGCCAGTAGGGGCGGTAAACAGCGGTCAACAAGGGGGCGCGGAAGCAACCAAGCCGCAACCATCGTCGCACGTTTATGCAGGTCAGCCCTTCTGGTCCCTGTCGGGGAACGCCTTGCCGGCGTGAAAACATGATCGCGGCGCCCGCTCGCCGACTCCGGTTGCTCGTTGGGACACCAAGCCCGTAGGTCAGTCTGGTGCAGGGGCCGCTGCGGGGCCTTGCCTTGTTGCCGTAGAGCACGCCGGTCAGATTTCGTCTTCCCCGTGGCCCCTTGGGGCGGGCGCCGCCTGTACGAACGGAACGAGGGGGAAGGGGCACGCGCCCGTGGCGGAGACGGATGCCGAGGAGAGCGAGCAGGGACCGGAGCTGGTGGAGCGGGTCGCGGCGATCGATATCGCCAAGGCATCCGGGATGGTGTGCACCCGGGTGCCGCACGAGGACAAGCCCGGCCGGAGAGTACAGCGTGTGTGGCACGTGGCCGCGACCAGCGGCGCCATCCTGGATCTCGCGGACCACCTGATATGCCAGGGCGTCACCCGGGTGGTCATGGAAGCGACCTCGACGTACTGGAAGCCGTTCTTCTTTCTCCTGGAGGCGCGGGGGCTTGAATGCTGGCTGGTCAACGCGCGTGACGTGAAGAACGTGCCTGGCCGCCCGAAGACCGACAGGCTCGATGCGGTGTGGCTGGCCAAGCTCGCCGAACGCGGCATGCTCAGAGCCTCGTTCGTGCCGCCAAAGCCGGTGCGGGAGCTGCGGGACCTGACCCGTTCCCGCGCGGTCCTCACCCACGAGCGCACCCGGCACAAGCAGCGCGCGGAGAAGCTCCTGGAGGACGCGCAGATCAAGCTGTCCTCGGTGATCTCCGACATCTTCGGCGTCTCCGGCCGCGCGATGCTCGAGGCGCTGATCGCGGGCGAACGCAGCCCCAGGGCCCTGGCCGACCTGGCACACGGCACCATCAAAGCCAGCCCCCAGGCCCTTCAAGAGGCACTGGCGGGCGGGTTCGAGGAACACCACGCGTTCATGCTGCGGATGCTGCTGGACACCGTCGACTACCTCACCATGCAGATCGACAAGCTCACCGCCCGCATCACCACCCGTCTCACCGAGCTGTCCACGACCCACGACGACAGGGACGGTGACAGGGACGACGACCGGCCCGGTCAGGGCATGCTGATGCCGCTGACCGACGTCGAGCGCCTGGACGAGATCCCCGGGGTGGGACCGGCCACCGCCCAGGTCATCCTCGCCGAGATCGGCACCGACATGAGCGTGTTCCCCACCGCCGACCACCTGGCCTCCTGGGCCCGCCTATCCCCACGCACCTTCCAGTCCGGCCCGAAGAACACCTCCGGACCCGCCGGCAAAGGCAACCCCTGGCTGCGCGGAGCACTCGGCGAAGCCGCCATCTCCGCCGCCCGCACCGACACCTTCCTCGGCGCCCGCTACCGCCGCATCGTCAAACGCCGAGGCCACCTCAAAGCACTGGTCGCCGTCGCCCGCTCCATCCTGGTCACGGTCTGGCACCTCCTGAACGACCCCACCGCCCGCTACCGCGACCTCGGCCCCGACTGGCACACCAAGAACCTCGATCCCGCCCGCAAGACCCGCGACCTCGTCCGCCAGCTCACCGCCCTCGGCCACGACGTCACCCTCACCCCGGCAGGCGCCTGACACACCACCGCACCGCCCCTCAACCCCGTCGGCACAGCCCCAGGGGCCACATCGCCATGCCCGTCGAACCCCCGAGTTTTCCGGTCAGCCCTTCTGGTCCCTGTCGGGGAACGCCTTGCCGGCGTGAAAACATGATCGCGGCGCCCGCTCGCCGACTCCGGTTGCTCGTTGGGACACCAAGCCCGTAGGTCAGTCTGGTGCAGGGGCCGCTGCGGGGCCTTGCCTTGTTGCCGTAGAGCACGCCGGTCAGATTTCGTCTTCCCCGTGGCCCCTTGGGGCGGGCGCCGCCTGTACGAACGGAACGAGGGGGAAGGGGCACGCGCCCGTGGCGGAGACGGATGCCGAGGAGAGCGAGCAGGGACCGGAGCTGGTGGAGCGGGTCGCGGCGATCGATATCGCCAAGGCATCCGGGATGGTGTGCACCCGGGTGCCGCACGAGGACAAGCCCGGCCGGAGAGTACAGCGTGTGTGGCACGTGGCCGCGACCAGCGGCGCCATCCTGGATCTCGCGGACCACCTGATATGCCAGGGCGTCACCCGGGTGGTCATGGAAGCGACCTCGACGTACTGGAAGCCGTTCTTCTTTCTCCTGGAGGCGCGGGGGCTTGAATGCTGGCTGGTCAACGCGCGTGACGTGAAGAACGTGCCTGGCCGCCCGAAGACCGACAGGCTCGATGCGGTGTGGCTGGCCAAGCTCGCCGAACGCGGCATGCTCAGAGCCTCGTTCGTGCCGCCAAAGCCGGTGCGGGAGCTGCGGGACCTGACCCGTTCCCGCGCGGTCCTCACCCACGAGCGCACCCGGCACAAGCAGCGCGCGGAGAAGCTCCTGGAGGACGCGCAGATCAAGCTGTCCTCGGTGATCTCCGACATCTTCGGCGTCTCCGGCCGCGCGATGCTCGAGGCGCTGATCGCGGGCGAACGCAGCCCCAGGGCCCTGGCCGACCTGGCACACGGCACCATCAAAGCCAGCCCCCAGGCCCTTCAAGAGGCACTGGCGGGCGGGTTCGAGGAACACCACGCGTTCATGCTGCGGATGCTGCTGGACACCGTCGACTACCTCACCATGCAGATCGACAAGCTCACCGCCCGCATCACCACCCGTCTCACCGAGCTGTCCACGACCCACGACGACAGGGACGGTGACAGGGACGACGACCGGCCCGGTCAGGGCATGCTGATGCCGCTGACCGACGTCGAGCGCCTGGACGAGATCCCCGGGGTGGGACCGGCCACCGCCCAGGTCATCCTCGCCGAGATCGGCACCGACATGAGCGTGTTCCCCACCGCCGACCACCTGGCCTCCTGGGCCCGCCTATCCCCACGCACCTTCCAGTCCGGCCCGAAGAACACCTCCGGACCCGCCGGCAAAGGCAACCCCTGGCTGCGCGGAGCACTCGGCGAAGCCGCCATCTCCGCCGCCCGCACCGACACCTTCCTCGGCGCCCGCTACCGCCGCATCGTCAAACGCCGAGGCCACCTCAAAGCACTGGTCGCCGTCGCCCGCTCCATCCTGGTCACGGTCTGGCACCTCCTGAACGACCCCACCGCCCGCTACCGCGACCTCGGCCCCGACTGGCACACCAAGAACCTCGATCCCGCCCGCAAGACCCGCGACCTCGTCCGCCAGCTCACCGCCCTCGGCCACGACGTCACCCTCACCCCGGCAGGCGCCTGACACACCACCGCACCGCCCCTCAACCCCGTCGGCACAGCCCCAGGGGCCACATCGCCATGCCCGTCGAACCCCCGAGTTTTCCGGTCAGCGACCTGGGGCTTGTTTGCTGTCTAGACCTCTCAGCCCTTGCCGTGCCCTCCCCGTGCTCCAACTCGCAGGAATACCCTGACCAGAGGGCCTTTCCAGTGCGGCCAGCAACACCCGTGCGGGGCGACGTCTCACATCACGAGACCCTTTTCGCATGACCTGGCATACAGTTGCCGCCTGCAGGATGGCGTCCCGCCAAGTGGTGTAGAGGATCAAGGCGCCGGAATCCGCAGGCCAGGGACGGCGGCTCCGCCCTGCCGGGCGCCCAACCTGCCTCACCGGCAGGCTTGGTGGGCTGCTGCGCCGATGGAGATCACCACGGGCCGCGTACCGGAACGCACAGATCTTGATCCCCTACACCACGTCGCGGGACACGACCGCCTGCAGGGCGAGTTCGCCTTCCCAAAGCGGGGTTGGCCCCCCTTCCCAGGCGCAGCGGTCAGCCGGGCCCAGCGGTCAGCCGGTCGTCCGGAAGCGAGCCAGAGCCCGCCCACCCAGGGCGGTCGCGATCAGCCCCACCAACAGGCCGACATAGGCTCCGCCCAGGCCGTTGCCAGTACCGAGGCCACCGGACGCGGTGGCCGCGACGAGCCCGCCAAGAGCCATGGCGATCAGCCCAGCCGAGAGAGCCACGGCTGCCCCGGGCCGCCAGGAGCGGCGGAGAGCCCGCCAGCCGGCGGCCACACCGATCAGCCCGAGCACCGCGGCCGTGGTGGCGCCCGCCCGCCCGGCGCTCACATGGAAGACACTGGCAGCGACCGGCTGGACCTCGGCAAGCGCGTATCGGACGGACATGACGTGCTCCTTCTCCTCCTGCGATGAATGCCTTCCGAGCATGTCCGCCGGGCCTGCCTCTGGTCGTCCGACAGACGCAGACACTTCGCACTGCCACGGACGCGGCAGGCAAAGCGGAGGTACTGCGCGCGCGGTAGCCGTCCTCTCGTCCGTCGGACGGACTCGCCAGAAGCGCTACTTGGGTAGGTTGCGCGCATGAGCAGCACAGCACGGTCCGGTCCGCGAGCCGAGTCACGAGCGGCCATCGTGGACATCGCGATCGCCATCGGCGTAGGTGCGGCGCTGCTGATCACGGGCCTCTCCAGGCAACGCTTCACCACCGGCCTCGACCCGGTCAGCCTGCTTGGCTACGCGCTCCTCGCCGTCGGCGGCCTCGTTCTCGTCGCGCGCCGCCGTGCCCCGGTCACCGTCCTGGCCGTCACCGGCCTGTGCGCGGTCGGGTACCAGGCGGCCGGCTTCGACGTGCCCGCCGTCGCCTACCTGTTCGCCGTGTACGCGGCCGTACGGGCCGGCCACCGTACGCTCACGATCGCAGCCGGCGTCGCCATGCTCGCCGCCCTCCCCCTCGCCGCCCTGGTCTCCGGCATGAGCGACCTGGGCGGCGCGCTCGCGCAGTCACGGGGCGCCCTGGAGATCGCCTGGCTGATCGCCGCCGGGGCCGCCGGCGAGGCACTGCGGCAGGCCGAGCGGCGCGCGGACGAGGCCGAACGCACCCGGGAGGAGACCGCGCGGCGGCGTGCCGACGAGGAGCGGCTACGCATAGCGCGAGAGCTCCACGATTCGCTCACCCACCAGATCTCGGTCATCAAGGTGCAGGCCGAAGTCGCCGTGCACGTGGCCCGCAAGAGGGGTGAACAGGTACCGGAGGCCCTGCTGGCGATCCAGACGGCCGGACGCGAGGCGAGCCGGGAACTGCACGCGACCCTGGAGGCTCTGCGCGACGATGGAACCGCCCCGCCACGCGGGCTCGACGACGTCCCGGACCTCGTGGCACAGGCGCGCAAGATCGGCTTGAACGTCGCGCTGAAGGTCGAGGGACGGCCGCACGATGTGCCGGCCGCGGTGGACCGGACCGTCTACCGGGTCGTTCAGGAGGCACTCACCAACATCGCCCGGCACGCCCACGCCGCCACGGCATCGGTCGGAATCGACTTGCGCCCGGACGCCGTCGCGATACGCGTTGACGACGACGGCACGGCCTCGCCGGACACGGTCCCCACCCCTGGCTTCGGGCTGCTCGGCATGCGTGAGCGGGTCACCGCCCTCGGCGGCCGGCTGCGCGCCGAACCGCGCCCAGGAGGCGGCTTCACCGTCCAGGCCGAACTCCCCGTGGAGCGAACCTCGTGATCCGTGTCGTGCTGGTGGACGACCAGCCGCTCATCCGCAGCGGATTCCGCGCCCTCCTCGACCTGGAGAAGGACATCGAGGTGGTGGCCGAGGCCGGCGACGGGAGGGACGGCCTGGCGCTGGTCGAGGAACACCTGCCCGATATCGCGCTCATCGACGTCCAGATGCCCGTCATGGACGGCATCGAGACGACGCGGCGCATCGCCGCCGACCCGGCCCTGGCCGGAGTGCACGTCGTCATCCTCACCAACTACGGCTTCGACGAGTACGTCTTCGACGCACTGCGCGCGGGAGCGACCGGATTCCTCGTCAAGGACGTCCTGCCGGAAGACTTCCTCCACGCCGTACGCGTCGCCGCGCGCGGCGACGCCCTGCTCGCGCCGTCGATCACCCGCAAGCTGATCAACCGGTACGTCGCCCAGCCCCTCGACACCCCTACCTGCACGGGGCTGGAGGAGCTGACCAACCGGGAACGCGAGGCCGTCGCCCTGGTCGCGCAGGGCCTGTCCAACGACGAGATCGCCGACCGGATGGTGATCACCCGGATGACCGCGAAGACCCACATCAACCGGGCCATGACCAAGCTCCACTCCCGCGACCGCGCCCAACTCGTGATCCTGGCCTACGAGTCCGGTCTGGTGACTCCACGCAACGCCTGACTTTCACTCAGCAGCACGGCGAGGAGTGAGCCGTCTCGCCAACGCTACGGCTCGCGCAGCGACACAGCCCACGCTCGACTACGCCATTGCGCGGCATTGCAGACCCGGACAGACCAGGGGCAGGGATCTGCGCTGGCGCCACCCAAGCCCACGTTGCAGGTTGGGCTAGGTCTAGGTCTCTCTCTACTGGAAGGACGCACATGAACCTCTTGAGGCCCAAGGGCACGCTCGCAGTGGGCGCGCTGGCACTGTCCGCCGCGATGCTGACGACTACCACCGCCATGGCTACCAAGGAAGCCACCCCCCGCGGCGGGAAGGTTCTGGACATCGTGAGCGAGACAACCGGGACGTTCGGTGTACCACCGGACGCTGTGGCCGGCACACAGTTCGGATTCACGGGCAAGAACTCCCTCTACGGCACGGGGAAGCCGTTCGGGACCTTCGGGGTGCAGTGCCTGATCATGGCCGTCGAAACGCCGGACTCCGTATCGCAGTGCATCGAGACCTTCGACACGCCGCGTGGGCAGATCACCGTGCAGGGGATCAAGACGGACCCGGAGAATCAGCAGCCGGACGAATTCACGGAAGCGGTCACCGGCGGCACGGGCCTCTACGCCTATGTGACGGGCTACGCCGATTTCAGCCGGTTGAACGACTCGTCCTACCGCGTGGTTTTCCACCTGCGGAACGTGAAGTACTGACGACTTTGAGGGTAGCCGCCACGGCCGGGCAGGACGTCCTGCCCGGCCGTGGTCTCCGTCAGGGCTTGATCAAGTTCCGTGAGTGTCCGGGTTGCTGGTGATGTCCAGGATGGGGTCTGTCAAACGATCGGCTCTGGCCCGTAGTCGGTGGTGACGCCGAGTGGCCTCCATTGGTCATGATCTCGTGATGGATGTCAACTCCCTTATGGGGAAGGTGTTTTTTGGGCTATCGGCGCTGGTCATCGAGGACATGGCGGACGGCGGCGACGCGGTGGTGGTGGTCTCGGCCCGGACCCGACACGTGGCGGTGCCGTGTCCGCTGTGCATCACCTCCGGCGGGCTGCTTTGGCGGCCGCCGCCGCCTCTGTTGCTGCGGCCAGTGCACCACCGCCGCCCGCGGCAACCGCATGCTCACCCTGCGCCAGCTGCTTCTCGGCCCGCCGGTTGGCCGGTGGCCTGCCCGGCGACGGCAAGGCGAGCGTCCCGCACGAAGCGCCGCCCGTGCTCGTCCCTGGGAAGACCAGCACAGCCGAACGATCAGGTCGGTCACAGGCATCTGGATGATGGAGAACCAAGCCACCCCTCCCACCGTCAACCTGATCCGGACCGGCGGATTCCGGTCTCAGCCGACTGACACTCGTCTTTTTCCGCCCCGCCTACCATTTGCCGCTTATCACATTCGCTTTCGGCGAGCTATGTAGATCAAAGCTGGAGGCACATTTCTCCAGACAGTGCGACTGACCACAACCTCTTCGAATGCGTTCTGTATATCGTTCAGCCTGCGCTTTGACGGTGCAGCCCACCAAGTCCAGACGTACGAAAATTGAGTGAACACCCCAGCAGAATCAAGCGATTGGCAGACCGCGGAGAGAAATTTCCCTCTGCAGGCCGTCCAGGGCAGCGAACTCACGATCACGTCGGCGGCGGTCAACCCCCGCACAGCGAGTTGGCGGGGCAGCGAGGTCGCGTCTCCCAGAATAACGTCCACCTCTGGGAACCGTCGCGCGACGACCTCGGCGAGGTGCGGGTTCATCTCGATGGCCAGGTGTTTTCCCCGCCCGGACAACCGCCGCTGGATAGCGTCGGTGACGGGGCCCGTGCCTGGCCCGAGTTCAACGACAACAGGGTTGCCACGCTCGGGCACGGAAAGAGTCATCTGCCTGGCGAGTTCCGGAGAACTGGGCATCACCGCTCCCGTCATCAGAGGCGACCTGATGAACTCACGAAGAAACAAGAGCGAGGCGGTCATATAAACACGCTAACACCCTGCGCGAAAAACCACGGCCCGTACCGCAATTCCGTATACGCGTCGGGCATCACTCAGGTTGAATCCGCGATGTCCGGCTGGTTGATCAGGTCGCTGAGGTCCGCGGCTGGATGATCCGGAAACCCTGCTGCCGGGCGTAAGAGCCACCCCATCGCCGTGGCCGTTTCCGAAACCCAGCGCCTGCTGAGTTTCGCCGCTGACACAGCGGATGCGCCGCCACGTGCCGGGGTCGTGACTGTCCGCGCTGCGGAGTTCCGGCATGCCTGGCGCGTGCCTCAGTCTCACCCGCCCCGGTCGGCTACGGCCAAGCCGCCTGATCAGGCGAGGCGGGCGGCAGCCCGTCCCAGACCTCACGGGGAACCCGAATGCGGAGCCGTCTCATGGAGCCGGCCTGCACGGACCTACTTGGATTCGACCCGTCCGAGCGGGTTGGGACCGGCCGTCACTTCGTCGCAGACTGCCTGCCAGGCGGAGTCCCCGGGGTAGAGCTCGCTGCGCAGGTAGGCCCAGGCGAGCGTGGCGAGGGCGGCGACCCGCTCGGGGTTCTCGTCCGTTGTTTCGGCGACGTCGTATCCGGAGACCCCTCCGAGCCCGTGCTCCGCGTCGAACAGGGTGAGCAGGGACTTGGGGCCGGGGGAGAGGACGTAGGGGTCGGTGTGCCAGTCCGGGCCTTTGACCGTCAGGAAGGCGGAGTCGTCCTTGTCTCCGGCGACCACGAGCGCGGGCGTTGTCATCGTGGAGAAGTCGGTGGTCAGGAAGAAGGAGTAGTTCTCGACGGTGAACTGGGTGAGGGCGTCGCCGCCCCGGCCGGGCGCGGCAAGCAAGATGCCCGCCCTGATCCGGGGGTCGGCCAGGTTCACCGTCGTTCCGTCGTGGGGATCGGTGAGGCGGGCGCCGAGAAGCAGGCTCGCGGTGTGCCCGCCCATGGAGTGTCCGGCGACGGCGACCCGGCTCCGGTCGAGGCGGCCGGCGAGCTGCGGGACGGCATCCTCGATCATGTCGAGCTGGTCGAGGACACGCGTCATGTCCTGGGCCCGGGTACGCCAGTGTGCGACGGCCCCGAGGGCGTCGGGCTCCAGGCTCAGCGTCCTGGAGTCCAGGTGGGTGGGCTGGATCACGACGAAGCCGCGGGCAGCCCAGAAGTTCGCGAGCGGGGCGTAGCCGTTCAGCGAGGAGAGGTTGTTGGAGAAGCCGAGACCGTGCGAGAGGAGGATGACCGGCAGCTCGCTCCCGGTCACCGGCGCGGAGATGCGCACCTGGAGGTCCACGGCGCGGCCGGGGGCCGGCAGCACCACCGGGCTGACCGAAAACACAGGGGTGGGTGAGTGGAGGGTGTCGGCTGTGTGAGCGGATTCGCTCATGAGGAGCATGCCCTTCGATGACGCCTGCCGCCGTCTGCGGACGGCGGCGGGTGTGGCGGAGTGCCCGCAGTCAGCTAGCCTGAAAGCGGATCGTTGTTCCATTTAAGATATGGAACGCTGATCCGTTTCGTCAATGGTCGCCGGAAGGAGAGCGTGGTGCCCACAGCAGGCCCGGCCGGAGGAGCGTCAGCCCGCAGCAAGCGAGCGGACGCGGTACGCAACCAGCAGACGCTTCTCGACGCCGCAGCGGAGGTGTTCGTCACTTCGGGGATCGACGCACCGATCCGCCAAATCGCCGCCCGGGCGGGCGTCGGGCTGGGGACGCTCTACCGCCACTTTCCCACTCGGGCGGACCTGGTCACCGCCGTATATCACCACCAGATCGAGGCATGCGCCGAAGCCGGCCCGAAGCTGCTGGCCGACGCCGTCTCCCCGTTCGACGCGCTGCGCCAGTGGGTCGACCTCTTCACCGACTTCCTGGTCACCAAGCACGGACTCGCCGACGCCCTCCAGTCCGACCGTGACCGCTTCGCCACGCTGCACACCCACTTCCTCGACCGGCTGATGCCCGTCTGCGCCCAGCTGCTCGACGCCGCCGTCGCCGCCGGCGAGATCAGTCCCGGCATACAGCCCTACGAACTCATGCGCGGCATCGGCAACCTCTGCATCGGACGCGACAGCGACCCGCGCTACGACCCTCGAAGGCTGATCGAGCCGCTCCTTCAGGGGTTGCGGCCCTCATGAACGAACCGGCACCCTTGCCAAGGCTCGCCAGGTTGCCGCAGTCTCCCGCGCCGGAAGCGGTACGGATCCCGGCCACCCTGCCCGAACCCGCGGACGCGCCGTCAACCGGATCGCCCTGATCCGGCCCGACGGCACCCGCACCACCGTCCTGACCGCCGCCGACGGCCTCCAGGGCCCAACCTCCATCGCGCTGCACGGCAACACCGACCACATCCCGAGCGCCGCTTACCTCACCGCCAGGGACCCCCAACCCCGTCTCCGCCCACCTGGGCAACTGAGCCCCGCTCAACACGAGGGCCGCAGCCGGGATGCGGAACGCATCGTGAGTCGGCACGCAATCACCCGAGGACGCGGCACAGCTCATTCCCGTACGGCGCCCGAATCGGCACACTGACCACGCGAAGCTGGGCGCGCGACGCAAGCGGCTGTGGTGCCTGACCTTCCTGGGACGCTTGAACCTGTTCGTGCCGCGGCTGCGCGCCGTAGCGACATGGGCCGGAGCGGGCGGGCAGGAGTGGCGCATCCCCCGTGAGAGCGAACCGGGCTGTCCATCGGCGGGTGATCCGCGGACGTCGGCGGATTCCTAGCGTGGTTGTCAGGTCGCCGCCGGTGCGACCACCGCCACAAGGGGAGGTCGCCATGAGCACGACATTCACTGCCCGGCACGAAGCGGAACCCGCTCCGGGCACCGGGCCGGTCGGCCGGGGCGGCCGGTTCCTGCGCTCCCCGCTCGGCTGGACGGCGACCGGGCTGGTCGGGGTCGGTCTGGTGGCGAGTCTCACCGCTACGGGTCCGGGTCCGGTGCCGGTACTGGGTGCTGCCGCCGCGGTGGCGGTGTACGCGCTGGTGATGCGCCGGCTCGCGGGGCGTGACACCTCGGAGATCGCCCGGCCCGGTGCCGTGCGCGAGGCGCTGCGGGGCGGGGCGATCGGCCTGGGCTTCATCCTCACATCCCTGGTACTGATCGCCCTGTTGGGGGGCTATTCCATCTCCTGGGCCGGGAGGGGACTGTTCGCGGTGGCCGGCTCCGCGGTGATGGTGCAGATCGGCACCGCGGTCACTGAGGAGCTGATGTTCCGCGGTCTTCTCCTGCAGGGCCTGGAGCAGCGGTGGGGCAGCCGGATCGCGATCGCGGTCACCGCGGTGTTCTTCGGCGCCGCTCACCTGGGCGGGGCGGGGGCGAGCCTGTGGAGCGCGCTGGCGATAGCCCTCCAGGCGGGCGTGATGCTCGGTTTCGCGTACATGTGGAGGCGCAGCATCTGGTTCGTCGCGGGCCTGCACTTCGCCTGGAACACCGTTCAGCAGCTCGCCGGCATTCCGCTGTCCGGGCACACCCCCGACGGCCTGTTCACGGTCGAGGCCCACGGCTCCACGCTGCTGACCGGCGGTATCTTCGGACTTGAGGCGTCGATGGTACCCGTGCTCCTCAGCGTGCTGATCACCATCCCGATGTTCGTCCTCGCCCGCCGGGCCGGCGGCCTGTTCCCCCGGCGGCGAGCCCGGCGCTGAGACCGGAGAATACGCAAATGATGTCCCGTCAGGTGACCTGGAGCCTTCCGCGACTCCGGGCGCCGATCGGTTGGTGGAAGGGGCGGGGCGCCTCCTTCAAGGACGGTGTCCTCGCCCTGGCGCTGGCCTTGCTCGCCTTCGTGTCGGCCCTGTCGAACCTCGGGGCACAGATCGGCGATCTGCCCCAGCGGCCGGCGGACGCGGTCGGCGTCCTGCTGATCCTGGCCCAGACCCTGCCACTGGCCTTCCGCCGCCGATGGCCCGCCGCCACCCTGGCCGTCGTCGCGGGCGCGTTCGCCACGCACCAGGCGCTGGGCTATGCCACCACGTTCGCCAGCCTGGGCCTGTACGCGGCCCTGTACTCGGCCGGGGCCCACCAGATCCGCTTCCGCCCCGCCCTGGTGGCTGCGGCGAGCGCGGGCTACGCCGCCCTGGCCGTCGTCCTGCACCATCTCGGCTCACCGCAGGGCGTCACGGTCTTTTCCACCTTCTATCTGACGCTGGCCGCGGTCTGGCTGGTGGGCAGCACGGTACGCATGCGGCGGGCGGAAGAAGCGAAGCGGCGGAGGCTGGCCGCCGAGGTGGCCACAGCGGCCGAGCGAGCCCGGATCGCCCGCGAGCTGCACGACGTGGTCACCCACCACGTCACGGCCATGGTGGTCCAGGCCGACGCCGCGCAGTTCCTGCTCACTTCCGCGCCGGACCGGGCCGGCGAGGGACTGGTGGCGGTCAGCGACACCGGCCGACGAGCCCTGACCGAACTGCGCTACCTCCTCGGCGTACTGGAGGCAACCGGCGATTCCCCGTCCACCGGATCGACGCGCGACGCGGACCGGGTGCCCACCCTGGGACGGCTGGGGGACCTGGTGGCCCAGGCCCGCAGGTCGGGCCAGCACGTCGAGTTCGCCGAAGAGGGCGAACGGCGCCCGCAGGCCGTGGACGTGGAACTCGCCGCCTACCGCGTGGTGCAGGAAGCACTCACCAACGCCATGAAGTACGCGGCCGGGCAGCCGACCCGGGTCCGGGTCCGGTACGGAGAGGAGCGCATCGAGCTCACCGTGACCACCGCCGGATCCGACAGCCCCCCGGCGGCGGTACGGGAACCGGCCACGGGCGGCGGCAGGGGGCTGGCCGGGCTGCGCGCACGGGTACGGATGCTCGATGGTGACCTGGAGGCCGGACCCCGGCCCGACGGCGGGTTCGAGGTCCGTGCGAGCATCCCGCCCAAGCCGGTAAAGGAATTCCAGGAGTGAGCAAGTGAGCTACGTTGACCCGAGGCACATCCGTGTCCTCGTCTGTGACGACCAGGCACTGGTGCGGACCGGCTACGTCACCATCTTCTCCTCTCAGCCCGACATGGAGGTCGTAGGCGAGGCCGAGAACGGGCACGAGGCGGTCCAGACCGCGCGGCGGCTGCGCCCCGACGTGGTCGTGATGGACATCCGCATGCCGCTGCTCGACGGCATCCAAGCCACCCGGCAACTGGCCGGTCCCGATGCCGAGGACCCACCGAAGGTACTGGTCGTCACCACCTTCAACGTCGACGCGTACGTGTACGACGCCCTCAAGGCCGGCGCCAGCGGCTTCCTCCTCAAGGACACCCCGCCCGCCCAGCTGGTGGCCGGTATCCGCACGGTCGCCCGGGGCGAGGCGCTGCTCGCGCCCGCCGTCACCCGCCACCTCATCGGCCACTTCGCCGGACATCTCCGCCCCACCGACAGCGCCCGTCCGGCCCGCGAGGAGGTCGTCAAGGCCCTGACCCCGCGCGAACTGGAGGTGCTTCGGCAGATCGCCGGGGGCCTGTCGAACGCGGAGATCGCCGCGGAGCTGTTCATCACCCCCGAGACGGTCAAGACCTACGTCTCCCGCATCCTGGCCAAACTGGGCCTGCGCGACCGGGTCCAGGCCGTCGTCCTCGCCTACCGCGTCGGCCTGGCGTCCGGCACGGATTGACCCACGGCTTGACCCACGGCTTGACCCGCTGCGCGGCCCGCCGGTGACCGGTGTGCCACCGCGGCCTGTCCCGACCAGCCCGGGTCCGGGCCGGTTCCGGCGCTCCACCGCGAGGACCGCGGGGCACGCCCGGCCGCGACACCTCGGAACACGGGTGAACCGGTAGCCGCATCACCGGTCCGTTCGTCCTGCCGTCGCCCGCCGGGCGGCATTCCCGGGCGCCTGCCCGCTCATCACGCGGATGCCACCACGGTGGCATGTCAGTACGCCATCGGGCACCGGGCACGAACCGAACCCGATGCCGTGGGCATCGCCGCGGCGCGGATGCACTACGCTCCGGCGGCCGCCTTGGCGATCAGGTCGGCGAGCTCGGAGGGCCGTGACGGGAACGGCGAGTGGGAGGAGACGAGTTCGGTGACAGCGGTCGGGGCAGCGGGCACAGCGTCGATCTCCTGGAAGCGCTTGCCCTCGCTTCCGCGCCTCGCCTGGCCCCTCCGGAAGGTGATCCGGGTCACTTCCTGTCACAGGGGGCGATGGTCCGGTGTCTTGTGTCCGACCACCCCCAGACAGAGGAGGAAGCCATGTCTGACAGGAACGGCACGAAGCACCGCATCGTCGTACTCGGCGCCGGTTACGCCGGTGCCTACGTCGCCGGGACCCTGGCTCGGCGGCTGGCCCCGTCGGATGCCGAGATCACCGTGGTGAACGCCGAGCCGGACTTCGTACAGCGGCTGCGGCTGCACCAGCTCGCAGCCGGCCAGGAGATCGAGGCCCCACGGCTCGCCGACGTCTTCACGGGAACCGGGATCCGGCTGCGGCTGGCCCAGGTCACCGACATCGAACCCGAGCGCCGGGTCGTCGCCGTAGCCGGCACCGACGGTGGCGGTGAGGTCGGCTACGACACGCTCGTCTACGCGTTGGGCAGCCACGGCGACGACCGCGGTGTCCCCGGTGTCGCCGAGCACGCCTTCGACGTCGCAGGCCGTCCCTCCGCACTGCGGCTGCGTGACCGCCTGGACGATCTGGAGGCGCGGGGCGAGGGCGGGAAGGTGGTGGTCGTCGGCGACGGGCTGACCGGGATCGAGACCGCCGCCGAGGTCGCCGAGTCCCGGCCCGGCTTGTCGGTGACGCTGATCGCCCGAGGCGCATTGGCCACTCCGCTCTCCGCCGGGGCCCGCGACCACCTGCGTCAGGCCTGCGACCGGTTCGGCATCACCGTCCTGGAGCACGCCGGCGTGGAAAGCGTCGAAGCGAAGCGGGTGCTCTGCGCGGACGGCACCGCCCTGCCGTCCGACGCGACCGTGTGGACGGCCGGGTTCGCGGTCGCCCCGATCGCCGCCGACGCCGGCCTCGAGGTCACCGACGGCGGCCGGATCGTCGTCGACCGCACCATGCGCTCGGTATCACACCCGAACGTGTACGCCGTCGGCGACAGCGCCCACACCCTCGGCGACAACGGCCTTCCCCTGCCGATGTCCTGCGCCTCGGCCGGCTACACCGGACGACAGGCGACGGCCGCGATCGTGGCCCGCCTGACCGGCGGCAAGATCAAGCAGACCGGGCTGGAGTACGTGGGCAACCACATCAGCCTCGGGCGGCGCGACGGCATCCTGCAGATGGTCGGCCATGACGCCCAGGCGAAGCCGAAGTACCTGGGTGGCCGGAAAGCCGCGCGGATCAAGGCCGGCATCCTCAGCATGTCGCTGTGGACCACCTCCCACCCCACCTTCGGCCTGCCCACTCGAAGGCAACGCCTGACCGACACACCGGAATCGGGCAACGAGACAGCGACCCGCCCGGTCGGAAGCGGAGAAGCCGCCCGTGGCTGAGCCGTCCTGCCGTCCATGCCAGAAGTGAGGCCCTGAGATGACCGACGACACCACCGGCCTGGCGACGGAGGCGTTCATCGCCCACCGGAACCTGCTGTTCACCGTCGCCTACGAGATGCTCGGCTCCGCGGCCGATGCCGAGGACGTACTTCAAGAGACCTGGCTGCGCTGGGCCACCGTAGACCTCGGGCGGGTGAGCGACCAGCGGGCGTACCTGGTACGGATCACGACGCGGCAGGCGCTCAACCGGCTGCGCACCGTGAAGCGACGCCGCGAGGCCTACGTCGGCCAGTGGCTGCCCGAGCCGCTGATCACCACATCGGACGTGACCGAGGACGTCGAACTCGCCGAGAGCATGTCGATGGCGATGATGCTCGTCCTGGAAAGCCTTGCTCCGACCGAGCGGGCGGTGTTCGTGCTGCGCGAGGTCTTCGAGATCGGCTATGACGAGATCGCGGAGGCCGTCGACAAGAGCCCCGCCACGGTCCGCCAGATCGCGCACCGCGCCCGCAAGCACGTCAGAGCCCGCCGCCCCCGCGCCACGGCATCGCTCAGCGAGGCCCAGGCAGCCTTGGAGTCGTTCCGGCGCGCCATCGAGACCGGCAACCCACAGGACCTACTCGACGTCCTCGCCCCCGACGTCGTACTGCTCAGCGACGGGGGCGGCCTCAAGAGGGCGGCCCTGCACCCGATCGTCGGCGCCGAGAAGATCGTCCGCTTCTACCTCGCCGGCACCACCAAGCTCCAGGCCGCCGTCACCTGGGAACCCACCGTCGTCAACGGCAGCCCCGCGCTCGCCGCCTACGTGGACGGAGCACTCGACGGCGTCATGGCCGTCCGCGTAGAGAGCACGCGCATCACCGGCCTGTACTTCGTCCGCAACCCCGAAAAGCTCACCCACCTCGACTCCGAGACCACGCTCACCCGCTAGGGCGGGTTGCGAAAGTCCCTCCTGACCCGCGACGCCTGGCACGCACGCTCGCTGCGTTGCCGGAGTCATCCAAGTACGTCCAGTACGAGGATGATCCTCCGCCTTGCGATCGCACGCACCAGACGCCGCAGGCCCCGCCCTGCGGGCGGACGGAGCTACTTTCGCAACACGCCCTAGAACGAACACCCCGGCGCCTCGCCGACCGCAGCACACGACGAAAGGAAAGCCGCACATGCCCAGACGGGCGACCACCACCACGGCTCGCGGCGGCACCTTGCTCAGAGCCGCGGCAGTCCTGCAGACCCTGGCCCTGTTCTTCCAGGCATCCACCGCCGGCCTGCTGCTGACCTCGTCCCACGCCTACGCGTTGCACGACTACGGATCGAAGGTGATGTACGGGGCCGCCATGCTGTACGTGCTCGCCACGATCCTGGCCTGGCGCCCGGGCGGCGGATCCCCCCGTCCCATCCTGTACTCCACCGGCTTCCTCCTCCTCGCCTCAGCACAGGTCGCACTCGGCATCGCCCACGTGGCATCGCTGCACGTCCCCCTGGGCGTGCTGATGTTCGCCCTCAGCACCCTCGCCCTCGTCCACGCGCTCTCCCCCCGCTCGCCGCTACGCCGCCCGGCCACCGGTTCGTAGCCGCCCGAGGAGACGTGAACTGCGGCGAACTCGCCTGGCAGGCCCGACCTGGGCGCCGCGGGCAGGGGTCGCGCGCTACCTGGGTCAGGTGGAACGGAGCGGTCACCGCCCTCGTGACGTGCCCGATCGCCACGGCCGTCCGCGCCACGGTCACGGCCATCGCCAAGGGCGGCCTCGGCACCGGCAGCGGACTCGGCGGAGCCTGCTTCGCCCTGCTCCTGCCGTGTGAGAGCGAAGCCCAACAGGACCAGAACGGCAGGGAACGCCACAACGGCCAGTCCCGCCCATGAACTCGTGCGGGAGAGCCCCGTAGCGCGTACTGCGGACGCCTGGTGGGGTTCAGTCGACCATCCGCCCGTGGTGCATACCGCCCATGCAGAGGTTGGTCTCCCAATCGACCATTCCGCCGCCCCGCTCGCACTCACCCGGGGTGGGGGCGGCGACGGTGGCGGCGGTCGGGGTGGTGGCGGCGGTGGCGGCGGCTGCGCCTGTGAGGCCGAGTCCGGCGAGGGCTGCCGTGGCGATGACGGCGGTGAGGATTCGTCGAATGCGCATTTGGTCCGCCTTTCACGGATTGCCTCGGTTTGGGACGTTTCTCAGCTTAATGTTCATCCGGGCGACACGGCATGCCGGGCCGTTCAACCGGCCCTGTCACTCGCCGGCGCGGGCACCTTCCGCTGTCGCGGTGAACGGCCGGACGGCCGCCACCGCCAGGTCTTCTATGAGGGCGACGCCGGTCTCCTTCGACGGCTGGTCGTCGCACAGCACGGCCAGCAGCAGTGTGTGCCCGGAGGCCTCCACCCGGCCGATGCTGTTGGTCACCCACAGCCCCGTTCCGCTGCGCGCGAGCCAGCCGTTCTTGAGCTGTGCGGACCCGGGATCGTCCGCGGCCGCCGATATGCCCCAGTCCTGGTCGGCTGCCACCGAGCCCATGAGGCCGCGCAGATAAGCCCTGGCCTCTTCGGAGAGGGCTGATTCGTCGCTGAACACCGCTCGGAGAAGGCGCAGTTGGTCCTCCGGTGTGGTCCGGGTGAGTCCCCAGTAGCCCCCTTCGCCGGAGACCGTCTCCGTAAGGCCCAGGCGGGAGTTGGCGTTCGTCAGCCCCTGTCCGCCGCCGATGACGTCCCAGAGAGCGTTCGCCGCGGCGTTGTCGCTGCTCTCGATCATGGCAGTGGCCCACTGCCGTTCCTGCGCGGTCAGGGAGCGTCCCTCGTCGTTCGCCTGCAGCAGCAGGGCCGCGAGAATACCGACCTTGACGATGCTGGCGGTGGCGAACCCGTGGCCGTCCGCGGCAGCGGTGCCCGCGGACGCGCTCGCGCCGGAGGACAGGTCCAACACCGCCACGGCCGCGTTGCCGTCGGCTTCCGCCACGACCTCTTGTACGGCGGCCTCGACGTCAGCCTGGGCGGAGGCTGTCGCCGGAGTGCCGGGCAACGCGGTCACCGCGGAGACGGCCGACGCCGGCCCCCGGCTCCCCTGCGGCTCCGAACCGGCGTAGATGACGCCGAACGCGCCGCTGAGCGCGGCCACCGCTCCGATCGCGAGGTAGCGGGGCGTCCGGGACGCGGAGTGGTGCCTGTGGCGTGCCATGGGGCGAAGCTAGGAACCCCGCGTGGGAATGGCGTTTGCGGCACCTCAGGATCTGCTGTGAAGGTGCCCGGATACACCTCGCCTCCGTTCTCGTCGCCCGACCCTCCGTACGCACGGCGTTCCTTCCCTCGGGACGAGGCGGAACGTGCGGCCTCGTCCCGGACGGTCGTCGAGTCCGAGGCGGTCAACCGTGCGCGGCGGCGCCGGGATCCACCCCGATAGGCGACAGCGAGTCCAGGGGCCGGGCCCCGGTTCTACGAGTGTGCCCAGCACCGTGGCGCGGCGGAAGCGGTCGAAGACGTGGTGGGCGCCATCGGGTCGGATCCCGGGCCTTGGTCTGCGACCTCGGCGCGCCGACGAGCACGACCCGCCACCGCCGACCTCTGCCCGTCGCCCGTACGGGAGCCGACGCGGCCCGCCGACCGGGCGGGGAGTCAGGCTCAGCGCAGCGGATAGGCGTCCGTCCGCACCGGTGGCAGGCTCAGATGCGCCAGGTCCGGCGGCGCCGGGGTGGACAGGGGCCAGAGCGGGGCGGCCTCGCCGTCGGCGGTCGCGGCGGGGGCGTCGGTCAGGCGCATGCGTTCCCGCAGGCGGCCGTAGAAGTCGGTGGGCCCGAGGCGTACGGCCCGCAGCGGACGTGGCGCCGCGTAGACGCCGATCCATTCGCCTGGGTGGAGGATGCCGCGCACCTGGCCGTCGATACTCACCACAGCGAGACCTGAGCGTTCGAGCAGGCGCAGCGCGATGGGTTCGTCGGGGGCGGCGATGACGGACCGGTTGAAGGCCATGTGGGGGGCGACCGGAGTGAAGACCAGTGCTTCGGCGCGGGGCGAGATGACCGGGCCTCCGGCGGCGAAGCTGTACGCGGTCGAGCCCGTGGGGGTGGCGACCATGAGGGCGTCGGCGGAGTAGGAGGCCAGCAGTCGGCCGGCGACATAGACCCCGGCGGACACCTGGTGGTCCCTGGCCAGTTTCTCCAGCACGACGTCGTTGAGCGCGGTCGCCTCCAGGGCGATGCCCCAGCCGCCGCCGACCGCGCAGTCCGGGCGGGCGCAAGTCGGGGGCAGCAGCGGGCCTCGGCCGTAACGGAGCAGGAACTCCATGCCATCGGGCAGTTCCAGGGAGCAGGAGGCGCGCATCGCGAGCATCATCCGCGGCTCGGCGGTGACCCGCTCCTCGTGGACCGCGTCCAGTGCCATGGACACGTCCTCGACGGGCACCTCGGTCAGGAAACCCACCCGTCCGAGGTCGACACCGAGTACGAGCGCGTCGTTCTCGGCGGCCAGCCGGGCGCCGCGCAGGAAGGTGCCGTCGCCGCCCAGGGTGACGATGAGGTCGGGATCCCCCGCCGCTGCGAGCTCCTCGCGCGTGCTGTGACGTGGTTCACCGTCATCCCAGACGTCGATGTCCGTGCAGCGGATGCCGTGGCCTCGGCACCAGTCGCGGACGACGCGGGCGGCGGCGACCGCCTCAGGGCGCCCGCTGTGGACGACGAGTCCGACTCGTGCCACTGCCATGTCTTCCTCCTCGGCCGTCCGCACACAGACTCAGCTCACACCGGGGTGCTCCTGATCGCCAGCCGTGCCGGGGACCGTGCACCAGAACGGGGCGATGGACGTCGCCGACTTCATCAAGCCGCTGCGGGTGGAACCGGGATCCCGGGTGGACCTCGCGCGCCGAGTAGCCGACGCGGTCGACCGCCCAGGGCACCCGCGGTGTGCTGCCGTGCCTCCGGGCGCTCGACGCGGGCGGTCAGTTCACACCGTCCGCTGCCGGTAGTACGAGGCGCAGTTCGTAGCCGCCGTCCGCCGTGGGCCCCGACGTGACCGTGCCACCGAGCAGCGCGGCGCGCTGGCGCAGACCGACGAGACCGTAATGCGCGCTGGGCAGAGGGAGGGCCGGGCGAGTCGGTGCGGTGTTGGTGACGGTGACGCGTACCGCGCCCTCCGCGTGGCGGATCCGTACGGTCGCCGTGGCACCCGGCGCGTGCTTGCGCACATTGGTCAGTGCTTCCTGGACGGTGCGGTAGATCGCGCGTTGCACGGTCGCTGGGAGGCCGTCGGGCAGTTCCGTGCGCATCTCCACGTCGATGCCGCTGCTGTCGACCAGCCGGCGAAGGTCGGCCACGGACGGCTGCGGCGTGAGCTCCGTCGGGCGGCCCCCGGAGGCGCGCAGCACGCTGACCATGTGCCGCAGCTCGTCCAGCGTCTGCACGCTGAGGCGCCGGATGGTGGCGGCGGCCTCCCGTACCTCGGCGTCGCGGGTGCCCACCTGAAGCGCCCCGGCCCGTACGGCGATCAGGCTCACCTGGTGGGAGACCACGTCGTGCATCTCGCGGGCGAGCTGGGCGCGCTCCTGGGACAGCATGCTCTGGGCGGTCAGCAGACGCTCGTGGTCGCGCGCCTCTGAGATCTCGGCGAGGCGCAGCGACAGATCGCGCCGGGTCTGGACGAGCTGGCCGAGGAAGACGGGGGCGGCCGCGGTGGCCGCGGAGTAGCCGAGTGAGACGAAGCCCTGGGTGCTGGACAGGTCGATGGAGGCGGACGGCCACTTGATGCTGTCGCAGACGGTGAAGGCCAGCGCGCAGACGCCCAGCAGCATCCGGTGGCGGGTGAGCGAGGCCAGCGTGTACAGCGCGACCAGTGCGGCGAAGATGGCGTCGGAGACCATGACGGCGGGCAGCGTGACGATGAAGGTGAGCAGCGGCAGCCGATGGCGCAGCAGCAGTGACACGGCGGCGACCAGCGCGAAGGCCAGCAGCACGGGGTCATGGCTGCCGACCTGGATCCAGGCGTCGAGGATCGAGAACGCGACGAGGGCGGCGTTGACCAGGGGGGTGGGCAGCCGCCGGGGCAGGGTGCCGTGGTCGGCCACCGTGTGGTCGACCACCGTGCCGTGCATGATTCCGCGCGGGATCACGGCGCCGCCTCCCCTGTGTGATCGCCTGCGTGCTCACCCGCCGGGCGGTCGTCCGCCGTACGCGTCGGCGGCCTGAGCATTCCGGCCCGCTCGGCGAGCAGCGCCGCCTGGACCCGGCTGGCGACGTCCAGCTTGGTGAGGATCGCGCTGACATGGTCCTTGACCGTGCCGGTGCTCAGATGCATGCGCGCCGCGATCTCTCCGTTGGACAGCCCGTCGGCGACCAGGACGAGCACATCCCGCTCCCGCTCGGTCAGCAGCCCGAGGCCTCGTGCCGCGCTCTCCCGGCAGCCCGCGCCCGTTTCGAGGTAGCGGTCCACGACCGTGCGGGTGATCTTGGACGACAGCACGGCACCCCCGTCGGCCAGAGTCCGCACCAGGTACGGCAACGCCTCGGGGTCGGTGTCCTTGAGCAGGAACCCGGCGGCGCCGGAGCGCAGTGCCGTGGCCACGTACTCGTCCATGTCGAAGGTCGTGAGCATGGCTACCACCGGTGGCTGCGGGAGTCTGCGCAGCGCTGCCAGTACGGTGAGCCCGTCCACGTCCGGCATCCGGATGTCGAGCAGAACCACGTCGGGGCGCAGTTCCTGGGCGGTCCTGACCGCATCGCCGCCTGGGACCGCCGCGACGACCTCGATGTCGTCCGCCGCGTCGAGGATGTGCTGGAAGCCCGTACGGATCAGGGCTTCGTCATCGACCACCAGTACCCGGATCACGTGTGCTCCACTCGCCTTCCGAGCACTTACCCGATCAGCACCGTTTCGTACCATTCCAGGTGATGCCGACCTACAGCGACCACGCCGAGCGACATCGGCGCGGTCGGCGATGGCAGGCTCACGTGCCACACAGGCGGCGTCCTGGCCGGACGGCGGGGAGACGTCAGCCACTCGGCGGGGCGATTCCGGACGACTGCCGGATGGTTACGACGGGCGACTTCCTCGACTCTTGAGCATACGACGCAAGACGTGCAACGGAGGGCGAGGCATGGACACGTTCAGCTATCCCGCCGGTGACGGTCGCCCGCTGCGGGCCACCCGGCTCGGCACCGGACCAACCCTGGTCCTCCTGCACGAATCGGGCTCAGGCGCGGGCCACGACCACGGCGGTGGTCTGCTCCCACTGGCCCGGCGGCTCACCGACAGCTACACCGTCATCGTGTCCGAGGCGCGGGACGCCGACGATGCCGCCGCGCTCGCCGAGCATCTGGGGCTGGGCAACGCCGCCGTCGGCGGCACCGGCAGGGGAGCCGTCGTCGCGCTGCGAGCGGCGGCCGACCATCCCGAGCCGTTCGGGGCCGCGGTCGTCATCGACGCCGACGAGGTGCTCGGCGCCGTCGGTGAGGGCATCGACGCCCCCGACGGCATCGACCTCTCCACCGTCCGCGTACCCACCCTTGTCATCCCGGGCACCGCCGGGGAGCTGGCCCGCGCACTCCCTCAGGGGAAGCTCGCGAACCTGAGTCCGTGCGGCGACGAGGACCCGGCCCAGTGGATGGCACCCGCGGTATGGGCCTTCCTCACCACGCATCTCACACGGCGGCCCGCGCGGGTCCTCGTGTGACACGCGGTCCTCGTACGGCGCGCGGGTCCTCTCATATGACGGGTCCTCTCATATGACTCGACCGACGTCCGACGAATGACATGACCAACGAGAAGGACCCCGCCCCGGCGCGCCCCCGGGCGGGGTCCATCGTCGTGATCGCCTGCCGGTACCGTCAGTTCACGGCCACCGGGGCTGCCGACTCGCGCGGCCCCTGCGACGCGGCGGCCTTGGGCTCGAGCACCCGCTGGGCGAACTCGCCGAGGATCAGCCCGAGCGCTGCCCAGAGCAGCGCCTGGACGCCGAGCGACGCCAGCCTGAACTGCCACAGGACATCGGCCGGGAAGTGCTCCGGGGTCGCGTCGCCCGCCGGCAGAAAGGCCAGCGCGACACCCACCACCACGGTGAAGACGGCGCCCGCGGCGACCGTCGCGTTCCAGTTGCCCCAGCGTGGTGCCAGCTTCTTGCCGATCAGCACCGCACCGATCAGCAGCAGCACGCTGAACACGATCATCAGGAAGAACATCGCGGTGCGCTGGTTGAGTGTCCCCGGGTCACCGACGGCCGGCGGGTTGGCCGGGTACTTGAGGAACGGTACGAACGCGACGGCGACGAAGCCGCCCGCCGCGACGAGCGCGGCCGTGGCACGGGCGCCGAAGGCCCCCAACCGGCCGAGCGCGAAGCACAGCGCCAGCGCGGTGATGCCACCGAGCGCCGTGCCGTAGACCAGAACAGCCGTGCTCAGACCGGCGGTCGCCTGCACCGCGCGGCTGACCAGTTCCTCCTCCGGCTCGCCACCGCCACCGCCGTGGCCGTGGTGGGCCGCGCCCGCCTCCTCGACCGCGATGGCGGCGTCGATCTGCGGTTCACCGATGAGGTAGGCCAGTCCGTAGGAGAGCAGCCCGGCGAGCACGCCCGCGAGCATGCCGCGGACGAGCAGGGCCCTTACAGTTGCGGAATTCATGTGCGGTTGTCCTGTCCCGTACGTATGGGTTCAGCAGTACGGGTCAGTGGCACGGGAAGCCGAGCAGATGACGGCCGTCGTGGACCCACTCGTGCACGCCCTCACCGGAGAACACGGAGAACGCACCCTGTTCGGCGCCGACGAAGTACAGCATGACGAGCATCAGCAGCCCGAAGAAGGCGGCCCAGGGTGCGACGACGCGGACCGGGAGCTTCACCAGCACGGGCTGGCCAACGGGGATTTCGACGGGTGTGATGGCGGACTGGGCCATACCGGACCTCCTCGGGAACACGCGTCCCGCTTTCGGTGGTGCACGCGATGACGGTCACGGGTCTGACTCACCCGACGGCCCCGTCCCTGGGGGGACTCTGACCGCCTGGCACACAGTGGCGCGACCGTGCCGGTTTCTCACCGGTCTTCCGTGTCTGCCGTCATCCTTTCGGATGAGAGGGTAGCGGTCCGTGAACCCGCCGCCAATAGGGCCTGTGACCAGCGATCTTCATCACACGGAAGGAAGTCCGCATGTCGGTCAGACTGACGCTGCTGTGCGCCGCAGCGGGTCCCTCGGTACGCGGCGAGGCTCGCTTCGGCGGCGGTTCGCTCGACGAACGGGCCGTACACGAGGCAGAAGCTGCGCGGTCCGCACTCCCCGCCGCCCCGGTCGTACTCCGGGCGCCGTCCGTACGGTGCGGGCAGACGGCGGACGCGCTGGGGCTCGACGCATCGGTCGAACCCCGGCTGCGCGACCTGGACCACGGCTCCTGGCAGGGCCGTTCACTCACCGAAGTGCTGGCCGGCGTGGGGCCCGAAGCGGGCCCCGAAGCGGTCCGGCAGTGGACCACCGACCCGGCGGCCGCACCGCATGGCGGTGAGTCCGTGCGGGAACTGTGCCTGCGGATCGGCGGCTGGCTGGACTCCCTTCCAGGGGATCTGCCCCAGGACACCGGACGGCGCGTACTGGCCGTGGTCGAGCCCTCGGTCGTACGGGCGGCGGGCGTGTACGCGCTCGGCGCGCCGCTGCCCGCGTTCTGGCGGCTCGACGTGCCACCGCTGTCCGGTATCGGCCTCACCTGGCACGGCGGAAGGTGGAATCTGCGGCTGGTCGCCACGGCGCCCACCGCCTGACCTCAGGAAGCGGCGCCCCGGCGCTTCCACCAGTAGCCGCCCCCGGCGACGGCAGCGAGCACCACCGCACCGATGACCAGCGCGGGTACGGGCGACGAGCCGCCTTCCCCGGCGTCCTGGGCGCTCTCAGGCCCCTGGTTACCGGTCGCGGGTTTGCCGGACGCGTTCCCCGTGGACTTCTCCGGCGACTTCGCCGGAGATTGCTCCGGTGCGACGGCGCTCGGGCTGGGCGCCACCGGCTTCGCCCCGGGAGCGGCGGGCTTCAGGGCGAGTTGTGGTGCCGGATTGCCGTGCCCATGGCTGTGGCCGTCGCCCTCCCCGCCGCCGGACTCCTCCAGCTCGATCCAGCGGTCGACGCGCCCGTCGCCGTACGTCTGGAGGGTCTTGAATGCCAGCGACTCGGCATCGGGCAACTGCCGCACGGTCACCGAGTACTCCACGTCGTCACCGACGCCGACCGCGGGGCCGGAGACGGTGTAACCGCGCGGGGTGGTCGCGAACTTCCAGCCGTCCGGTCCCTGCTTGAAGGTGACATCGGACGGGAGGATGCCCTCGGGGAGGATGACCTCCATCCTGCTGATGCCCGCGCTGTCGGACTCGGACTCGGCGCTGAAGTCCAGCGTGACGTTCTGGGCGAGGGCCGCGGCGCCCTCCGCCTCGACCTCCACATGCGCCGCCGCGGGGACGGCGAAGGCGAGCGAGGCCGCGAGCGAGGCACCGCTGAGGCCGGCGAGTACGGAAAGGCGGCGTGCGGTGCGCGCCTTGGTGATGTGAGACACGGGTGGCTCCCGGAGTGAATGTGCTGCCCCATCATGGGGCACGGGCAGCGGCTTGAACTGATGGCATCGCCGAACCGTACTGATATCGGCGACCCCGGGCCTCCCGGGTCCGGGCCGTCGTGCTCACCGGGCCAGCACGGAAGGATGTTCGGGTGCCGCTCTGGACGCGCTCTCGCCAAGAACCGCAGCAACCGCAGCAACTGAAAGAACCGCAGGAACCGAAAGAACCGCAGGAGCAGCGGGACCAGGCAGAGCAGCCGACAAGGGGCCGGCTGCCGAGACAGGCCACAACCCAGCCCGACATGCCGGGTGTCGCGGACATCCCCGGCACGACGGAAGCCGCTCCCGAAACTCCCGTCGCCACCAGCGCCGCTCGCGGCTGGCGCGGACGGCGTCCAGGTGCGGCGCGCGCCGTCCGGCGTACCACCACCGGCCTCGCCGTACTGCTCGTGTTCCTGGCTCTCCTCGCACCGAACAAACCCGACCACCTCACACCCGCGGCATTCGTCCGCATACCGGTGGAAGGGCTGTTCGGCGTTGCGCTCCTGCTCGCACTCCAGGCGCTGCGGGCGCGGGCGAGGTGGGTCGCAGCGGCGGTCGGCGGGGCCCTGCTGGGGCTGCTGACGATCCTGAAGTTCCTCGACATGGGGTTCTTCTCGACACTCGACCGGCCGTTCGACCTCGTACTGGACTGGATCCTGTTCGACGACGCCGCGTCGTTCCTGGAAGACTCCATCGGCCCGGGCGGCGCCATCGCCGCCGAGGTCGGCGTGGTGCTTCTCGTACTCGCCCTGCTGGTGCTCACATCCCTGGCGGTCGTCCGGGTGAGCCACCTGGTGGTGCGGCACAGCGCCGTGGCCACCCAGGGCACCTTCGCGCTCGGTTCCCTGTGGATGGTGCTGGCACTGCTCGGGCCGCAGACGTCGGCGGGACTTCCGTTCGCTTCCGGGACCACGGCCGATCTCGCTCAGCAGCGGGTGCACCAGGTGCGTGCCGGGCTCGGTGACGAGGGCCGGTTCGCCAGGGAGTCCCGCGTCGACGCCTTCCGTGCCACGCCCCCCGACCAGCTGCTGAGCGCGCTGCGCGGCAAGGACGTCATCTTCACCTTCATCGAGAGCTACGGCCGCAGCGCCGTGCAGGACCCGGCGATGGCCGCGCAGGTCGACGCCGTGCTCGCGGACGGTACGAAGCGGCTGCGGGCCGCGGGCTTCGCCTCGCGCAGCGCCTTCCTCACCTCTCCGACGTACGGCGGGGGGAGCTGGCTGGCGCACTCGACGTTCAACTCGGGCCTGTGGATCAAGAACCAGCAGCGCTACCTCAGCCTCACCAGCGGCGACCGGATGACCCTCACCAGCGCTTTCCGGCGTACGGGGGCCTGGCGCACGGTCGGCATCATGCCGGGTGTCACGCGGGCCTGGCCCGAAGGGAAGTTCTACGGGCTCGACCATGTGTACGACTCGACCAGGCTCGGCTACCAGGGCCCGAAGTTCAGCTGGACGCCCGTGCCCGACCAGTACAGCCTGGCGGCGTTCGAGCGACTCGAACACGGCAAGGCCGGCCGTGAGCCGATGATGGCGGAGATCATCCTCGCCTCCAGCCACAACCCCTGGGCGCCGATACCCAGGATGATCGGCTGGGACGAGGTCGGCGACGGCTCGGTCTACAACTCCATCAAGGAGGAGGGCAAGAGCCCCCAGGAGGTCTGGAAGGACCCCGACCAGGTGCGCAACGAGTACCGGCGCGCCGTCGAGTACTCCCTCGGCAGTCTGATCTCGTACGTCGAGAAGTACGCCGGCAAGGACACGGTGCTGGTCTTCCTCGGTGACCACCAGCCCGTCACGACCGTCACCCGGGGCGATCTGGGGCGCGACGTCCCCGTGGCGATCGTCGCCCACGATCAGTCGGTGCTGGACCGGATCTCCGGCTGGGGCTGGGAGGAGGGGCTGAGCCCCGGCCCCAAGGCGCCGGTCTGGCGGATGGACAGCTTCCGGGACCGCTTCCTCGGCACATTCTCCTCCGCTTCCCCGGCCCCCTCGTCCCGCTGAGGCACCCACGGCACGGACGGCACGGACGGCACGGACACTGATGGCGGCGCCCCGCACCATGTGCGGGGCGCCGCCATCAGTGTCTACCTGGTTCCCCTGGTTCCCCGGGCTTTCACACACCGGCATGGGAGGTCTCGCGCACCACGACCGCGCCGTCGGCACCGCTGCTGCCGCCGTTGCCGCCGTCGCCCACTCGGCTCCCCGAACGCCAAAGCCCCCCGATGTCCCGCGCGAAGGACCAGACCAGCGCCGCCAGCGCCGCCGCGACCATGACCGCGGCGACAGCGAGCGGCATGATCCCGGCGCCCGCGACCAGAAGCACGATCCCCTGGAGCGCGGCGACGGTCTTGCGCGCCATGCTCGGGGGCAGCGGGCCGTTCAGCCACGGCAGAAACCGTGCCGCCCCGACGAAGGCGTACCGCATCGCACCGATCAGCAGCACCCACGGCCCCAGGAACGTCGCCACATGGATGCTGAGCACCAGGATGAGGAACGCGTCCACCTCCATGTCGAAGCGCGCACCGAGGGGCGACTCCGAACCGGTGCGCCGGGCCACCTGGCCGTCCACGCAGTCCAGGACCAGCGCCACCGCGGTCAGCGCGACCATGACCGCCAGCGGTGGCTCGCTGACGAGAGAGACGCCGGACAGCGGAGTCCCGTTGACGAACGAGTCCGCGACGAGCGCGGTCACGCCCCCGACCAGTACCGTCCGCGCCAGGGTCACACCGTTGGCCGGCCCGAAGGACATCCGCCCGGGCCAGGACCGGCGCAGTGCCCGCGTGAGCACCGCCCAGGTGGCGAAAGTGAAGACGAGGCCCGCCAGCCAGCCGGCCGGCCCCAGGCCGAGCACGGTGCCGAGCAGGACGAGCAGAAGAGCCTGGGCGCCCACCCCCGCCGTCGTCTCGGGGCGCACCAGTCTCGTGTCGAAAGTGCCGCTCAGGGCCACTGCGCAACCACCCTCCGGCTGTGTGACAGAGTCGATGAACGCCGCATTCCGTGTGAGCGGCCCTCATGATTTTCAGAACGTAAACCGGAACCCGAGTGTTCAGCGGGAGGTCCTCAATGGAGTTCGCGATGGAATCCGCAGAACCGTCGGCCGGCACATCGGCCCAGGCACCGGCCGGTCACCGGGCCGCCCCTTCGGCCGAGTCGGCGAAGCACGCCGCGCTCGCTTTCTGGCTCGTCTCCCCAGGTAGCGGCGAGATACGCGAATCCACACTGCCGGCCCCTGCCGACGGGGAAGTCCTGGTCCGGACGCTGTACTCCGGGGTCAGCCGGGGCACGGAAAGCCTGGTGTTCCGCGGTGGCGTCCCCGAAAGCCAGTACGCCGAGATGCGGGCGCCCTTCCAGGAAGGGGACTTCCCCGGGCCGGTCAAGTACGGCTATCTGAACGTCGGCGTGGTGGAAGAGGGCCCCCGGGACCTCGTCGGCCGCACGGTCTTCTCGCTCTACCCGCACCAGACCCGCTTTGTCGTCCCGGCGAGCGCCGTGACCCCGGTGCCGGACGGCGTGCCCGCCGAACGGGCGATCCTGGCCGGGACGGTGGAGACCGCCGTCAACGCCCTGTGGGACGCCGCGCCTCTCGTCGGCGACCGTATCGCCGTCGTCGGCGCGGGCATGATCGGCTGTTCCGTGGCCCGGCTGCTGGCACGCTTCCCCGGCGTACGGGTCCAGCTGGTCGACGCCGACCCGGCGCGTGCCGCCGTCGCCGAGGCACTCGGCGTCGACTTCGCGCTGCCCGCCGACGGCATCGGCGGCTGCGACCTCGTCGTACACGCCAGCGCCACTGAAGCCGGGCTGGCCCGCTCGCTCGAACTGCTCGCCCCGGAGGGCACGGTCCTGGAGCTGAGCTGGTACGGCGACCGGCGGATCAGCCTGCCGCTCGGAGAGGCCTTCCACTCGGGGCGTCTGGTGCTGCGCGGCAGCCAGGTGGGACGCGTGTCCCCGGCGCGGCGCTCCAGCCGTACGTACGCCGACCGGCTCGCGCTCTCGCTGGAACTGCTCGCCGATCCGGCCTTCGACGCGCTCGTCACCGGCGAGTGCGCCTTCACCGAGCTGCCGTCGGTGCTGGCCCGCATCACGTCCGGGGAAATGCCGGGGATGTGCCTCCGGGTGCGCTACGAGTGACACCTGGCCCGATGGCCGGTTCGACCGGCACGAAACGGGCCCTTGAACGCGGCGTACGCTCCGGCCGTACTGAAGGACAGGGGCCGCCGCAGCGGCCAGGAGCACCGACCGGAGGCACAGCCGTTGTTCAGCGTCACAGTCCGCGAACACCTCATGATCGCCCACAGCTTCCGCGGGGAGGTCTTCGGACCGGCACAGCGTCTGCACGGCGCGACCTTCCTGGTCGACGCCACCTTCCGCAGGCCTGAGCTGGACGAGGACAACATCGTCGTGGACATCGGCCTCGCCACCACCGAGCTGGGCAAGATCGTCGGCGAGTACAACTACCGCAATCTGGACGACGAGCCCCGGTTCGCCGGGGTCAACACCTCCACCGAGTTCCTCGCCAAGGTGATCGCCGACCGGCTGGCCGACCTCGTGCAGGCCGGAGCGCTCGGCGAGGGCGCTCGCGGGCTGACCGGGATCGGCGTCACGCTGCACGAGTCGCACATCGCCTGGGCGAGCTACGAGCGGGCCCTGTGACCGGCGCTCCCACCTCCCCGGTGCGGATCGTGATGCCGGCCGGCGTCCACGATCCCGCCACTCCGAGCGGCGGAAACGCCTACGACCGCCGGGTGTGCGCCGAGCTGCCCCGGCTCGGCCTGCGGGTGGACGAGCGGACCGTGGCCGGCGACTGGCCGCGGCCGGACGCCGCCGCACTGGCGGAGCTGGCCCGGGTCCTTCGGGAGTCGCCGGATGGAAGCCTCGTGCTGATGGACGGTCTGGTCGCCTGCGCCGCGCCCGAGGTGATCGTCCCGGAAGCCGAATCCGGGCGGCTGCGCCTCGCGGTGCTGGTCCATCTGCCGCTGGCCGACGAGACGGGTCTCGACCCGGCCGATGCCGCCGCCCTCGACGCCGCCGAACGCAGGACACTGCGGGCGGTCCCCGCAGTGGTGGCCACCAGTGGCTGGGCGGCGGAACGACTGGTGGGACACCACGGTCTCGACCGCCGGCGAGTCCATGTCGCGACGCCCGGGGCCGATCCGGCTCCGCCGTCCCGAGGCAGCGCGGGCACGGCGACGGAAGCCGCTCCGCGCCTGGTGTGCGTGGCGTCGGTGACCCCGCGCAAGGGCCAGTACGAACTGGTGGAGGCGCTCGCGGCGGTCGCCGATCTGCCATGGGGCTGCGACTGTGTCGGCGGTCTTGGCCAGGATCCGGCGTATGTCTCCCGGCTCAGGGCGCTGATCGCGGAGCTCGGACTCACCGACCGGGTCCGGCTGGTGGGCCCGCGTCCTCCCGGACCCGAACTGGACGCGTACTACGACAGCGCCGACCTGCTGGTGCTCGCCTCGCACGCGGAGACCTACGGCATGGTCGCCACCGAGGCTCTGGCCCGCGGTATCCCGGTGCTGGCCACCGCGGTCGGCGGACTGCCGGAAGCCGTCGGACGGGCGCCCGACGGTGACGTACCGGGGGTTCTCGTACCGCCGGACGACCGGACCGCTCTGACAGCGGCGCTGCGCCACTGGCTCGGCGACCCCGGTGAACGCCACCGCGCCAGGTCCGCCGCACACGGCCGACGAGCCGCGCTGACCGGCTGGGACGCCACGGCTCGCGGAGTGGCCGCGGCGCTGGACCGGCTCGGCGAAGACTCCCGGGAGGCCGCATGACCACGGTGAACACGATGGCCGCGGCGGCCACGAGCGATACCGCGGACACAGCGGACACGGCAGTCACACCGAACAGGGCAGACACGGCGGGTACAGCGGACACGGCGAACGCGAGGAACGCGATGGACACCACGGACAGGGCAGGTGCGGCAGACACCATGGACCGCCCACGCTTCGCCCCCGAGTGGCTGACGCTGCGCGAGAGCGCGGACGCCGCCGCCCGCGCGCCCGAACTCCTCGATCCACTGAGCCGGTACATGGCGGCGACGAGGACGGATGCCCCGCTGGTGATCCGCGACCTCGGCTGCGGTACCGGTTCGATGGGGCGCTGGCTGGCACCTCGGCTCAACGGCCCCCAGCACTGGATCCTGCACGACCACGACCCCGATCTGCTGGCGCTCGCCGCCTCCCGGCTGCCGCGCACGGCCGCCGACGGCAGCTCCGTCACCGTGTCGACCCGGTGCGGCGACATCGCCCTGCTGGACACGGCGGCCCTCGACGGCACCTCTCTGGTGACGGCTTCCGCCCTGCTCGACCTGCTCACCCGCGAGGAGCTCGACGCCCTCGCGGCGGCGTGTGCCGAAGCCCGCAGCCCGGTTCTGCTGGCGCTGTCGGTGGTGGGCCGGGTGGACATCGAACCGGCCGATGCACTGGACGCCGAGATCACCGAGGCATTCAACGCGCATCAGCGCCGGCTGGACGACGGACGCCGGCTGCTCGGCCCGGACGCGGTCGCGGCGGCGTCGGTGGCCTTCGCCCGCTACGGGATGACGGTGCGGGTGCAGCCGAGTCCATGGCGGTTGGGCGACAGTACGGGGACCGGTCCGCTCGCCGCCGAGTGGCTGCGCGGCTGGGTCGGCGCCGCCTGCGAGCAGCGGCCGGACCTCGCGGCGGAGGCCGGCGCCTATCTGAACCGCCGCCTGACGGCCTGTGCGGCGGGTGAGTTGAGCGTGACGCTGCACCACAGCGACGTACTGGCACTGCCCGGGACGGTGTGTGGCGGTACGGGCGGTGGAGCGGGGGCCGGCGCCTCATGATCCTGCGGGCGGTCAGGGCACGCGCCGGGATACTCGCCGGGGCGGCCATCCTGGTGGGGATGGTGTGGTGGCAGGGCACCGGCGCGTTCGTCGCGGGCCTGCGCGGAGTCGACCTCCCTGTCGTGCTGGCCGCCCTCGGTCTCGGTCTGCTCACCACCGTGCTCAGCGCCTGGCGTTGGTGCCTGGTGGCTCGAGGGCTCGGCATCCGGCTGCCGCTCGGGCGGGCGGTCGCCGACTACTACCGTGCCCTGTTCCTGAACGCGGCGCTGCCCGGCGGGGTGCTCGGCGATGTGCACCGCGCGGTGCGGCACGGGCGCAGCGAGGGAGACATCGGCCGGGGTGTACGGGCGGTGGTCCTGGAACGCGTCGCCGGTCAGGCGGTGCTGATCACGGTCGGCGTGCTGCTGCTGGTCGGACGCCCCACCCTCGCGCTGGGCGAAGCGGGCCGGGCCGTCGGCGACCTGATCACCTCGCCCGGTGTGCTGGCCGTACTCGCCTTGGGCTGCGGGTCGGTGGCCCTCGCCCTGCGCAGTGTGAGGGCCAGGCCGGCCTCACGCTGGGGGCGTACCCTGCGGACCACGCTGGCCGAGGCGCGCAGCGGTCTGTTCGCCCGCGGCAGCTGGCCGGGGGTGCTGTTCTCGTCGGTCACCGTACTCGCCGGCCACCTCGGCATGTTCCTGGTCGCCGCCAGGGCCGCCGGGGCGACCGCCCCGGCGGCCGAACTGCTGCCGCTGATGGTGCTCGCGCTGCTGGCGATGGCCCTCCCGCTGAACATCGGCGGCTGGGGGCCCAGGGAGGGTGTCACCGCCTGGGCCTTCGGCACCGCCGGACTCAGCGCCTCACAGGGGCTGAGCGTCGCCGTGGTCTACGGGCTGCTGGCCTTTGTCGCCAGCCTGCCCGGTTTCGCCGTCCTCGCCGTCCAGTGGCTCACCGGACCGCGCCGCCCGAAGATCGAGCTCGAAGAGGGTGTCCTCCCCGAGGGTCGCCCGTCGTACGGGGGGCCGCAGGGCATCGCGCATCCGCGCGGGGCCGGGGAAGGCGAGCCCGGGTACACCGTCACCGAGCAGCACGGGCGCCACGGTCACATACAGCCGGTCGAGCGCGCCAGTGTGGAGGAAGCGGGAGACTGTGACGCCACCGCCCTCCACGAGCAGTCGGCCGAGACCGCGGCCCGCGAGCTCGTGCACCAGACTGCGCGGGCTGAACGCGGCACGGTCAGGCAGCACGAGGGTGTCGACGCCCTCGACTCGCCGGGACGCGACGTGCTCGCTGCCGGCACCCAGCACCCACACGGTCGGGGCGGCTCCGTCGGTGAACAGCCTGTGGCCCAGCGGCACTCGGCCGTGCGGGTCGAGCACGACGCGCACCGGGTTGGCACCGGCGCAGGCGCGCACCGTGAGCTGGGGATCGTCTGCGACGGCGGTACCGGCTCCGACGAGCACCGCGTCGGCGAGGGCGCGCAGCCGGTGCAGATGGCAGCGGTCCTCCTCGCCGGTGACATAGTCGGCGTCGCCGGTGCGGCTGGCGATGAACCCGTCGAGGCTCTGCCCGAGTTGGGCGAAGGTGAAGCGGGGTCCGGCCAGGCACAGCGACAGATAGCGGTCGGCGAGGTCATCCGCCTCGGGCAGGGCGGGTACCGCCCAGTGCCACCGCCCGTGCTCGTCGCTGACAAGCCCGGCGGCGGACGCGTCCGCCCCGGTGCGCACGGTGAGCAGCCGCTGCCAGGCTCCGGCCGCGTCAAGCGGTCCGTTCATCGCGTCTCCCCCAGAGTGTCGACGGGCTCGGTGAGAAGTGAGAAATAGTCACCGAACGATTCGACGAGACCGGCAAGCAATTGTTTTCCCTTTTCCGCAGATGCCATTGAAGGCCGTCCCACGACACCCGATTCCGTATAGGCATTCATGCCGAGAGTGAGCAGATGCCGCCGGTCGTCGGCAACGAAATCGGATGTCTCATAACCGGGCCGGACAAGTTCGGGATGATCGTGCAGCAGGATCGAGGTCTCGACTTCACCCGCATGCATATCGCTGTGCGACGATGTGCGCACCCCCGCACGCTCCCGCGCCGCACTCCAGTCGGCGGAGCCGGGGAACAACGCCATACGCGTACCCGTGCCGGCCGACTCCTGAACGACGTTGCGCAACACATAGTTTCCGCCGTGCCCATTGACCAGCACGAGGTCCCTGATACCGGAGCGGCGGAGCGATTCGGCGATGTCCCGTACGACCGCGTAGAGCGTGGCAGCGGAGATGCTGACGGTCCCCGGCCAGTCCGCATGCTCGTGTGAGCAAGAGATCGTCACAGGTGGGAGGCAGTGGACAGGGTAGGCGGCGGCGATCTCCGCGGCGATGGCGCAGGCCACCACCGTGTCCGTCATCAGCGGCAGGAACGGCCCGTGTTGTTCAAAACTGCCGATGGGCAGAAGGGCCACGGTGGCCCGTCCATCCCTTACGTCGTCCGTTGTCGTGTCCAGCGGGCCACTCATCTTTCCCGACCCTTTCACTCTTCCTCTTCATACCGGCCGTTTCAGCGATCAGTTGAAAACTTCTCGCCGATTCCTGGCCCATCGCTTGAGGTTACCCGATATGATCTGGCCATGATAGATACCGATGGCTCACACGTCGGCTCGAAGGTGGACACGGTACGTGCATCCTGCGTCGAACGCAGGGCAAATGTCCGACTGTCGACCGTACACGGCGATTTCCTCGCCGTCGGCTACCTGGACCGCATTCGCGGCGACGAACAAATCGCTTTGGTTTACGGCGACATCGAGGGTGAGGGCGCCCTCACCCGTGTGCATTCGGAGTGCCTGACCGGAGACGCCTTCGGCTCCAAGCACTGCGAGTGCGGCGACCAACTGGACGCCGCGCTGCGCGCGATCGTGCGCGAGGGACGCGGGGTGCTTCTGTACCTCACGGGTCACGAGGGCCGCGGGATCGGTCTGCTGGCCAAGCTCCAGGCGATGCAGCTCCAGGCCGAGGGCCTGGACACCGTCGAGGCGAATCTCGCGCTCGGACTCCCGGCCGACGCACGGGACTTCCAGGTCGCGGCGGACATGCTGCACGACCTCGGGGTGCGATCCGTGCGCCTGATGTCCAACAACCCGAGAAAGCGCGAGGACCTCCTCAAGCACGGCATCGAGATCGCCGAGCAGGTACCGCTGCTGACGGCACCGCGCGAGGAGAACATCGCCTACCTGCGGACCAAGCGGGAGCGGATGGGGCATCTGCTGCCCCACCTGGACCGCCTGGACCAGGCCTCGGGCCAGGGCTGAAACGACTCGGCTGATCGGGCTGGGCTGAAACGACCGGGCCGAGGCCGCCGAGCCGGGACAGCCGAGCGGGAACAGGCTGAGCCGAGAGGGCTGAAGAGCCACCATGGTCCGGCCGGACCATGGTCGACGCCACCGGTCCACGGCCGGACCCGGCGCTCCCGGCCGCCTGCCCCTTACCGCCGGCTCCGCTGCCTGACTGGGTACGCGGACACACGGCGGGGCAGGGGAGGGCGCGGCGTGGCCCTGGGCCGTCATGGCCCCTGGGGGGCCATGGCACGCGGTGGCGTAATCGCCTGGGGCCGGAAGCCCTGGCTCGCGCCGCGCTTCCCGACCCTGTTCACGGCGCCCTGAGGGCACGGTCCGGCCAACGAGTCCGCGCACGCGGTAGGGCCTGTCGCCGCGGATCAGGCCGACAGCGGTGAGATCCCCCGTACAGCGATGATGGACGCAGTCCCGCACCACAGAACGCCCAGGGGAGACCGCTGACATGAAGCTGCGCTGCGCAGTGCTCGATGACTTCCAGTCCGTCGCGACCACGATCACCGACTGGTCTTCCGTCACCGACGAGGTGGAAGTCGTCTGCTTCGGCGAGCACTTCGCCTCGGAGGACGAACTCGTCACCGCGCTGCGTGACTTCGACATCGTCGTGACCCTGCGCGAGCGGGTCTTCTTCCCGGCCGCCCTGATCGGCCGACTCCCTCAGCTGAAGCTGCTGATCGCCTCCGGTATGCGCAACTCCGCCATCGACTTCGCGGCCGCGGAGCGGCACGGTGTCACCGTCTGCGGCACCGCCAGCTCATCGACCCCGCCGGTGGAACTCACCTGGGCACTGCTCCTTGGCCTCGCGCGGGGCATCGTGGACGAGGCGACCGCCCTGCGCGATGGCGGGCCCTGGCAGTCCACACTCGGGGCGGACCTGCACGGGCGGCGGCTCGGGCTGCTGGGACTGGGCAAGATCGGGAGCCGGGTGGCACGGGTCGGGCTCGCCTTCGGGATGGAGGTCATGGCATGGAGCCGGAACCTCACCGGGGAACGCGCCGACGAGGTCGGCGTCACCCTTGCCGCGTCCAAGGAACAGCTCCTGGAGAGCAGCGACTTCGTCTCCGTGCACCTGGCTCTCAGCGACCGCACCCGGGGTCTGGTGGGTGCGTCGGAACTGTCGCTGATGCGGCCCGGAAGCTATCTGGTCAACACCTCGCGGGCCGCGATCGTGGACCAGGACGCACTGATCGCCGCCCTGCGGGCGGGTGCCATCGCCGGCGCGGGCGTCGATGTCTTCGACATCGAGCCGCTCCCGGCCGACCACCCGATGCGCAGCACACCGCGTCTGCTGGCCACCCCGCACCTCGGCTATGTCTCACGGGCCAACTACGAGACGTACTACGGGCAGGCCGTCGAGGACATCCGGGCGTATCTGGACGGGGCACCGGTCCGCCGGCTCGGATAGCCGATCAGCGGGGGAGGTACATGTACGTGTTCTGGAGCTCGTCCTGGACCACATGCGCCTCGCCGTCCACCGTCCGCACGTGCAGATCATCCTGGGGTGTCCGCACCTCGAACGACCAGCCGTCCGGCAGGCTCAGCCGACCGCCGAGCTCGGGGAGTGAGTCCAGCGTCAGGCTGTCGTCCACGATGTGCGCGTAGGCCTGGAGGACGTAGGCGCGGCCATCGCTGTCGTGCAGCATGTGGATCGGCTTGCCCCGGGCCAGGATGTACTCCGTGTCCCGCTTGACCGTGATGTCGACGTAGGGCTTCCTCGGGGTGGCCCCGGTCGGGTCGGTCTCCGGGGGGATGTTCACCTCGGCCACCAGCCGCGCCTCGACACCGTCGAAGGTGCTCACCCCGCCGACCGCGAAGGCCGTGAGCTCGTCGATCGCCCAGTAGCGCGGACCGTTGAGCAGCACCATGGGCACCTTGAACTCCGCCGCCAGCGAGCCGGGGTCGAGCCCGTTCCACCAGCTCTCCGGGCAGTCGTTGAGCCCGAGCGTGTTGTACACGGCCGCCTTGAGCCCGTCGGGCCCGTCGGGCGAGATCAGCAGGATCTCGCCGTAGCGCGTCCCCCTCAGGCCACTGATGTGGCGGGGTGCCTCAGCGGTACGGGTCATGGCGCGCCTCCCTCTCGGCTCCCCTGGATATTCAGCATCCATCAGGACGAAAGGGGCCGCCACCCAGGCACCGCGGTGACCCGCCGCAGGGCCTGGGTGGTGTGCGCGCACGCGACCGGCTCCGTCCCCGTGGTCTCCGTGGCCGGGGTCGGACAGGACTCGGCCGAGCCCGGCAGTCCCACCGCTCGATGCCCGTTCTGACGGCGTGCGTTCGCCTCCGGAGGAGTTGTCGGGGCAGGCCCGCGGGCAACCGCTTTCACGAAAGGGCAACCGCCCTTTCGTGAAGGGCGGGTGGACCGGGGGCACAGGTCCGGGGCACGGGTCCGGGATCACAGGTCCGGGGCCACCGGCCCGAACGAGGACCAAGCCCTACCGGAGCCGCTTCATCACCTGGCCGAGATCCACGAACTTGAAGCCGGTCGCCTCACGGTCGCCTTCCACCGGGGTGGCACGGCCGTCCTGGACCACCAGCAGCCCGCGCGGATAGCGCCTGCCCAAGGGCGCGTTGAGTACGGCTGCACCGTCGCACTCCTCGGCGCCGTCCAGGGCAGCCGATGCGGCGGTGACGCGGAAGCCGCCCTCGTACTCGTTGTGGTCGCCCAACTCCCGGTCGTACAGGGCGAAGGTGTTGTCGCCCTGGCTGGACGCAAGCAGGTATCCGTCGCCGTCCGGCTCGGTCAGCAGCGTCATGCCCTCGACATCGGCCGCCAGCCGGGAGCCGCCGTAGCCGGGGTCGGCGCCGGGGACGCACTCCTCGGTCTGCTCGTCGTACGTGCCGGGGACACCGTACTCACGGACCTTGTCGATGAGCTTCGGGGTGCCCTTCAGGTCCGCCCGGACCCGCCAGATACCCACGTCCTCCTGGCCCGCGTAGAGCATCCCGCTGGCAGGGTCCACCACCATGCCCTCGACCTGGGGCAGTTCGCCCGGCTCGGCGCACGGGGTCCAGGAAGTCCCGTTCGGAAGGCGGAAGGCGGAAGGCAGTGTCAGGCTGCGGATCATGCGGTAGGTGACCGTACCCGCGGCGGTGGGACCTATTTCGAGCAGGGCGACGCCGGTGTGGTTGCGCCGGCTCACCAGGGCGTAGGACCGGCCGCTCGTCCGGTCGGTCCAGGTGGCGAGCCCGTATGCGGTCCGCTGGTCGTTGATCTCGTCCCGGTCCTTGGAGAAGACCGGGGGCGCCGCGGGGTCGGTGACGTCGGTCAGTGGGCCAGAGCGGTGTCCGGAGCGGCGACTGTCACCGCTGATGCGGTAGAAGCGCAGCCGGTCGTGGCCGCGGTCCGTGGTCACGGCGAGATCCGCCCGGCTGCCGTCCGTCAGGCGCAGCCCCTGCACCAGGTCAACGTTGTTGAACCGGCCAGGGGCGTCGTCCGGGCGCTCCGCGGCAGGCGCCGCGATCGACTGGATCTGCCGTGCATCCAGGTCGTAGACCCGAAGCCCGCCCTCCTTGGCCGTGGCGATCACCAGACTGCGGTCCGGGTCGGCGGCGTTGCGCCAGATCGCCGGGTCGTCCGCGTCGGCGTTGCCGCCCGCCTCGTCGTCGTACAGCGTGGGCGTCTCGGCGCGCGGGGTGACGGCGGGCAGCGCCGACGGGGAGGGGGCTGCTGCGGAGGGGGCTGCTGCGGCGAGCGCCGCGAGGACCGTACCCAGAGCGGCCGCGGTGGTCGTCCTCAAGCTCACGTCGTACTCCTCTGTCGCAGTGACGGAACGGCTACCCGCTGAGGCTCGGAGCGGGAGGTGACATCCCGGCGACCTCCGCAAATTGCCCGCATGTGCACGTCATGAACAGGGCCGCTCCGGGACTCTCCTGGACGGTCCCGTCGGCGAGGGCGCACTATCGATACGGAGGTGACTCCACTATGAACACGTCCACCGAGGGTGCCAGGCACTCCCCTGCCCATGGTGCAGGACCGGCCCCGTTCGCTGTCGGCGCCGCCGACGCCGGACTGCTGCTCCTGCGGCTGGCCACGGGTGTGATCCTGGCCGGTTTCGGCGCCCAGAAGCTGTTCGGGGTGCTGGGCGGATCCGGCATCGACGGCACCGGAAAGTGGTTCGCCGATCTCGGCTACCGGCCCGGCTCCGTCTACGCGGGCCTGGCGGGGACGTCCGAGTTCCTGGGCGGGATCGGGCTGGCCATCGGGCTGCTCACCCCGCTCGCCGCCGCCGCCGCCGTCGGCGTGATGATCAACGCGATCTCCGTCGCCGAGAAGCTGGACCTGTGGGCTGCCACGGGCATCGCCTTCCCGATGATCATCGCCGTGGCCGCAGTCACGGTGGCCGCCGTGGGCCCCGGCAGCCTGGCGGTCGACCGGTTCTTCCCGTGGCGTGACGGCGGCTGGGGAGCCTTCGCCTTCGCCCTGCTCGCGGGCGGGATCGGGGCGGTGCTCGTGCTCGCGCTCAAGGGCAGCCCGGTGTGACGGCCGGTACGACCGGCACCGCACACGAGACACGACCGGCACCCGAGACACGACCAGCCGTGACACGACCGGCACCCGAGACCGCCATGACGGCGGCCGCACCAGCAGGGCCCGCATGGCACAGGCCCGGGCGCCACCGAAGCGGGCTCGGGCCTGCGCATGTACTCCCGGGCCGTCAGCCCGTGCCGCTCACCGCCCGGTAGGACGTGGTCAGCGCCGTGACCGCGCCCTTCAGATCCCCGGCCAGCAGCAGATGGTCGGCCCAGGCGAACGGCTTCGCCACCGCCGCGGTCATCTGCTGCCCGATCCGCTGCTGCACGATCGCCCGGGCCTTCGCCGCGATGGCTCGGCCCCCGGCCGACTTCGCGGCTGCCGGGCCCTGCGCGCTCTGCAGCGCCTGCGCCGCGGCCGCCAGCGCCTTCAGCGTGACCTCACCGCCCGCCGGCACCGCGCTCAACGTCGTCAGACCCCAGCCGTACGGGAACTGCGGATCGTATACCGCGTCGCCGACGTTGATCGGCAGCTGCGCCTGCGACTTCGGCCAGGTGACGGGCAGTTGCCCGCTGAACGCCCGCTTCCCGTACAGCACGTCCGCCACACCGTCGCCTTCCGTGCCCGGCAGCCAGGAGGCCACCAGCGCCTCGATACCGCCGAGCCGGTCGCCGATGAGCTGCGGGCGGCCCGAGACGATCAGGACGGCGCACTCCATCGCCCCGCACACCCGGTCGACGGCGCTCCTGTCGGCGGTCGAGAGCTCCAGGTCATGGCCGTTGCCGACATCCCCGACGCCTTCCGCGTACGGAGTCTCGCCGACCACCACGACGCCCACGTCATGGCCCGTCGTCGGCGCTGACGCGTCCTTGGAGTAGGTGACGGTGCCGGGCGCCGCATTCTCCATCGCCTGGCGGATCGTGGTGCCCGTGGTGACGGCGCCCGACGAGCCCTGCCAGCTGATGGTCCAGCCGCCCGCCTGGTTGCCCAGGTCATCCGCGTTGGACCCGGCCAGATACACCTTCTGTGAGGTGCGCAGCGGGAGCACGCCGTCCGCGTTCTTCAGCAGCACCTGGGACTTGGCCGCGGCCTCCCTCGCCACGGCCCGGTGGGCGGCCGAACCGACCTGTGCGAGGCCGGCGGTGTCGGCGAACGGCTTCTCGAACAGCCCGAGGCGGAACTTCTGCTCCAGGATGCGCGAGACGGCGTCGTCCACCCGGGACTGGGAGATCCGCCCCGCCTGGACCTCCTGGACCAGGGTGCGCCGGAAGTCCTGGTACGCATAGGGCACCATGATCATGTCAACTCCGGCGTTGACCGAGGTGCGCACATCACTCGCATAGTCGCCCGGGATCTGGTCGATGGCCTGCCAGTCACTGATCACAAAGCCCTTGAAGCCCATCCGACCCTTGAGCACCGTGCTGATCAGCTCGGTGCTCGCGTGCATCTTCACCGCGCCCAGGCCGTCGCCGATGTGGTCGACGGACGAGTACGACGGCATGACCGTGCCGACCCCGTACTTCACCGCCTCCGTGAACGGAGCCAGATGCACCGCCTCCAACTCGGCGGGCGTGACCCGGGTGACACCCTGGTCGATGGTGTACGTGCCCGTCGTGGACGTGCCGTAGCCGGTCCCGCCGTCGCCCACGAAGTGCTTGGCGGTGGCCAACACCTTGTCCGAGCGGTCGAGATCGCTGCCGTCCGCCGCGCCCTGCATGCCGCGGATCACCGTCTCCATGGCCGTCACCAGCGCCGGGTCCTCACCGAACGCCTCGTACGACCGCCCCCAGCGCTCGTCGCGGGTCACACACAGGCACGGTGCGAAGTCCCACGGGATCCCGGTGGACCGCACCTCGGCAGCCGTGACCTCTCCGGTGCGCTCCGCGAGGGCCGTGTCCCGCCCCGCGCCGATGCCGATGTTGTGCGGCATGATCGTGGCGCCGGAGACGTTGTTGTGCCCGTGCACGGCGTCGGCACCGTAGATCAGTGGAATCTGGAAGCGGCCCGCCATGGCACGTGCCTGGTAGGAGTCCACCATCTTCGCCCAGGCCGCGGGGGTGTTGGGGGTGGGCCCCGAGCCACCGCCGGAGAGCAGCGAGCCGAGGACGTACGTCGTGATGTCTTCCTGCGTCGCGAGCGCGCCCCGCTCGGCCTGGGTCATCTGACCGGCCTTCTCCTCCAGGGTCATCCGCGAGACCAGGTCGGCGACCCGGGTGCGCACGGGAAGGCCGGCGTCGAGATACGGCATCCCATGCGCGTCGATCACGATCTTCGGCACCTCGGCGGGCGCCTTCGCTCCGGTGACGGTCAGCTTCATGCCCACGGTCTCGGCGGTCTCGGCCACCCCGTCCGAACGGGTGGGCACGGCGATCGTGCGGGAGGCACCCGAAGCGGTGCCCGCGGGGAACACGACCGTGCCGGAAACCGGCGTGTAGTCCGTACCGGCGCTCGCATCACCGCCCTCGGTGGCGTAGGCGACGGTCACCGGTTGCTCGATCGGCACGTTCCCTGACGTCCTGAGAGTCACCCGGTACGCGGCCGAACCGCCTTCCCGCACCTGGACCAGCGGACTGTCCACGGCGAGCTGCGCGGTGCGCGACGGGTCGGGACTGCCGTACAACTCCAGTCCGTCGATGGCGAAGTCGCCCCGCACACCGACCGGGAAGGTAAAGGCGTAGCCCCACATCTCGGTCAGTCCGAGTACGCGGTCGATGCCCCCGACGGGCTGGTAGTCGGTGCGGTACTCCAGCTGGGAGAAGGGAATCTCGACCTGGTGCCAGCCCTGCCAGTCGTCGGTGAAGGACGCCGTCCAGAGCTCGGACGCCTCGCCGTCGGCCCCGCCGTCCTTGATCTCGAAGCGGATGCGCTTTCCCGTACCGGCGGGCAGGGGGGCGGAGTTCTGGCCGTACCACCAGAAGCGGACACCCCGGTGCACGGTCCAGTCCTGTGCGGGGTCGTCGAAGGCGAAGTTGTGCGTGAAACCGCCCCACCCGCTGATGTCGTACGAGCCCTGGAGCACCTTGCCGCCCTCGGGGGCGTCGGAGCGCGCCACGAGAGCGAGCCGCGGATGGTCGTCCGCATCGCTGCCCCAGGCGAAGATGCCGTCGGCGGGCGGACCGGCGAAGGGCACCTCGCCTTCGAACCGGTCGATCAGGACAGACGGGAAGTCCTTCACCACGGCACTGGTGGCGGTGGCGGAGCTGAGGGGGAGCAGGGCACTGAGCAGACACGCGGACACGAGCGCGGCGGTTCTGCCGAGTGCCGTACGAGTTGTGAATCCGGAAAGTCCTCTCGGACTGCTGAGCCGGGATCTTGCCTGGTGCATAAGGCTTCCTCCGCTGACGACGGCGCCGGCTGTGGTTCACCGGCCGTGAGTCAACTGCCGCAGACCGTTGCCGTCAAGACTTCACACCAAACCTGGGCGGCAGCCAACTCTGCTGCTTTGTGAGGCAGTTGTGCGTTCACCCTCTGAACACGGGCAGGAGTCGGCCGACCGCGTGACAATGGAGACGTGCCGTACATAGCGGTGACCGCCCTGAGCGATATCGGCCTGGTCCGCGAGCACAACGAGGACAGCCTCGTGGCCGGACCCTGGACCTTGTGCGCGACCGTGACCGAGAACCCCCAGACCCTGCTGTTCCCTCTCGGCACCCCGCTGGTCGTCGCGGTCGCCGACGGACTCGGCGGACAGCCGGCCGGTGAGGTGGCCAGTGCGCTGGTGGTACACAGGCTCGCCGCACTCGGCCCGGGACTCGGTGGGGAGCAGGCGGTACGTGACGCACTGGACCTGTGCAACCACTCGGTGTACGCGGCGGCGGAAGCGGACCCGAAGCTGACCGCCATGGGGACGACGATCGCGGGCGCGGTCGTGCTCCCGGATTCCGTTCTGGTCTTCAACGTGGGCGACAGCAAGGTGTACGAGGTAGGCGCGGCAGACGGGGAGCCGGGCCCGCGGGGCGAGCGAGGAGACGCCGGGGAGCGCCGGCTGCGGCAGGTGAGCGTGGACGACAGCCCATTGCCCGCACCCGGCAGGCGCACCACATCGGCGGTGACCCAGACCCTGGGCGGCTCGCTCTCCCGCAGCCCGATCATCGCGCATGTGTCCCGCTCGCCGCTCGCGGTCGGCGACCGATGGCTGATCTGCTCGGACGGGCTGACCGACCCGGTGCCGGACGAGGAGCTCGACGACCTCCTGAGCGGGCACGACGGTGGCCGGGCCGCGTACGAGCTGTGGAAGGCCGCGATCGAATCCGGCGGCCCCGACAACATCACGTTGGCGCTGATCCGAATCGGAGCGGGAACGGGGTGAGTGGCATGCACTTCACCGGTCGCACCGACGCGGGCCGGCAGCTCGCCGAAGCGCTGCAGCACGTGCGGGCCGCCGATCCGGTCGTACTCGGGCTGCCGCGCGGCGGGGTGCCGGTGGCATACGAGGTGGCGCGGGCGCTCGGAGCGCCGCTGGATGTGATCGTGGTGCGGAAACTGGGGGTGCCGTACCACCGGGAGCTCGCGTTCGGGGCGATCGGGGAGGGCGGGGTACGGATCGTCAATGACGACATCGTGGCCCGCGGCCATGTGTCCCGGCAGGAGATCGAGTCGGTCGAGCACGCGGAGAAGGCCGAACTGAACCGGCAGGCACGCGCGTTCAGAGCCGACCGGGAACGCGTCGGCATCGCGGGGCGGACCGTGGTCCTGGTGGACGACGGCATCGCCACCGGAGCCACGGCGGCGGCGGCCTGCGAGGTCGTACGGGCGCAGGGCGCGGCCCGGGTGGTGCTGGCCGCGCCGGTGGCACCGCCGGACGCGGTGGCCTGGCTGCAGGGGGCCGCGGACGAGGTGGTGTGCCTGTCGACGCCGCGCGCCTTCACGGCGGTCGGCGAGTGGTACGAGGACTTCTCGCAGACCCCTGACGAGGAGGTCGTCGCGCTGCTGAAACGGGCGGCGACCGCACCTACCGAGAACGCCCAGGACGCTGACAAGGCTGAGGAGGCGAAGCCCGAGACAGCGGAGAAGGCCGAGGAGACCGGCGAGGTGGAGGTGGACGCCGGAGTCGTGCGGCTGGCCGGTGAGCTCACCCTGCCCGGCGACACGGCCGGCGTGGTGGTGTTCGCCCATGGTTCGGGGAGCAGCAGGCACAGCCCCCGCAACCGCTCAGTGGCGCGGGCACTGAACCGGGTCGGTCTCGGCACCCTGCTGTTCGACCTGCTCACCGAGCCCGAAGCGGCAGACCGCGCCAATGTCTTCGACATCGAGATCCTCGCCCGCAGGCTCACGGACGCCACCCACTGGCTGCGCACCCGCACCCCGGCGCCGATCGGCTACTTCGGGGCATCCACCGGAGCCGCGGCGGCACTGTGGGCCGCCGCGACGGCGGGCACGGACGTGGGCGCCGTGGTGTCCCGGGGTGGGCGTCCGGACCTGGCCGGTTCCCGGCTGGCGGGGGTACGGGCGCCGACGCTGCTGATCGTCGGGGGCCTGGACACCACCGTGATCGAGCTCAACCGGCAGGCCCAGAGCGAGCTGCGCTGCGAGAACCGGCTGGAGATCGTGCCCGGGGCAACGCACCTGTTCGAGGAGCCGGGCGCGCTGGACGAGGTCGCCGCTCTCGCCGAGGACTGGTTCATCCGGCAGCTGACCGAGTGACCATGCCGGGGCGGGGGGAGCTGCGGACGTTCAGCGCTCCAGGACCAGTGCCAGCCCTTGCCCCACGCCGATGCACAGCGTGGCCAGGCCCGTACCGGACCCCGCCGCCGCGAGCTGGTGGGCGACGGCGCCGGTGAGCCGGGCGCCGGACGCACCCAGTGGATGCCCGATGGCGATGGCGCCGCCGCGCGGGTTGACGATCTCCGGATCGAGTCCCGGCCACTGCCGCAGACAGGCCAGCGACTGCGCGGCGAAGGCCTCGTTGAGTTCGACCGTACGCAGATCGGCGAACTCACGGCCCGCCTTCTTCAGGGCACGGCGCACGGCTTCGACCGGACCCGAGCCGAAGTACTGGGGCTCGATCCCGGTGACGGCGGACGCGCCGACGCGGGCCAACGGCTCGCGGCCGGTGGCGCGCAGGCCGTCCTCGTCCACCAGCAGCAGCGCTGCGGCCCCGTCGTTGAGCGGGGAGGAGTTGCCGGCGGTCACGGTCCCGTTGCCGTCCTTGCGGAAGACCGGCTTCAGCTTGGCCAGCGCCTCCGTCGACGTGCTGTCGCGGACGCACTCGTCACGTGTGAGCTCGACTCCTTCGACGGGCACGACCTCTCCGTCGTACAGGCCCTCCGCCCACGCCCGGGCCGCGTTGCGGTGGCTGGCCAGCGCGAACGCGTCCTGTTCGGCCCGCCCGATGCCGTACTTCTCGGCCAGCAGCTCGGCGCCCTCGCCGAGGCCGACGGTCCATTCACCGGGCATCCGCGGATTGACCATCCGCCAGCCCAGCGTGGTCGAGTACATCTGCTGGTGGCCCACCGGGAAGCCGCGCTCCGGCTTCCCCATCACCCAGGGAGCACGACTCATCGACTCGACACCGCCGGCGACCGCGATCGACGCATCGCCGACGGCGATGGCACGAGCCGCCTGGATGACCGCTTCCATCCCGGAGCCGCAGAGCCGGTTCACTGTGGTGCCGGGCACGGTGACCGGAAGGCCCGCGAGCAGCACGGCCATGCGCGCGACATCGCGGTTGTCCTCGCCCGCACCGTTGGTGTCCCCGAAGAAGACGTCGTCGATACGGGCAGGGTCGAGCTCGGGCGTACGGGAGACAAGGGCGCTCAGCACACCGGCGGCAAGGTCGTCCGGGCGGACGCCGGACAGCGCGCCGCCGTATTTGCCGATGGGCGTGCGGACGGCATCAACGATGTACACGTCACGCAGGCGATCGGTCATGTCAGCTCCTTCATGGCCGTGGCGGTGGCCGTGTCCCACCCAGGGCGCCGTCCCGGCAGCGCGTGACGAGTCTGCGTGTACCCGACACCCATGTCAACGCCATGCCGCCCCTGCGCACACGCCTCCGCACGCCACGCCCCAGCGTCGACGGCGCGCAGCGCTCAGCCGGCCCAGAACGTCCACCAGCGGGTCAGGATCAGCATCCCGATGACACCCGTCCACAGCACCGGCGGCATCCAGCCGAACTCGCGCAGCACGGTCCGCACCCCGGGTGGGGCCGGAAGCATCCGGTGGACGACGGTGTGCCGGGTGACGGCGCAGAAGAGCACGATGGTCGCGACCCAGGCCAGTGAGCACCACAGGCACAGCGCGCTGATCCGGTACAGCGACTGGAACTGGAGCCAGGTGCAAAAGCCCACCCCGAACAGGGCGCCCGCGTTGAGCCCCAGCCAGAACCAGCGGTGGTAGCGGGCTCCGGCGAGCAGACCGGCACCGATCGCGATCACGGCAGCGTAGCTGACGAGTCCCAGCATCGGATTGGGGAAGCCGAAGGCCGCCGCCTGTTCGCTCTCCATGACACTGCCACAGGAGACAACCGGGTTGAGGCTGCATCCGGGGGTGAAGCCGGGGTCCTCCAGGAGGTGGAACTTGTCGATCGTGATCACCCAGGACGCCAGCAGTCCCGCCGCGCCCGTCACCACCAGCAGCCAGGCGAGGCCACGGGAGGCGCCGGAAGCGCCCGTGGAATCTGACGGATCGTCGCCGTAGCCGCCGGCAGGACGCGGGATGCGTCTGTGCGTGCGCACTTGTGCGCCTTCCGGGTTGGCCGACGTGGCTGAGTTGGCTGAGTCCGTTGTCCGCATGATGTCCGAAGTCCTGACGGTCCTGGCAGTCCTGAAAATCCGGTGTCCCCGTGCCCCGAGCCCCCGACGCTCGCCCACGCCTCGCCTTCCCGCACTCCCCCACCTGGGCCGATGCGCGCACGCAGTAGTCACTGCCCCGCTCGACGCGACGGATCGTCAGATTCCGATTAGCGTCGCAAGTGTCCAGACCCTTGTGACAAGGAGCTCGATCATGAAGCTGACGCTTCGCCGTACGGGGGCCCAAGCCGCCCCTGCCGGCGAGATACCACTCGGGCTCGCCGGGGTCACCCGGGTGCGCGTACCCCACGCAGTCACCTGCCCGGCGAGCTCGACCGATCGCCATCTGTAATCCGCATGGCCTAATCCCGGCCCGGCAGGCGGGCATTCCACCGCCTCCGGGCCCTTTGACGTGCTCCGGCCGCTTCCGCTCCCCCTGCCTCAGACCTGGAGCTGACGCACCGGCAGCAGGCAGTGGGCTGCGGTCGACAGCACCGCCTCGTCGCCCACGAAGTCCCGCAGCTCCCCCTCACTGACCGGTACCCCGGGCGCCGCCTTCGGCCAGGGGCGAGTGGCGAAGAGGAAGTACACATGCTCCTGCCCTCGCACCGCGGTCAGCCACTCGGGCGAAACGGCGCACCGAGCACTGAGATGAGGCATCGTCAGTACAGCTGTCCGGCCGGAGTCCTCGATGGTCAGAGCGACCGACGACTCGCCGTCCCGCACCGCTTCCACCACATCCACGTACTCGCTGCCGATCGGCAGGCCCGACTCCTCGATGAGCTGCCGGGCCGCGACCGTCGCCGCTTCGGGGCCGCCTTCGCCGTCCCCGAGCGAGTACGCCAGCAGAAACGGCATGTCGCGTTCGTCGTCGGGGTGGTCGCCCTTCCAGGCGATGACGACGAGCGTGCCCAACTGGGCCGGGCAGAGCGCGCTTAGGGCGCTGAAGGTTGAGGTCACTCTCGGACCTTAGCGATGTATCGGGATTTCTCGGGCAGTCGCCCCACCGGAGCGGGCGCCCCCGGGGTCGATTACTCCGAAGGGGTAGTCGACCCCGGGGGCGTCGCCCGCCCCGGGGCGCGCCAGGAAGCTGGTACGACCCCCGCGGCTCAGTGGCCGTTGACCGGGAGCCCGCCGATCAGCTTGGCGGGAGCGGCCTGCTTGGCCTTGTTCAACTCGGTGGTCGCACCCTTGACCTCGTTGAGCAGCGTTCCCGCCTTCTCCGAGTCCAGGGTCTCGCCCGTCAGCGGCTCCGCGGCGGACTTGGACTGGGTGGTGAGGGTGTTGATACCGCCGCCGAGGCTGGTCGCGGGCGGGTAGTCGATGGCGAACGCCGGCGAGGCGGCCCCCGCGGCCACCAGGGAACCGGCGACGATGGCGACGACCTTCATGGGCTTCATCAGTGAATCTCTCCTTCGGCCACGCGTGTCGCGGCGCAAGTGTCATACGGATTCGGGCATATTGCGGTTGTTTACGGCCGCCGTACGCCTGCCGTAGTGCTCCGTGTTGTGTAACGAGCCCCTGCTGCCAGGGAAACTCCGCAGCCGAGGAATTCTCGGAACACAAGCGCGACGCATGGGAACGGATGCACGGGCCGGTCGGACGCGTGTGCTCGGGCGCCCTGCGACCGGAAGCAAGGGAAACGGATACGCACGTCGAGAACGAGGCGACCGCAGACAAAGCGACCGCCCCTCCGGTCATGGCGATGTGACGCCATGCCAGGAAGGGCGGTCCCTTGGGAAGACGGTGAAAGGCGATCAGCCGTTCACACAGACGCTGCCCATGGCCGGGTTCAGCAGACCGATAACGCTCGCGGTGTTGCCGCAGGCGCCGACCGGAACGTGCACCGGGACCTGGGCCACGTTGCCGGACAGGATGCCGGGCGAACCGGCGGCGGCACCCTGCGCACCGCTGTCGGCGGCGGCGATACCGGCAGAACCCGCAACGGCGGCGGCAGCAACGGTGGAGAGGACAAGAGCCTTCGCGGTACGCGACATGGAGAAGCACTCCTTGATCAGGTGTTTCAGTGGTCGGACGTGACTGCCCGACCAGTTGCTTCAACGGAAGCGATGGCCGCCAGGTTGTGCGGCCATGAGAGTGAAAACCGGTGGGCCGATACGAATTCAGCGCCCGGCAGCTATGGGGCCTCCCCAGGCCCGCAGGGGCCGAGGGACGGCTGCCGGGACCGCTGAAACCGCGTCAGGCGTTCTGGCAGACGGCGCCGGAGACCGGGTTGAGCAGGCCGACGACGCTCACGGTGTTGCCGCAGACACCGACCGGAACGTGCACCGGAACCTGGGCCGTGTTGCCGGACAGGACGCCGGGCGAACCCTCGGCGGCGCCGGTCGCACCGCTGTCGGCGGAGGCCACTCCCGCGCCACCGAAGACCAGCGCGGCCCCGGTGCCTGCCAGCATGACCGACGTGGCGATTCGCTTCATTTTCCTGATTTCCTTTCGGGGTAACCGATGAGGGCAATTCACTCAACGACGGCATCTTCTGACGGATACGGGAGAGCCACGAATGGGCTAATCTGGTCGACCTTCCCCATGCGGCGCAGCGCTTCCTGCGCCGTTCGGAGTGAGAATTCCGTTAGAATCACCCATGCGCCCGACAACCGGCCCGAGCGTGAATACGTAAATACGTGAAATACCGGGCCGCCCTTTCGGGACATCCGGCATTCACCATCCGACATTGGTCATATGCTCGGATCGGAGATCCCGTGCTGTCGTCATCACCTCCACCGGGTCGGCCCGGCCGCGGACCGGCGGCCGTGCTCCATGTCGTGCAGGCCGCCGACGGTGGAGCCGCGCGGGTGGTCGCGGGGCTGGTGGCCGACCAGGTCCGCAGTGGCATGCAAGTGGCTGTGGCTTGCCCCGACGGCGACGGGCTCGCCCGCGCCGCGCGCGGGCTCGGAGCCGAGGTCCACCGCTGGCGGGCGGGCAGCGGGCCCGGTCCGCTGCTGCTGCCTGAAGTCGGCCGGCTGGCACGGCTGGTGGCTCGGGTACGCCCGCACATCGTGCACGCGCACAGCGGAAAGGCGGGACTGGCCACGCGGCTCGCGGTACGGGGCCGTATCCCCACCGTCTTCCAGCCCCACGCCTGGTCGTTCGAGGCGGCCGACGGCGTAACGGCAGGTCTCGCCCGGCGCTGGGAGCGGTACGGAACCCGCTGGACGGACCGTGTGGTGTGCGGCAGCGAAGCGGAGCTGCGCACCGCGGAGCGTGCCGGCGTACGGGCCAGCTGGACCGTGATTCCCAACGGGGTGGACACCGAGCACTTCCGGCCCACACCCGACGGCAGACCGCGGGTGCTGCCCCCGCTGGTCTCGGACCTGCCAGCGTCGGCACCGCTGGTGGTGTGTGTGGGCAGGCTGTGCCTTCAGAAGGGCCAGGACGTGCTGCTCACGGCCTGGCAGCAGGTGCTGCGCAGGCTGCCCAACGCCTGTCTGGTCCTGGTCGGCGACGGCCCTGAGGCCGAGTGGCTGCGGCTGTCCGCCCCCGCGTCGGTGCGCTTCGCCGGTGCCGTGGCGGACCCGGTGCCCTGGTACCGGGCGGCCGATCTGGTCGTGGTGCCGTCCCGCCGGGACGACATGGCGCTGACCCCGCTGGAGGCGATGGCCTGTGCCCGTCCCGTGGTCGTCACGGACGTCGGCGGAGCGCGCGAGAGCCTGCCACCGGGCCACGCGCTGTTCTGTCTGACACCGCCCCAGGATCCTTACGCACTGGCCACCGCGGTGGCTGACCTGCTGCTGAACACACCGTTGCGGACCACCCTGGGGCGCCAGGGCCATCTGCACGTCCTGTCCAGCCACAACGCCAAAGTCACCGCGGAGGCCGTCACGGACGTCTACCGCGAGCTGGTGCCCTGACCGCCGGCACGATGTCCCCGCGCCGCCCTGACGCCCTGCCGCTCTCGCGCCCTTGAGGCCCTTGACTCCCTTCAGTCCCTGGAACGATCACCGGCCGGGAGAGTCGAGGGGGACTCTCCCGGCCGGGAGTCACACGAGGAGGAAGGCGAGTGAAGAGGACGAACGGAGTGGGGCGGGATGGAGGAAGCGGGGAGAGCAGGCGGTCACGAGGACCTGGGCCCGGTCCCGGCTCAGCGGCGGGCGCCGACCACGCCGCGCCGGTACAGCACACCACCGCCGACCAGCAGGGCCATGGCGGCGGCCCCGGCGGCGAGCGAACCCGCGCCCATGCCGGTCTCGGCCAGCTGCGGGGAGTGGACGGCACCCGCCACCTCACTGTGGTCCGCCGGCCCACCGGGCTGCGGCAGGACTGCGACCACCGGCGTCAGCGGTGTGTTCGGGACCTCGCCGGGAGGCACAGCGCCCGGCTCCGCGCCGTTGGCGCAGGACCCGCCGGTCACCGGGTTCAGCAATCCGACGACATCGATGGTGTTGCCGCAGACGTTGACGGGGGCGTGTACCGGGGCCTTGACGTTGTTGCCCGACAGCACTCCCGGGGAGCCCACGGTGTCGCCCGATGCCTCGGAACCGGACAGCCCCCGCGCCGAGCGGTTGGCGCAGGCGCTGCCGAAGGCCGGGTTGAGGGCGCCGATGACGCTCACGGAGTTGCCGCAGACATTGACGGGGACGTCCACGGGCACCTGGACGTTGTTGCCCGACAGCACCCCTGGAGAGCCCTGGGCGTCCCCGTCGGCCTGGGAGGCGCTGGCGTACGCGCTGTTCAGGGACAGAATGCTGGTGGCCGCCGCGGCCGTCAGGATTCCCTTGGTGATGACCTGTCGCTGTCGCATCTCGTTGTCTTTCCCGCTGTTGGTTCGAAGGCCGGTCCTGGGACGCACCGGGCTGGTGCGCCCCAGGACCGGCGGATCAGGGCCCTTCAGGGCCGCTTGTCCGCGTGACGAGCTCTTTCGTCAGCCGTTCATGCAGGCGTTGCCCGCGGCCTGGTTCATCAGGCCGACGAGGCCCACCGAGTTGCCACACACGCCGACCGGCACGTGCACGGGCACCTGGAGCACGTTCCCGGACAGCACACCCGGGGAGGCGGAGGAGACTCCGGTCGCACCCGAGTCGGCGATGGCGGGCGAAGCCATTCCCATGGCCAGCACAGCACCGGCGAAGAGTGCGGCCGTCTTCATGTACTTCATGTGGATTCCTTTGGATTCTCAGCCAATGGATCGAGCGAAAACCGACGGTCAAGCCGTCAACGCAATGCCAACGAGCGGCTACCGGTGAAGAAACCCTCGACCCATCGATTCCACACGTCTGCCCCGGCGGTAATACTTCCGCTCGGCTGATTGACGCCAGGAGCTCCATCCTCCGCTACCCATGAACTTGTTCCGCGTACTGAATCAACGCGCGCATTCGGGTTCAGGTTTCCTGAATTCACCCGAATGGCCGGAAGGCGCGGCATGGAGCACGGGCGCGACGGCCGTACGGGAACCGCTACCAGCGCGGCCAGCAGGAGCGCGAGACGATCGCCGTCCACTCATGGTCGGGTCCTGGGACGGTCTTGCCCTGGGCGGACCACTGGGCCAGCAGCGACGCGTAGATGGGCTCCTCGCCCCGCTCCGCCACGCCCGGTCCCGTGCCCGGTCTCACGCCTGCTCTCGCCGCCCCCGCTCCCGCCCCCGGTTCCCTGCGGCTCGCCGGAATCAGCCCTTGCCGTTCCCAACGGCCCTTCTGCTCCGTCATGCACCCAATATCCCGTACCGGAAGATTCGGTGGAGTGAAATCAGCGGCGTTTCACCGCACGCAGTACGACGAACTTGGGATTCCCGGCGACGGCCTCGCAGTTGCCGAAGAGCCGGCGCAGCCTGGTGTGGTAGCCGAGGTGGCGATTGCCGACCACCCACAGTTCACCGCCGGGGCGCAGCGCGGCCCGCGCGCCGGTGAACATGCGCCAGGACGTGCTGTCAGTGAGGGCTCGGTGGGTGTGGAACGGCGGGTTGTTCAGCACCAGGTCGGCCGAGGCGCGCTCGATGTCCGCGAGCCCGTCGCCCACGAGGAACTCGGCCTTCGCGCCCGGGCCGGTGTTCGCCCGGAAGGTGGCCTCGGCGGATGCCACGGCCTGGAACGACTCGTCCGTGAACACCACACGGGCCTCGGGGTTGGCGACCGCCACCGCCGTGCCCACCACGCCGTTTCCGCAGCCCAGGTCCACGACACGGACCGGCCCCCGGCGTTCCGGAAGGTGCTGGAGGAAGAACCGGGTGCCGATGTCGAGGCGGTCGGCGCAGAAGATGCCCGCATGGTTGGTGACGGGGCGGCCGGACATGACGCCGATGTCAGGGGGCAGCTCGTAGCGGCGCGGCCAGGACAGGCCGGCCGCCGGGTCCGAACCCGGGTCCGAATCCGGGTCCGCACCCGGGATCGGGGCCGCGGAGGCGAGCAGGGCCGGATCGGGAGTGGTGAAGATCAGCCGCGCCTTCTTCACCGCGAGCGAGGTCCTGGTCGGTCCGATGATCCGTTCGAACAGCTTCAGCGTGGAGGTGTGGATCTCGGTCACCATGCCCGTACCGACCACGAGGGTCTGCGCGTGCAGCCGCGGGGCGAGCCGCTGGAGCTGGTCCTCCAGAAGGGCGAGGCTCTTCGGTACCCGCACGAGCAGCACGTCGACACGGTCCGGTGGCGCGTCCTGCGTCGTCAGCAGCCGTACCCCCGCAAGCCGCGCGGCGGGCCGGTTGCGGGCGAGATTGGCTCGGGTGGCCTGCTGGGTGAGGTACGAGTCGGTGATCTGCGCCGGTCCGTGCCCGGCGAGCGCGGTGGTGAGGGCGCCCCATCGGTCGCCGAGGACGACAACGGTGCCGCCGATGGCGGCGGGGCCGGCGCGTTCCGCGAGTTCGCCGAGGTGCCGCAGCAGGTACTCGTCGGCAGCGTCCCAGGCACGGAGCTGGTCACGGGGGTCCTCGGGGTAGCGGGTGAGCCCGAGGTCGCCCCATGACGTGGTGAACGTGTTCATCGTCCTCCAGGCTACGCGGCCTGTCGGGCGAGCTCCGCGGCGCCGAAGGAGACATCGAAGCGGTCGCACCAGATGCTCACGCTCGTGTACTTCGACAGATCGACATCGGCTGGCACGTTGTAGTTCTGGTCGCCCTTGTTGCCCTTGAGCTTGCCGAGGCTGACATGCGCGCCGTCATCGAAGACCCGCCAGCCCGCGGTGCCCTCCTTGACCGGAGCGTCGGTCAGCCAGACCCTCAGATCGGGGCCGTTGCTGGTGTTCAGTCCCTCGATGCGGAGCACCCGGCTGCCGTCGGCGAGTCCGACGATCTTCACCTTGCCCTCGGTGGCGTGCTCATGACTGATGAAGGTGCCCGTGGCGAGCACCCGGGGCTGGGCGGGCTCGGACGGCATGCCGGACCCGGTCGTCCCGTCCGCCGACGCCGGCGCCGACGGCACGGCCTGCGGGAGCTCTTCCCGTACGGTCTCGTCGACGAACAGCTTCCACGGCTGGAACCAGTACACCCCGACGGCCAGAGCCACGGCGACGACCACCAGTACGACCCTGACCACCGGCTTCTTCAGCACAGACGTTCTCATGCCCCTATTGAAGCCTGGTGCGGGGCGGCAATGGGGGTGTCAGCCGATGACGAAACCCTTACGTCCGGTCGAGAGCCTGTGCCCGGTCGGGAGCGTGCGTGAGGCTACTCGTCGTTCTCGCCTTCCAGGTCGCTCTCCGTCTCCAGGAACACCTGGCGCAGCGCCTCGATGACCGCCGGGTCGGGCTTCTCCCACATGCCCCGGGACTCCGCCTCCAGCAGCCGCTCGGCGATGCCGTGCAGCGCCCAGGGGTTGGCCTGCTGGAGGAACTCCCGGTTCTCCGGGTCCAGCACATAGGTCTCGGTGAGCTTGTCGTACATCCAGTCGGCGACGACCCCGGTGGTGGCGTCGTACCCGAACAGGTAGTCCACCGTCGCCGCGAGCTCGAACGCACCCTTGTATCCGTGGCGGCGCATCGCCTCGATCCACTTGGGATTGACGACCCGTGCGCGGAACACCCGCGAGGTCTCCTCCACCAGGGTGCGGGTGCGGACCGTCTCGGGTCGGGTCGAGTCGCCGATGTACGCCTCGGGGGCCGTGCCGCGCAGGGCTCGGACGGTGGCCACCATGCCGCCGTGGTACTGGAAGTAGTCGTCGGAGTCGGCGATGTCGTGCTCGCGGGTGTCGGTGTTCTTGGCCGCGACCGCGATCCGCTGGTACGCCGTCTCCATCTCCTCGCGCGCCGCGCGCCCTTCGAGCCCCCGCCCGTACGCGTAACCGCCCCACACCGTGTACACCTCCGCGAGGTCGGCGTCGGTGCGCCAGTCTCGTGAGTCGATCAGCTGGAGCAGACCGGCGCCGTAGGTGCCGGGCCGGGAGCCGAAGATACGGGTGGTGGCGCGACGCTCGTCACCGTGTTCGGCCAGGTCCGCCTGGGTGTGTGCCCGGACGTAGTTGACGTCGGCGGGCTCGTCCAGCGAGGCGACCAGCCGTACCGCGTCGTCGAGCAGCCCGATGACGTGCGGGAAGGCGTCCCGGAAGAACCCGGAGATACGCAGGGTGACATCGACCCTGGGGCGGCCGAGCTCGGCGGCCGGGATCGGCTCGATGCCGTTGACCCGGCGCGATGCCTCGTCCCAGAGGGGGCGCACCCCGAGCAGCGCCAGGGCCTCGGCGACATCGTCGCCCGCGGTGCGCATCGCGCTCGTGCCCCAGAGGGAGAGGCCGACCGATGTGGGCCATTCGCCGTTGTCGGTGCGGTAGCGGGTGAGCAGCGAGTCGGCGAGGGCCTGGCCGGTCTCCCAGGCGAGGCGGGAGGGCACGGCCTTGGGGTCGACGGAGTAGAAGTTGCGGCCGGTCGGCAGCACGTTGACCAGGCCGCGCAGCGGGGATCCGGACGGGCCCGCCGGGACGAAGCCGCCGTTCAGGGCGTGGACGGTGTGGTCGAGTTCGTCGGTGGTGGCGTCGAGGCGCGGCACGACCTCGCGGGCGGCGAAGTCGAGGATGTCGGCCACCGCCCGGCCGTGGCCATCGGCGACGGATGCGACGGCTGCCGGGTCCCAGCCGGCCTCCTCCATGGCCTCGACCAAGGCGCGGGCCGCGGCCTCGGCCTCGTCGGCGGTCCTGCGGGTGGCGGCGGACTCGTCCAGGCCCAGCGCTTCCCGCAGTCCGGGCAGAGCGGTGGTACCGCCCCAGATCTGCCGGGCGCGCAGGATCGACAGCACCAGGTTGACCCGCTCGGGGCCGGTGGGCGCGCCGCCGAGTACATGCAGACCGTCGCGGATCTGCGCGTCCTTGACCTCGCACAGCCAGCCGTCGACATGCAGCAGGAAGTCGTCGAAGCCGTCGTCGTCCGGCCGCTCCTCCATGCCCAGGTCGTGGTCGAGCTTGGCGGCCTGGATCAACGTCCAGATCTGGGCGCGGATGGCGGGGAGCTTCGCCGGGTCCATGGAGGAGATCTGCGCGTACTCGTCCAGCAACTGCTCCAGGCGCGCGATGTCGCCGTACGAGTCGGCACGGGCCATCGGCGGCACGAGGTGGTCGACGAGTGTGGCGTGGACGCGGCGCTTGGCCTGGGTGCCCTCGCCCGGGTCGTTGACCAGGAAGGGGTAGACCAGCGGCAGGTCGCCGAGTGCGGCGTCGGGGGCGCAGGCGGCTGACAGGCCCGCGTTCTTGCCGGGCAGCCATTCCAGGTTGCCGTGCTTGCCGAGGTGGATCATCGCGTCGGCGCCGAAGCCTCCCCCAGAGCCTTCGGCCTGGGAGGCACCCCCAGTCGTCTGGCGGGCGGCGATCCAGCGGTAGGCGGCCAGGTAGTGGTGCGAGGGCGGCAGATCGGGGTCGTGGTAGATCGCGATCGGGTTCTCACCGAAGCCGCGCGGCGGCTGGATGACGATCAGCAGGTTCCCGCGGCGCAGCGCGGCGAGCACGATGTCGCCTTCGGGGTTGCGGCTGCGGTCGAGGAACATCGCGCCGGGCGCCGGGCCCCAGTGCCGCTCGACCTGCTCGCGGAGCTCGGCGGGGAGGGTGGCGTACCAGCGCTTGTAGTCGGCGGCCGGGATGCGGACCGGATTGCGGGCCAGCTGCTCCTCGGTGAGCCAGTCCTGGTCGTGGCCACCGGCCTCGATCAGCGCGCGGATCAGCTCGTCGCCGTCGCCCGACTCGAGGCCCGGGATGTCCTCCGCACCGAAGTCGTAGCCCTCGGCGGCGAGTCGGCGCAGCAGGGCGACGGCCGACGCCGGGGTGTCGAGGCCCACCGCGTTGCCGATGCGGGAGTGCTTGGTGGGGTAGGCGGAGAGGACGAGCGCGAGGCGCTTGTCGGCGTTGGGGATGTGGCGCAGCCGTGCGTGGCGTACGGCGATCCCGGCGACACGGGCGGCGCGCTCGGGGTCGGCGACATAGGCCGGGAGGCCGTCCTGGTCGATCTCCTTGAAGGAGAACGGGACGGTGATCAGGCGCCCGTCGAACTCGGGGACCGCGACCTGGCTCGCGGCGTCCAGCGGAGACAGGCCCTCGTCGTTCTCCTCCCAGGCACTGCGCGAACCGGTCAGGCACAGCGCCTGGAGCACCGGCACGTCGAGCGCGGCGAGCGCGCCCGCGTCCCAGGCCTCGTCGCCCGCCCGTAGCCCACCACCACCCTTGTCCGAGGCACTTCGCGCCGCGAGATTCATTTCAGCCGCCTGGGCCTCGGCGGGCTTGGTGCCGCCCGCGGCGAGCACCGTGGTGACGATGGCGTCCGCGCCGCGCAGCCGGTCGAGCAGCTCGGTCTCGGGAGCACGCAGGGACGCCACATACAGGGGCAGCGCTCGGCCGCCCGCGTCCTCGATGGCGTCGCAGAGGGTGCCGACGAAGGCGGTGTTGCCGCTCATGTGGTGGGCGCGGTAGTAGAGCACGGCGACGGTGGGGCCGTCGGCGCTGCCTGCGGCCTTCGCCTCGCGCTCCAGCGGGCCCCAGGTGGGCGCGGGTGCCGGGGGCTCGAAACCGTGGCCGGTGAGCAGCACGGTGTCGGACAGGAAGCGGGCGAGCTGCGCCAGGTTGTCCGGGCCGCCGTGGGCGAGGTAGGCGTGGGCCTCGGCGGCGATGCCGATCGGAACGGTCGAGGTCTCCATCAGCTGTGCGTCGGGGGCCTGTTCACCGCTGAGGACGACCACCGGCCGGTCCTGTGCGAGCAGCACGTCCAGACCCTCCTGCCAGGCGCGGATACCGCCGAGCAGCCGTACGACGACCAGGCTGGTGCCCTCCAGCAGCATGCCGAGTATGCCTCCCCCGGAGCCTTCGGCCTGGGAGGTGCCCCCGACCGGGAGCCGGGAGGGGTTCGCGAAGCGATACGCGACCGGGCCTTCCGAGGCGCGGGCGCTGAGCAGGTCGGTGTCGGAGGTCGACAGCAGCAGGATCGTCGGCGCGTCCGCCGGGTTCGCGTGCGTAGTCGTCTTCGCTTGCGTCATCGCGTGCGCAGGCCTTCCTCGGGGTTTCCGCGCCCCGGGTGGTCGTGGTCGGCGGGAGTTCCTGACTCACCAGGCCGCCGTTCGTCACCGGCCCGGCTCACAGTGGCGGGACCGCGCCGGAATCACACCGGGCTTCCTCCCCGGGGCCCTGAGACCCCATGCCGCCTGAATAGTAGAGGCTGCCCCCGGAACACACAGCGGCTGCCCGGAACGACGTGGGTATGCTCGCCGCCATGCCGCCCACACCCACAAGCCCCGCGGACCCGGGCGAACCTCGCATACGGGACCGGGGCGACGCCTGCCCCGGAGCGTTGCGGCTGCACTCGGCCGATGATGGACGGCTGGCCCGACTGCGCCTACCTGGCGGCTTTTTGACGGAACATCAGCTTACTGTGCTGGCCGCGGCTTCGGATGGGCTGGGCGATGGATCGCTCAGCATCACCTCCCGGGGCAATCTGGAGCTGCGCGGGCTCTCGGACGCCTGCGGGGCACCGCTCGCGGCCCTGCTGCGGGATGCCGGACTGCTGCCGTCCGAAACGCATGAGCGGGTTCGCAACGTGGTGGCATCGCCGCTTGCCGGACTGGACGGACTGGGCTTCGCCGACGTGCAGTTGTGGACCCGCGAACTGGACGCACTGCTGTGCGGCAGCGAGTGGACGGCGGCTCTTTCGGGCCGTTTCCTGTTCGCCCTGGACGACGGGCGGGGCGATGTGGCGGGGCTCGGCGCCGATGTGACGTTGCTCGCAGGCGAAGGCGGCGCAGCGGTGCTGCGGATCGCCCGCCACGCCTTCCGTGTGGCCGGCTCCGACGCGCCGCGCGCGGCGCTCGCGGCGGCGCGGGCATTCCTGGCGGCGTCGGCCGAAGCGGGTACGGGCGCCTGGCGCGTACGCGAGTTGCCGGCCGGGCTGCACCTCGCGGTGGGCGAGCGGCTTGAGCGGGCGGGGGTGGCGGCGGAAGCTCTGCCGGTCCCTCCGGCCGGGCCCTCGTACCCGGGTCCGTTGCCCGGGTACGTCCCAGGTCCGTTGCCCGGGATCGTGGCGGGCCCGCGCGGCTGGGCGGTGTCCGCGGTCGCGCCGCTCGGGCGGCTCAGCTCCGCCCAGGCGCGGGCGCTGCTGCCCGCGCCCGCCGAGGGCGTCCGGCTCACTCCGTGGCGCGGGGTCGTGGTGCCGGGGTTCACGGATGCCGCCGCCGCCCGAGCGCGGCTGGACGCACTCGGGCGGGCCGGGTTCGTCGTCGGCACCGACTCGCCCCGGTACGGGGTCGGCGCCTGCACCGGGCGGCCCGGATGCGCCAAGTCCCTCGCCGACGTCAGGGCCGACGCCGAGGCCACCCCGGTCGACGGCCAGGGCATCCCCGTGTACTGGTCCGGCTGCGAGCGCCGCTGCGGCCATCCGCGGGGGGACTACGTGGATGTCCTGGCCTCCCCGGACGGCACCTACCGGGTGAGCGTCCACGGCAGCCCCGTATCCGTATCCGTATCGCCCGGTGCGCGGCTCGCCGGCGCCGTCGCCGCAGCCCGTACCGATTCCCGTACCTGTCCACCGAGATGAGCGAGAAGAAGACCGTGTTCGACTACGAGAAGGACGGGGCGGAGATCTACCGCCAGTCCTTTGCCACCATCCGCGCCGAGGCCGACCTCGCCGCGCTCCCCGCCGACGTCAGCCAGGTCGCGGTGCGGATGATCCACGCCTGCGGCATGGTCGACCTCGTCCGCGATCTCGCCTACTCACCCGGCGTGGTGGCCCGCGCCCGCGAGGCGCTGCGCGCCGGTGCGCCGATCCTGTGCGACGCGCAGATGGTCGCCAGCGGCGTCACCCGCAAGCGGCTGCCCGCCGGCAACGACGTGGTCTGCACACTCTCCGACCCGAAGGTCCCGGCGCTCGCCGCCGAGCTCGGCACCACCCGCAGCGCGGCCGCGCTCGAACTGTGGCGCGACCGCCTGGACGGCGCGGTCGTCGCCGTCGGCAACGCGCCCACCGCGCTGTTCCGGCTCCTGGAGATGATCGAGGAGGGGACGCCCCGCCCGGCCGCCGTGATCGGCATCCCGGTGGGCTTCATAGGCGCGGCCGAGTCCAAGGACGCGCTTGCCGCGCATCCTTCGGGGCTGGAACATCTGGTGGTACGCGGGCGGCGGGGCGGCAGCGCCATGGCCGCCGCGGCGATCAACGCGATGGCGAGTGAGGCGGAGTGAGCGCGCAGACACAGGGCACCGGGCGGCTGTACGGGGTCGGGCTCGGCCCCGGCGACCCCTCGCTGATGACCCTCCGGGCCGTCGAGGTCATCGCGGAGGCGGATGTCGTCGCGTACCACTGCGCCCGGCACGGGCGCTCCATCGCCCGCTCGATCGTGGCGAAGCACCTGCGCTCCGACCATGTCGAGGAGCGCCTGATGTACCCGATCACCACGGAGACCACCGACCACCCCGGCGGCTACCGGGGCGCACTGGACGACTTCTACGAGGAGGCGGCGGCGCGGCTGGCGGCCCATCTCGACGCCGGCCGCACCGTGGCCGTGCTCGCCGAGGGCGACCCGCTGTTCTACGGCTCGTACCAGCACATGCACAAGCGGCTCGCGCACCGCTATCCGACCGAGGTCGTCCCCGGCATCACCTCGGTGAGCGCGGCGGCGGCCCGGCTCGGGGAGCCGCTGTGCGAAGCCGAGGAAGTCCTGACGATCATCCCGGGCACGCTGCCCGAGGAGGAGCTGACGGCCCGGCTCGCCGCCACCGACTCCGCGGTGGTGATGAAGCTGGGACGTACGTTCCCTGCGGTGCGGCGGGCGCTGCGGCGCGCGGGGCGCCTCGACGACGCGCGGTATGTCGAGCGGGCCACCATGGAGGGCGAGCGCACGGAGCGGCTGGCCGACGTGGACCCGGAGACGGTGCCGTACTTCTCGGTGGCGGTGCTGCCGAGCCGTATCGACCAGCGGCCTCCGGAGGACCGGCCGCGGGGCGAGGGCGAGGTCGTGGTGGTGGGCACTGGTCCCGCCGGACCGCTGTGGCTGACGCCGGAGAGCCGGGGGGCGCTGGCGTCGGCCGACGACCTGGTGGGCTACACGACCTATCTGGACCGGGTGCCGGTGCGCCCCGGCCAGCGGCGGCACGGCTCCGACAACAAGGTGGAGGCCGAGCGGGCCGAGTTCGCGCTGGACCTCGCCCGGCGCGGGCGCCGGGTGGCGGTGGTCTCGGGCGGCGACCCGGGGGTCTTCGCCATGGCCACAGCGGTGCTGGAGGCGGCGTCCCAGGAGGCGTACGCGGACGTGCCGGTCCGGGTGCTGCCCGGGGTGACCGCGGCCAACGCGGCTGCGGCTCTGGCGGGCGCGCCGCTGGGGCACGACTACGCGACCATCTCGCTGTCCGACCGGCTCAAGCCCTGGGAGGTCATCGCGGGGCGGCTGCGCGCAGCGGCGGACGCGGACCTCGTACTGGCCCTGTACAACCCGGGTTCGCGCAGCCGCACATGGCAGGTGGCGAAGGCCCGTGAACTGCTGCTCGGGCACCGGGCGCCGGACACCCCTGTGGTCGTGGCACGCGATGTGGGCGGACCGGAGGAGAGCGTGACGATCGTACGGCTGGTGGACCTGGATCCGGCGGTGGTCGACATGCGGACGCTGCTGCTGGTGGGTTCCTCGCAGACGAAGGTGGTGGAGCGGGCCGTACCGGGCTCGGGCGGGCGGATCGCCTGGACGCCGCGCACCTACCCCGGGTAGCGGCCGCCCCACCAGGGGTTGCGGTACGGGCACCCCAGGGGCGCGGCGCGGGGTCCGGGGCGTTGTCAGTGCCTGCGGCTAGTCTGCCGACATCGACTGGTGCTCCACTTCCGGAGGTTGGTTCCGATGGCCTCGCGCCTCAATCCGTATCTCAGCTTCAACGGCGACGCCCGGCAGGCGATGGAGTTCTACAAGGAGGTGCTCGGCGGCACGCTGGTGATGCACACCTATGGTGAGTCCGGAGGCGGCGAGCCCGGCACACCGCAGGGCGACAACATCATGCACGCCATGCTCGAGACCCCGAGCGGCTTCACACTGATGGGCGCCGACGCCCCGCCCGGGATGCCGCACACGGCGGGCAACAACTTCTCGGTGAGCCTGAGCGGCGACGACGCCGCCGAGCTGCGCGGCTACTGGGAGAAGCTGTCCGGCGCCGGCTCGGTGGCGGTACCGCTGGAGAAGCAGATGTGGGGCGATGTGTTCGGCATGTGCACGGACCGGTTCGGCATCCCGTGGATGGTCAACATCAGCGAGGGCTGACGCACCCGTCAGACATCTCGCGGGCCCTTGGGGGAGCAACGCCCCACCACCGTCCCGGCGCGGTCGATGCACACCACGTCGACCGTGACCGGGGCGCCCCGCAGCACCCCGAGGGCCTGGTCACGGGCGGTCGCCGCCACCAGGTCGCCCAGCGGGACACCCTGCGCCGCGCACAGTTGGAGCGCGGCGAGTCCGGTGTTGGCGGACGCCACCCGCGCCGCGAGCTCCTCGTCGGCTCCGGCGGCCCCGGCCAGCTCGGCCAGGAATGCCTTGTCGACCTGGGAGCGGGCGGAGTGCAGATCGAGATGGCCTGCCGCCAGCTTCGACAGCTTGGCGAAGCCCCCGCAGACGGTCAGCCGTTCGACAGGGTGACGGCGTACGTACTTGAGCACGGCGCCCGCGAAGTCCCCCATGTCGAGCAGGGCGTCCTCGGGGAGGTCGTACAGCGAGACCACGGTCTTCTCGGACGTGGAGCCCGTGCAGCCCGCCAGGTGCGTGCGGCCCGCCGCTCGCGCCACGTCCACACCACGGCGGATCGAGTCGATCCACGCCGAGCAGGAGTACGGCACGACGATCCCCGTGGTGCCCAGGATGGACAGCCCGCCCAGGATGCCGAGGCGCGGGTTCCAGGTGGAGCGGGCGATCTCCTCGCCGTGGTCGACGGAGACGGTGACCTCGACGTCACCGGTGCCGCCGTACCGGGCGGCGACGAGCGCGATGTGCTCGCGCATCATCCGACGTGGCACGGGGTTGATCGCGGGCTCACCGACATCGAGGGGCAACCCGGGGCGGGTGACGGTGCCCACGCCGGGTCCGGCGCGGAAGACCACCCCGGAGCCCGGCGGCAGGACGCGCACGGTCGCGCGGACCAGGGCGCCGTGGGTGACGTCGGGGTCGTCCCCCGCGTCCTTCACGACTCCCGCCATGGCGCGCCCGTCCACGAGCTCCTCGGCGGCGAGTGCGAACGCCGGGGACTGGCCCTTCGGCAGCGTGATCGTCACCGGGTCGGGGAAGTCACCGGTCAGCAGCGCGGAGTACGCGGCGGTCGTGGCGGCGGTCGCACAGGCACCGGTGGTCCAGCCGGGCCGCAGACCGGTGTGCTTGAGTTGGGCGCTGCGCCCTCCCACGGGCGCGGGTTCACTCATGGAGGTCCCCCGTGCACGTCCTGATCCTCGGCGGTACGACGGAGGCGCGTGCCCTCGCCGAGTCGCTGCACGCGCGCGGGGAGCGGGTGACCACCTCGCTCGCGGGCCGTGTCGCGGCTCCCCGGCTGCCCAGGGGCGAGGTGCGGATCGGCGGATTCGGCGGGGCGGAGGGCCTCGCCGCGTGGCTGCGGCAGCAGCGGGTGGAGGTGCTCATCGACGCCACCCATCCTTTCGCCGGGACCATCAGTTTCAACGCGGCGCGAGCCGCCGGCCAGGCCCATGTTCCCCTGCTCGCGCTGCGCCGCCCCGGCTGGGTCCCCGGCGAGGGCGACGACTGGCACCCGGTGGACTCGCTCACGCAGGCAGCGGACGCGCTGCCCGGACTGGGTGAGCGGGTCTTCCTCACCACGGGGCGTATGGGCCTCGCCTCCTTCGCCCACCTGGACACCTTGTGGTTCCTGATGCGCTCGGTGGACGCCCCTGAGCCCCCGTTCCCCGCCCGGATGGAGGTGCTGCTGGACCGGGGCCCGTTCACCCTGGAGTCCGAGCGGGAGCTGCTGGACCGCCACGGCATCGACGTCCTGGTCACCAAGGACAGCGGCGCGGCGGCGACGGCCCCCAAGCTGACCGCGGCCCGCGCGGCGGGCATCCCGGTGGTGCTGGTCCGCCGTCCACCGGCCCCCGATGGGGTGCCGGTGGCGACGACGGTGGAGGAGGCGGTGAGCCGGGTGTGTTCGGGCGGGCTCGGGTGAGAGGGCGCCGGTCGTGCGACCGGTCATGTCGCTACAGGTCCTGGCCGTACGAGTCCCGGCCCGGCCAGTCCCGGCCGGAGCGCCTGAACGCGGCGTCGCCGCACCCGGCACCGGACCTCAGCAGACGTGGCGTTCGCGGGCCGGGTCGTACAGGTGGCTGTCGCGGAACTGGGAAGCCCCCAGGGTGCGGCCCACGATGATCACCGCCGTCTTGGTGATGCCCGCCTCCTTCGTCTGCTCCGCGATGTCCTCCAGCGTGCCGCGCAGCACCACCTCGTCGGGGCGGCTCGCCATCGCGACGACCGCCGCGGGGCAGTCGGCGCCGTAGTGCGGCAGCAGCTCCGCCACGACCCGGTCGACATAGCGGGCCGCCAGGTGCAGCACGAGGAGGGCGCCGCTGCGGCCGAGGGTGGCGAGGTCCTCGCCCGGAGGCATGGGCGTGGCCTGCTGGGCGATGCGGGTAAGGATCACGGTCTGGCCGACGGTCGGCACGGTCAGTTCGCGCTTCAGCGCGGCGGCGGCCGCGGCGAAGGCGGGGACGCCGGGGACGACCTCGTACGGGATGCCCAGTGCGTCGAGCCGGCGCATCTGTTCGGCGACGGCGCTGAAGACCGAGGGGTCTCCCGAGTGCAGTCGCGCCACGTCGTGGCCCTGCTCGTGGGCGCGGACGATCTCGGCGATGATCCGGTCCAGGTCGAGCTGGGCGGTGTCGACCAGGCGGGCGTCCGGGGGGCACTCGGCCAGCAGCTCGCCGGGCACCAGGGAGCCGGCGTACAGGCAGACCCGGCAGGCGGCGAGTGTCCGTGCGCCGCGGAGCGTGATCAGGTCGGCCGCGCCGGGGCCCGCGCCGATGAAGTGGACGGTCATGAGGGTTCAGCTCCTGGCTTGGTGACGGTGACGGACCACTGGGTGACGGGCATCGCCTGGCGCCAGCCGGTGAACGTGCCGACGGGCACGGCGTGCGCCACAGCGAGTCGCACCAACTCGCCCCCGTGGCGCCGGTACCAGTCGGCGAGCAGCGCCTCGGACTCCAGCGTCACGGTGTTGGCGACCAGCCTGCCGCCCGCCGGGAGCGCGTCCCAGCAGGCTTCCAGCAGCCCGGGGGCGGTGAGCCCGCCGCCGATGAACACCGCGTCGGGGGCCGGCAGCCCGGCCAGCCCGGAGGGCGCGGAGGCGTTGACCACCCGCAGTCCCGGCACGCCGAGCGCCTCGGCGTTGCGGCCGATACGGGTGGCCCGCACCGGGTCGCGTTCGACCGTGATCGCCCGGCAGCCGCGGTGCGTACGCATCCACTCGACGGCGATCGAGCCGGAGCCGCCGCCGATGTCCCAGAGCAGCTCCCCTGGCGCGGGCGCGAGCGCCGCCAGGGTCGCGGCGCGCACATGGCGCTTGGTGAGCTGACCGTCGTTCTCATACGCCTCGTCCGGCAGTCCGGGCGCGGCCGACAGCCGCAGCACGCCGGGCGCGCGTACGCACTCGACGGCGACGATGTTGAGCGGGTCGCCCGGCGGGTGTTCCCAGCCGTCGGCGGAGCCGCTGACCTGGGCCTCGCGCGGGGAACCCAGTTGTTCCAGCACCCGCATCCGGCTGGGTCCGTAGCCGCGTTCGCGCAGCAGCCCGGCGACGTCGGCGGGAGTCGCGGCCCCTGCGCTGAGCACCAGCAGCCGCCGCCCGTGGTGCAGTGCGGCGGCGAGCGAGGCCAGGGGTCGGCCGACCAGGGTCACGGTCTCGGTGTCTTCCAGCGGCCAGCCGAGCCGGGCGCAGGCGTACGACACGGATGAAGGATGCGGCAGTACGCGCAGGGCGTCCGCGCCGAGCTCTTCGGCGAGCGCCCGGCCGATCCCGTAGAACATCGGGTCGCCGCTGGCGAGCACCGTGATCCGGCGCCCGGCGTGCGCGGCGAGCAGTCCAGGCACGGCGGGGCGCAGCGGCGAAGGCCACGGCACGCGCTCCCCGCCGCACTCGGCGGGCAGCAGCGCGAGCTGGCGCTCGCCCCCGATCAGCACCTCGGCTTCACGCAGGGCCGCCCGGGTCGCCTCGGGAAGCCCGCCCCAGCCGTCGGCGCCGATACCGGCGACCGCGACTTCGGCGGTGGGGCGGCGCTGGTGAAGGCGGGGGCCGGGGTCGGAGCTCACGGACGGGACTCTACTGTTCCGGGCTCGGGGCTCCGTACGGGTGTTCCCACCCACACTCGGGCGAAGGCCTTTGCCGGCTGACAGGCCCGCACCGGGACCGGGTATGGGAATGTGAGGGTATGAGGGAGCCCCGACCCGGAGGGAGCGTGGCGCATGACCGCCGCGCCTGCTGACTACACCGACGGCATCGATCCCGAGCGCGCCCTGAAGTACGCCATCCAGAAGCTCAAAGGCGACCGCGCGCAGATCATCGAAGGGATCATCGAGCACGTGTCACCCAGCTGGGACCACGAACGAGTCGCGAAGCTCGTACGCCGGCAGATCGAGGACCGCGTCGACGAACTCGGCTGCGTCGAGGGCTCCGGGAATCTGGACCTGCCGGGTTCGCAGAACTGGTACATCCCCGACATCGCCGTGGTGCCGGAAGAGCTCGCCAAGAGTGGCGGCGCGCTCGTGCCCGACCAAACGCTGCTGATTGTCGAGATCACCTCGAAGTCGAACGCCGAGACCGACCGTGTCGTCAAGCGCCGCCGGTATGCCGAATACGGCGCGCCGCTCTACCTCCTCGTCGACCGGGTCGAGCACAGCGTGACCCTCTTCTCGGAGCCCGGACGCCTCGGCTACACCCGGGTCGAGGGACCGCACCCTTTCGGCACACCGTTGCGTCTGCCCGCGCCCTTCGATCTGGAACTGGACACCGACGGTCTCTGACCCTCGCCCGCGCTCACTTCCTCGCGTGCTCCCCGACGTAGAAGAGGAGCCACACGAACCCGGCGAAGAGGTGCGTCGCGAAGACGTAGACGAAGACGCGCAGGGCGACACCGCGCTCCTTCCAGCGTTCGATGTCGCTCATCGGGGCCTCCTCAAGGCAAGAGACGGGACGCTTCAGAATACGGCGGAACAGAACCGGGGCCCTGCCACCCTAGCCGACAGTTTAAAATTCAACAAACTGTCGATGCCGGACCACTGGAGGCGAACGCGATGCAGTTCGGGATCTTCACCGTCGGTGACGTCACCACCGATCCCACCAACGGCCGCACCCCGAGCGAGCACGAGCGGATCAAGGCGACGGTGACCGGGCAGTGAGCCGGCCGGGCTGCCGGCCGCCCGCCCGCCCCGGGACGCCGACGACGCGGCAGCGCCCTCGGCGTCGGAATCCCACGCCGACGCCGAACTGGCCGAGTTCGAGCGGCAGATCGCCGGACTGCGCTTCGGCTGACCGGCCGCCTCGACCGACCAGCCGCCCGCTCCCGGCTACTTGCGGTTGTACAGACGCATCGTGACCGCACCGAAGACGGTCACGAACACCGCCGACCAGCCCAGCGTCCAGCCGATCTCCGCCGCCGGCCACTCACCCGCCATCAGCTCCCGTACCGCAGTGGCGAGGTGCGTGACCGGGCTGTTGTTGACGAACGCCTGCAACCAGCCCGGCATGGTCCGCGGGTCCACGAACACATTGCTGAGGAACGTCAGCGGGAAGATCACCATCATGCTGACGCCCATCACCGACTTCTCGGTGCGCAGCAGCAGCCCGAACATCGTCCAGATCCAGGAGAAGGCGAACGAGAACAGCATCAGCAGCGCGACGCCGAGCAGCACTCCCACCGGACCGCCGTCCGGCCGGTAGCCGATGAGCATGCCGACACTGAGCATCACCACCGAGGCGATGAAGTAGCGCACGAGATCGCCCAGCAGATAGCCGACCATGGGGGCCGGCCGCCAGATCGGCAGGGTGCGGAAGCGGTCGAAGACACCCTTCTCGATGTCGGCGTTGACCGCGACGCCGGTGTACATCGTGATCATCACGACGCTCATCACCAGGATTCCCGGCAGCAGGAACTGGATGTACGCATCCGCCGAACCGGCCAGCGCCCCTCCGAAGAGGTATGTGTACATCAGCACCATCATGATCGGGAACGCGGTGACGTCGAACAGCTGCTCAGGGACATGCTTGATCTTGAGCATGGCTCGCCAGCCGAAGGTGAGCGAGGCCGAGAGCGCGCTCGGCCGAGCGGGACGCTCCCTGCCTACGAGGAGGGCGGCAAGGTCCTCGGTCCTGGGGGCGGCGAAGGTGAGGTCGTCGGAGTCCTTGGGGGCCTTGGCGGCGACGGTACTCATGCGACGGCCTCCTTGCTGCCGGTGCTGTCCGTGCCGGTGAGGGCGAGGAAGACCTCGTCCAGGCTGGGCTGGCCCAGCGCGAAGGTGTCCACCGTGATCCCCGCCCTGGCCAGCTCCGAAAGCGCTCGGGCCGCCTGCTCCGCCGCGCCCTGCTCCGTACCGTGCCCGGCGACTCTTGCCGTGAGGGCGAGCGGGTCCGGATCGAGCTGTACGGGCGCGTCGAGCGCGAGAGCGAGGATGCGCCCGGCATCCCCGCGCTGGCCGGCGTCGCGCAGTCGCAGGTGCACGGCGCCGGAGCCGACGGACGCCTTGAGCTCCCCCTTGGTGCCTTCGGCGATCACCCTGCCATGGTCGATGACGGCGATCCTGGACGCCAGATGGTCGGCCTCGTCCAGGTACTGCGTGGTCAACAGCACCGTGGTGCCCTGCGAGACGACGGCCCTGACGATGTCCCACACCTGGTTGCGGCTGCGGGGGTCGAGGCCGGTGGTCGGCTCGTCGAGGAACAGCAGGTCCGGGGTGTTGAGGAGGGACGCGGCGATGTCGATCCTGCGCCGCATACCGCCCGAGTACTGCTTCACCTGCCGTCCCGCCGCCTCGGCGAGCCCGAATGCCTCCAGCAGCTGCGCGGCCCGCTCACGGGCGGCGGCCTTGCCGTGTCCCAGCAGCCTGCCGAGCAGCAGCAGGTTCTCGGTGCCGGTGAGGTCCTCGTCCACGGAAGCGTACTGCCCGGTGAGGCTGACCCGGCTGCGTACCGCGTCCGCTTCCGTCAGCACGTCCCTGCCGAACACCCGGGCCTGCCCCCCGTCCGGTCTGAGCAGGGTGGCCAGCACCTTCACGGTGGTGGTCTTGCCCGCGCCGTTCGGCCCGAGCAGTCCGTAGACCGTCCCGGCGGGCACCCGGAGGTCGACACCGTCGACGGCCCGGTTCTCCCCGAACGTCTTCACCAGGCCCGTCGTCTCGATCGCCAGATCTGTGGTCATTCGTCGTTCCTTTGTCATTGCCGTCCCTGCGATCCCTGCGGTGGCTCGCGTGTGCCGGATACAGACCGGTGCCGCCCCGAAAACTCATCGCCGGTGGGCAGGGGAGCGACGGGGAGCGGACGAATGCCGACACTCCATCACGAGAGACACGCCGGAACCATGTCTCTCACATAACGTTACAAATGATCATGGGGGGAGCGAGTGGCCACACGCCGCGCCGAGCTTGTACGAAGGTGCGCCCCGGCGCGACGAGGCGTACGGGCGCCGGCCGGGGCCGTCTCTACGCCAGCAGCAGGAACCGACCGGTGCACAGCGTCTCGTGGTTGGCGAACAGCCCTTCCAGCCGGACCGTGCGGTCCAGGTCGGCAGCCCACTCGGCATCCGGGAGATCCGCGTACGCGTCGCATCCGACGAGACGCGCCCGGACGGCCTGGGTGAGGATCCACCGGGCCTGCTCCTGCCCGTTCGACACGCGGCCCCACATACTCCGGGCCAGGATCCACAGGTCGTCGCCCCGGGCGCTGTCCGAGCCGGTGACGGCGATGACGGCGATGTCCCCGAGGCCGCGAGGGTCGCCGGACTGGGTGGTGTACGCGACGGTGAGGTCTTCGAGGGGGAAGAGCGTGACCCGGCTGCGGGCCTTGAGCTGTGTGGTGGGCACCGGCATGTCTCCCGTTCGGTGTGGTGTGGGCGGGCCGCCCGGACGAGGACGGCCCGCCCTGGGTGGTTCGGTCAGCAGCAGGGGCCGTCACCGCAGCATGTCGGCGGGTTGGGGGCGCCGTTGCAGTCGGCGGCCGTACCCCAGAGGCGCTCGTCGACCTCGAACCCGGCGTCGCGGATCCGCCTGGTGACGTCGGCCATCAGGCCGTGGGTGCGCGTGCCGACCCCCGTGCCGTCATGCACTCGCGGGCTCACTGGCCCGCTCCGTCCCGGTCGGTCTCTGGCTGGATGCCCGACCGGGGCGGCGTCTGTGGCCCGTCTGCCGCCGCTCCCGCCGTCGGTGGGCGGCAGGCGGGAATCTCAGGGGTTGCCGACGCCGCTCATGTCCCGTCCGCGGCGGCGCAGAGGCTCTCGTAGTGGTCGCACAGCGCCAGCACGGACGTCGCGACCTTCCGCGCGTGCCGACGCACAGCCGCGGGCCCGATCCCGGGCGGCGTGGTCACCCGCACGCACGCCCCGTCCACGGCGGTTTGCGCCACCTGCGCGGGCACGTCACCCAATGGGGCACGGCGGATCAACGCCTGCACCTCGGGGACCATGAGATACACGAACCCGCACATCGCAGGGACGAGTTCCGCGGATGTGGTCTCCTCGTCGGCCATCACCTGGCGGGCGATGTCCCGCATGGTGACGAGGTCCGGCGGCGCAGACTCTGCACTCGTGGTGACTTCCATGTCACCGACGGTAGAAGGAATGGAAGAGGGTCGGGCGCACAAAATGTGCAGCCTCGTCAGGCGGCGAGTAGCCCCAGTTTCACTGCCAGGTCAGACGCCCGGCGGCGCCGTGCGGGGCTCTTCGCCTGCGTCTCCTCCAGCACGATGCGCTTCGCGTACCCGTTGTACTTGATGGTCTCCGGGGCCGCCTCATGCGCCTGCGCGAGCGTCGCCAGCGCCACGTCCGGCTGCCCGTCCAGCTGATAACCGCGCGCCTCTTCGATCCGGTGCCGGGCACGGCGCGGCCGGGACGGGATAGTCGACGCGTCCGCCCGCGCAGCCTGTCGCACCGACTCCCCACCCGCATGCAGTTCCACAGCCACCGTCACCGCGTGGGCGCCGATGATGGCCCGTGAGAAGCTCGTGATCGGGTGGTAGTAGTCCACGGGCAACCGTCCGGCCATATCCCCGGCGGTGTCCCAGTAACGCCACGCCGCCCCTGTGTCTCCTCGGCGGGCGGCCGTGTACCCGGCCTCGAAGGTGAGCGCGCCGGCAACGGCGAGGACATCGTCGCTCGCTTCGGGCAGTAGCGGCTCAAGATACGCAAGGGTCTCCAGGTTGACGGCGTCGGCAGCGTCGAAGCGCGCAGGCCCAGAGTCACGGTGAGCCTGCGTCACCAGCCACGCGGCCACGCCGATGGCATGCGGGTCCTCGGACTCCTGCGCGGCGACCATGCCCCGCTCGGCGACGCGCCACAGCAGCGCCGCGTCCGGTTGGTAGGCCACGAAGAACTGCGACAGCGAGTACACCTCGGCGAGCGCGGACTGCGAAGCACGGCGGTCGCCCGCACTGTCAGCCTGCCGTACGGCGAGCTGCGCGTCCCGGATCAGATCAGGCAGCAGCGCGCCGACCACTTCCCTGTGGTTCGGCGCGGAGTGCCGGGCCGCCCATGCTCGGGCCAGACGCGCCTGGAGGTGCTCCGCCGACGGAGCCTCCCGCACCCCGGTCAGAGGGAATGTGTTCACAGCGTCCTGGACAGCGGCGAGCCGCGGGTGTCCAGGGCCGGTGAAGAGGCTGACGTGCGCGGACTGGTCCCCCGTGAGGTCGGCAAGGTCCCGGACACGCAGGATCTCGGCCATCCGCAACACGACCTCAAGGCGCGGAACTTTCAGTCGGCCTTCCTCGATTGCGCGGACCCACGATGCCGACTTGCCCATGAGCCCGCCGAAAGCCTCGCGGGTCATGCCGCGTCGGGACCGAAGGATCTTGGCCCTTTGCCCGAAGCGAATCGGGTCGGCGTACGGGTCCGGGGTAGCGTCGGGTGACACGGCCTTGCCCCTTCCTTGCAGCTTGTCACTGACAGGGTATGGGCGAGGCCCTTGTCATGTGAGTGGGTTCACCATCCTCACGGGCATGACGGAATGGCCCTCCGACCGAAGGCCAGGTGCGTGACCAGCTTGCCCGGGATGCGCGCTAGTCTGCGGACCGAGGGGGCGCGATGACGAAAAAGCCCGACGGATGGAATGACCCGCGATGGCGTCTGCTCCTTGTCGTTCCGTTGTTGATCTATGTGGTCGTGGAAGACGACGCGATCATTCGCGGGCTTCTGGCTTCGGCGCTCGCACTCGGAGCCTTCCAGTACGGGTGGGAGATGGCGAAGCGGGCCCAAGCCAAGGCTGCCGAGATCTCTGACAGCGACGTCTGACACCAACAACAGCACACAGACGGACTACCGATCGACAAACGGCACACTCGCGGAGAGCGCAGTACCCGCCGACGCCAACAAGGATTCCCGACCGACCTGTTCTCTGAAGGCTTTCGTGTTGGTCGAATCCGCCCGGTGAGCCCAGCAGCACGATGACGGCCTGCACAACCCACCGGGGTCGCACGGCCGTCTTCACGCCGGGCCCGTCCCTGCCGAAGGCGCCCGGATCCGGGCGAGGGGGCATCGGCGCGGTGCGGGCTCAGTCCTCGTGCGTGTAGAAGAAGTAGAACGTGACGATGAGCGTGCCGACCGCCAGCGCCAGGGACAGCACCGTCACGGTGAGGACGCTGCGCCCGCTCAGGCTGTACAGATAGCCGACCGAGATCCCCACGAGTGCCGCGTACGCAGCCGCGCGGAGCTCGCGCGGCAGGGCGGACTGGTAGCGGCCCAGCAGGAAGCACAGTGCGGCGAACACCGCGCCCGAGACGAAGCCGATCACCAGCTGGCCGCCGACGGACTCACCCGCCTCGCGCGCCATGAAGGACGTGTAGAAGCCGTAGGCGACGCCGAGAGTGAGAGGCAGCGCCCATCCGAGAGTGCTGTGGTGGTGCCGCGCCGGCACCGCTGCGTGTGCGGCCATGGCCGAACTCCTTCCGCTCCCCGGTCCCGCCCCCGGTCTCTTGTTCGATTCCCGCCGTATCCCCTTGTCCCCACTACCGTCTGCCCGCACGACCGGAGCGGCAAGTGGAACAGCGCATCCCCCGAATGGCTCAACCTGAATGCCCCGCATGTCGCAGATATACCCCTTTCGCCGCATGCTGGCGCCATGAGCCAGAACACTGCACCCCAGAACGAGACCTCCCCCCGGAACCCCAGGCCGGGCACCACCAAGGAAGCCTGGTCAGGCGGCGGCACACTGTTCGCCGGCGTGCTGCTCTCGGTGCTCGGCATCATCGGCATCATCGAGGGCATCGCCGCGATAGCCGAGGACACCGTCTACGCCCGCGTCGGCGGCTACATCTACTCCTTCAACCTCACGGGCTGGGGCTGGATCCATCTGATCCTCGGAATCATCCTCGCCGTGACGGGCTGGGGAATCCTCAAGAACGCCGAGTGGGCCAAGGTCACCGGCATCGCTCTGGCGTCGCTGAACATCATCGCGCAGTTCCTGTTCCTGCCGTACCAGCCGGTCTGGGCGATCGTCTCCATGGCCATCTCGGTCTTCGTGATCTGGGCGCTGGCACACGAAAGGTCGCACACGACGGCAACCACCTGACCCCGCTGCCGTGAACACCACACCCGCCCCGGTCGTACCCCCGTACGGCCGGGGCGGGCGCGTGCCCTATGCCCGATCCGACAGCAGATCGAACTCCTGTGCGTCACGGGACGAGAAGATACGGATCTGCCGCGGATGCGCCCTGCGCAACGCGATCAGCCGATCCATCTGGTCGAGCCTCAGCCGATGGTCGTCCGCCATCATCCGCTGATGCAGAGCCAGCGGGCGCGGGCAGCGCCGGCGCCTGAGGTCGATCTCGCCGTGGAAGGCGTAAGCATCGCCCGCGTGCAGCAGCCAGCGGTTCTGCTGCTGGACCGCCACGGCGCAGTGGCCGCGGGTGTGGCCGGGCAGCGGCACCAGCAGGATGTCCGGGGCACGCATCACCCTGGACGCGGGGAAGCCGAACCACATCGAGTCGGCGGTGTCGTGGATGACCCAGTCGACGCCATGGGCCCACTGGTCCGGAACGTACCGCCCGGCCTCAAGCCTGGTGTCGCGGCGCATCGCCGAGCGGTACTCGTCGGCCATGACGTGCACCCTGGCGTGCGGGAAGTCGGCGAGCCCCCCGGCGTGGTCCGGATCGAGGTGGGTCAGCACGATGTCCTGGACGTCGTACGGGTCGTAGCCGAGCGCCCGCACCTGGTGGACCGCCGTGCGCGACAGGTCGAGCTCGGGACGCATCGTGTGGCGGAACAGCCCGCCGAGCCGCCGTGGGTCCGACACCTCGGCCGCGCCGAGGCCGGTGTCGACCAGCACCAGACCGCTGCCGGTGGCTATCAGCAGGCAGTGCGAGACGAGGGGGATGCCGCCGATGGGGCGCATGGGTCCGCAGTCGAGATGGTGCACGGTCAGGGACGAGCGCCGCTGCCGAAGGGTGGTGGTGCTCACGGACATATGGGTCTCCTGCGGCCAGGGGGAGACCCGGCGAGGGGCCGGGCTGGGAGAAAACGGCGGGGAGGCGACGGCGGGAAGGGAGGATGGTGACCGTACGGATACGACGTGCGGGTGAACCGCTACGGCGGCTTACACCGTAAGTACGTGACAGGAGCGAAGCACCTACGCTGTAAGCCGTCAAGCGTTACCGCGCGTAGCCACCCGAAAGAGAGTGACCGCCATGGCGCAGGAACCTCGACGTGAACTCCCGCCCCACCGAGAACCGTTGACACGGGAGAGAATCGTCGCGGCCGCGCTGGTGATCATCGACGAGGAGGGCGTGGACGGTCTGTCCATGCGGCGCATCGCGGCCAGGCTCGGGGTACAGGCGATGTCGCTCTACAACCATGTGCAGGGCAAGGCCGACATCCTCGACGGCGTCACCGAATACATCACGGACCGGATGCGTATGCCGACCCGGATGAGCGGCGGCTGGGAGGAGGGCGTGCGCACCCTCTCGCACGCGTTCCGCAAGGCGGCGATGCGCCACCCGCGCGCCGGCGAGCTGGCCCTGACCCGCCAGCTCTCCACCCCTACCGCGCTGGCACCGGTCGACACCATGCTCGCGATGCTGCTCGACCACGGCTTCGACGAGGGCACCGCCGTGCATGTACTGCGGCTGTTCGTCTCGTTCCAGGTCGGCTCACTGCTGCGGGAGATCCATACGGCGCCCCCCGCCCAGAGCCCCGGCCAGGACCGCGACCTCGCCGAGGTCGAGCGAGCAAGGACCGCCTACTTCGCGGAGGCCGGGTTCCCCGCGGTCGCCAAGGTCGCGCCGATCCTCGCGGTCAACGACCACGACGCGGAGTTCGCGTTCGGAGTCGAACTACTGATCGACGCCCTGCGGAGGCTGGCACCCGCCCAGGGCACGGCGGGCGCGCACACCTCCCGGTAGGGCTCCGCAGACTGCGGTACGCGGTTACGCCAGGGCACCGTTCGCCTGCGGGGCGGACAGTGCCGGTCCAGGCGACGAGGTGCCGGCGGATCATGCCGGACAGGCCCTGGCCCACTCCGCCTCAACGGCGAAGTACCCCGCCCTCGGCGGGGATTCGACAGCGGCGGAGCGACAAGCCTGTCGTCCGCTCATGCGATCACGCGGACGGCTCTGGGGACGTCGGCGTGCAGCCGAGCGGCCAGGGACGTCGGGCCACGAGCTGTCGTCGGCGTCGGCACCCGCCGTACGACCGCAGCAAGCCGATCGAAACGGGCGACGAGGCGACGGCCGCGGGCAACGGCTGCAGGACCGCCACCCGCTCCTAGGGCGTGGTCAGGCAGTCCTGGCGGTGCTTTGCCAGCCGGCCTCACAGAGCCCTGCCAGGTCCGCGCCAATGCGCCAAGTGGCCGAATGCACGGCACCGGCGCACTCTGGGCCGTATGAGAACGTCTCGTGGCACTCGTGACCCCCAAGACACCCGTAGCCCCCGCAACGCACTCATCCGCAACGCACTCGTCGCCGCCGCCCTCATCGCCGGCGTGCTCACCGGCTGCTCGTCAGACAACGGTGAGACCCCCGCGTCAGCGGCATCCAAGGCGAGCGACCTCATCGCGTCCGCCACCGCCAAGCTGTCCGACATCCAGGGCGGCTTCGACGTCACGGGCGATGTGAAGGCCGGCAGCACCAAGAACGAGGGCGGCCGGGCCGTCGCCGAGATCACCGCGACCAACAGCTCCAGCAGTACCGCGGACTTCACGGTCCAGGTGAACTTCAGGGACTCCGACGGCAATCTGCTCGACGCCGTGGTCGTGAACATCGACGATGTCCCGGCAGGCGGCACCAAGTCGGCCGACGCGCGCAGCAACCGCGATCTGTCGGGCACCCCGGTGGCCGAGATCGCCCGCGCCGTGCGGCACTGACGCCGGATCCCAGGCCCAGGCCCGCAACACCACGGCAGCTGACCGATGGTGGCGCCCCACAAGCGACCGAGCCCGCGTCCGACCCCACGGCGGCTGGCCCCGCCCCCTTGGCTGGTGCGCAGCCTGCGACCGCAGCCCACGCCCATCCCCTGGGCCGCCGTGGGGCGCGCCTCCATCGGGATGTCCGCCCCGCTCGCGATCGGTTTCGCCACCGGGCAGGTGGCGTACGGGGCGCTGGTGGCGATGGGCGCGCTGTCCGGGGTGATCGGCGACACCGCCGACGCGTACCGGATGCGGGTGTTCAACATCGCCGTGCCGCAGGTGTTCGGCGCGGTCGGCGTCACCGTCGGCACCCTGGTGTACGGCCGGGGCTGGCTCGCGGTCGGCGTGCTCACCCTGGTCGCGTTGGTGTCCGGGATGGTCTCCTCGATCGGCGCGGTCGCCTCCGTATCCGGACTGCTGCTCCTGCTCGACGCCGTGATCGGCGCCGGGCTCCCGCTGCCCAGCCCGTGGTGGACGGCGCCGCTGCTGCTGAGCGTCGGCGGTCTGTTCGTCCTCGCACTCGCCCTGCTCGGCTGGCCGCTGCGCGGCGGGGTGCCGGAGCGCGCCGCGGTGGCCGGTGCCTATCGCGCCGCGGCCGACCAGCTCGCCGCCTCGGGCGACCCCGCGGGCGACGACGCATACGACGCCCGGCGGCACGCGGTGACCAACGCGCTCAACACCTCGTACGACCTCGTGCTCGGCCGCCGTACGCGCGACCACGGGCACAATCCGTCGCTGGTGCGGCTGCTAGCCCAGCTCAACGCGCTGATCCCGGTGGTCGAAGCCGCCCCGGCGGCCCGTTTCGCGGGGCACCCGTTGCCCGCCGAGGTACCCGCCGCCGTACGCTCCCTCGCGGACGACGTCGAACGGGGCCGCCGGACCGGCGCCCTGCCCCTTGAACTGCCGCCTCCGCACACCCCGTCCGAGCGTGCCGTCGACGACGCCGTACGGCACGCGGCCGTGGTCGTGCACGAGGCCGACATCGATCCGTCCCGGGCCGAGCAGCACCTCGGGAACCTCGACCGGCTGGGCCGTCCCGCCGCCCTCGGGGTCCGGGCCAGGCGTGCCACCCGCTACATGCTGCTGTCGGATGCCTCCTGGCGCTACGGTCTGCGGCTCGCGCTCTGCATCGGCCTGGCCCAGGCCCTGGTCTCCCTGGTGGCGCTGGACCGCTCGTACTGGGTGGCGCTCACCGTCACCTTCGTCCTCAAACCGGACTTCGGCTCGGTCTTCTCGCGCGCGGTGCTGCGCGCGGTGGGCACCGCGGCAGGCCTCGTGGTCGCGACGCTGGTGCTCGCCGAGGTACCTCGCGGCTGGGCGTATGTGCCGGTGATGATGGTGCTGGCCGCGCTGATCCCCGCGTTCACGGTCAAGGGCTACGCCTTCCAGACCGCGGCGATCACCCCCGCCATCCTGCTGGTGTCCGACCTGCTCAACCACGAAGGCACCCGTCTGCTGGTGCCCCGCCTGGTGGACAGCCTGATCGGCTGCGCGATAGCGCTGCTGGCGGGATACCTGCTGTGGCCGGAGAGCTGGCACACCCGGGTCGGCGACCGGCTCGCGGACGCGGTCGACCAAGCGGCGCACTATGTGGAGCAGTCGTTCGCGCCCGCAGCCGATCCGGGCGCGCAGGAACGCTCACGGCGCTGCCTGTACCGCGATCTGTCGGATGTCCGCTGCGAGTTCCAACGCGCCCTCACCGAACCCCCGCCGACCGGCACCCGCGCCGCCGCCTGGTGGCCGCTTGCGGTCGCCGTGGAGCGGGTCGCCGACGCGACGACGGCCGCCAGGGTACGGGTGCGCCACGGCGCCACGGCCCCGGCGCCCGACGAGGTCACGCCCATCGTGCACGAGCTGCGGGAACTGGCGGCGGGCCTGCGGGCCAGCGACGAACTGCACGAGGTCAGGGCCAATCTGCGCGGCTGCGAGCAGAGCGTGCTCTCGCCGCTCAGGCACGAGGTGACGGCGGCCCGCGCCATCACCTCGCCGCGGACCTGATCCACCTGGGTGGGCATCAGTGGCCCTCCGTCGGGAGGTCGGTGGCCGCCCCGGAGGGCGGATGGCATCGCGGCACCGGACCCGTCGCGGCTCGGTCCAGACGATGGCGGCCAACCTGGTCGGCATGAACGCGCCGTCCCCGGTGTACCGGCATTCGCTCACCGCGTCGGCGCGCCCCATGGCCAGTGCGCTTCGACGGCATGGCGGAGCCCGAGAACTCCTGGAACAGGCAACCCGTCTCAGTGTCTGACGGCACCTACCCCTGGCGGCCCTGCAACCGGTCCATCTCGCGCCGGTCCCGCTTCGTCGGGCGGCCCGCGCCCCGGTCCCGTACGCCCGTCGGGGCCGCGAACTCGCGCGGCGGGGGCGGCGGGGTGTTGTCCACGTAGCACTGCACCGCCGCCGGAGCGCCGACGCGCTTGCGGATCAGTCGGGAGACGACCACGATCCGCTCGTGGCCGGCGTGGAACAGCCGCACCTCGTCGCCGGGCCGCAGGCTCTGCGCCGGTTTGACGCGTTCGCCGTTCACCCGGACATGGCCACCGCGGCAGGCGGTCGCCGCCTGTGAACGGGTCTTGGTGAGCCGTACGGACCAGATCCAGCTGTCCACCCGTACCGCGCCGCCGCCACCGGTCCCGTCGTCGTCAGCCATGCGTCCGACTCTACGCCGTCGGAAGGCGTGGGCCAGGGGCCCGGCGGGAGCTGCCGGGCCCCTGGGTCCTTGGGGTGGTGGGGTCAGACGCCGATGTCGCGGCCGTCCCTGCGGTACACCGCGACGACCGCCGGGCGGACCAGCTTGCCCGGTCCGTCCGGCCACACCGACCCGGGCTTCTCGACCGTCGCGCCGTCGATCTCGCCGGGGTGCTGGACGGCGACGATGACACGGCGGTCCTGGATGATCGGGCCGCAGGTCTCCGCGCCCCTCGGCACCGTGAGGAACTGCTTCAGCTCACCGCGCCGCTCGCCCCTCGTGGCCACGCCGAACAGGCCGTCGTGGGAGCCGAGTTGGTTGCCGTCGGTGGAGATCCACAGGTTGCCGTGCGGGTCGAAGGCCACGTTGTCCGGGCAGGAGATCGGGCTGACCGCGTCCTTCGGGTAGCCCGCGAAGTACGTGGCCGGGTCCTCCGGGTCGCCCGCGACCAGGAAGAGGCGCCAGGCGAAGCCGTCGCCCGCCGGGTCGTCCCAGTGCTCGGCGAGTTCCAGGATCTGGCCGTGCTTGTTGAGGTTGCGCGGGTTGGCCTCGTCCGCGCCCGGCTTGCCCGTCTTGCCGCGGTCGGAGTTGTTGGTGAGCGCCACGTAGACCCGGCCGGTGCGGGGGCTGGGCTCCACGTCCTCGGGGCGGTCCATCTTGGTCGCGCCGACCTTGTCGGCGGCGAGCCGGGTGAAGACGTAGACCTCTTCCGCGGTCATGCCCTCGACATGCGAGACATCCCCGGTGGCCAGCGGGATCCACACGCCGCTGCCGTCGAACTCGCCGTCGTTCGGGAGCTTTCCGGTGCCGTCGATCTCAGCGGCCGGGCTGTCGCCGCTGAGCTTGGCCACATACAGGGTGCCCTCGTCCAGCAGCGTCAGGTTGTGCCGGTGGGCGGCCCGTGAACCGCCCTTCCTCATCCGCTTCGAGGAGACGAACTTGTAGAAGTAGTCGAAGCGCTCGTCATCGCCCATGTAGACGACGGGGCGGCCGTCGCGGGTGAGGCGCGGCTGGGCGGCCTCGTGCTTGAAGCGGCCGAGCGCGGTGCGCTTGCGGGGCGTCGAGTCCGGGTCGTACGGGTCGAGTTCCACGACCCAGCCGAATCGATGGGACTCGTTGGGCTCCTGGGCTACGTCGAAACGCTTGTCGAACCGCTCCCACTTGCGCTCGGTGGCGGAGGCGCCGATGCCGTAGCGTTTGTCGGTCGCGCTGGAGCCGTTGGCGAAGTACTGGTTGAAGTTCTCCTCGCCGTGCAGCGTGGTGCCCCAGGGGGTGGTGCCGCCCGCGCAGTTGTTGAGGGTGCCGAGCACCTTGGTGCCGGTCGGGTCGGCGGAGGTCTTCAGCAGGTCGCTGCCGGCGGCCGGGCCGGTCAGGCGGAATTCCGAGGTCGCGGTGAGACGGCGGTTGAGGTGGTGCCGGGTGACGGGCGTGAGCTTGCCGCTCCTGCGCTCCTCCTGGACCACGACGACGGACAGGCCGTGCGCGGCCCAGGCGATCTCGACCTGTTCGCGGGTGGGGTTGGCCGGGTCGTAGCCCTTGAACATCAGGACTTCGTCGGTGTACTCGTGGTTGGCCACGAGCACCTGGCGGCCGTGCTCGCGCAGCGGCAGCAGGCTCAGGAAGTCGTTGTTGTAGCCGAACTGGCCGGCCTGCGCCCGCGCGCTCTGGCGATCGGGGTCGAAGACGGGTGCGCCGCGCAGAATGGGCTCACCCCAGCGGATGACGACGTTCTGGGCATATCCGGAGGGAACCGTCACCTGGTCGACGGTGTTGGGCTCGACGGGCGTGAAACGGAGACCGCGCGCCGCACCGCCGCGGGCAGCGCCCCGCCCCTTGGGCGTCGCACCAGCGGTGGCCGCGTGGGCCTCGGTGGCGCCCTGTGCGACGACGGCACCGGCCGTGGCGGTGGCCACGGTCACGACCGCGGCGGTGCGCATCACGGAACGGCGGGAGAGCGCGCCCGCGATGATGTCACCGGCGTACTCGTTGTCGCTGGTGTTCGGCACTTCTTGGAAGCAGGCGTCACCACAGCGGTAACGACAGGTGAGAGCGGACCGGCCGCCCGCGTGACCCGAGCTCAGCAGCGGCAGCAGTTTGCGCACTTCTTCCCCAATCCCCTTCGGCGCATCCTGCGCCGACATCGTGTCGGAATGTGTCCGGCCGTGACGCTAGGCGTACACGCGTTCACGCGGGCGGCGTCGAGGTGAACAGGGGATGAATGGGGACGGACTGAGGCGCTCTTGACACCGGAGGGGGTTGCCCACTTGCGAATCGGGCGGGGGCTAACCTTACGTGTCCGCCATGGCCAGGGATGCGGGCTGCCGCGCCGCCTGGTCGGGAATGGATCGCCCCAATTCACGCGAAAGGCCTCGCCCATGGGCATTCGGAGCTTGCTGCGCAAGGTGTTTGGACGCGAACGCACGGAATCGTCGTACCCATCACCCCTGTCGGCCCCGTCGGCCACGATTGCCCCGGCCACCACCCCGAGCGGCGTGCCGGCCCAGGCCGAACCCCCTGCCGGATCGGCGACTCCCGACGAACGCGCCGCCGATCTGGTGGCGGCGTCCTTCGACGGCGTCGCACCGGCGCCGCGGCCGACGATCCCGTCGGCCCGTACCAACACGGACGGGGCGGAGGCGGCGGAACCCGGGACCGCAGCGGCCACCGAGACCACCGAGGCCGCGGAAACCGCCGAGGCCGTCGGTACCGACGTGGCCCCCGGGGCCGTCGAGGCCGTCGCCGCGGCACCCGAGACGGCCGCGGACGTAGCTCCTGCCGCTAAAGCCGACGAGCCCACCGAAACCACCGAAACCACCGAGCCCGCCGAAGCCGGCACGAAGCCGGCATCCGAGGCTCCTGCCGAGACCGCCTCGGGCACCGAATCCCCCGTGCCGGCACCGGCCGCACCGGAGAGCGGTGCGGAGCCGGCCGTCGCCAGTGTGGCGGACGACGCCGACGGCCCCGGGACTGGAGCCGTCGCGGACGAGACGGTCGCCGCTGATGCGGACGCGGCCCCCGAGGCAGAGGCCCCCGCGGCCAACGCCGTGATCCCCGCGCAGGCCACCGCCCAGAGCCGCGCCGATGCCACCGGTTCGCCCGCGGCCGACGTGGTCCCCGCCGAGGAGGCCGCCGCGACCGCCGAGGCCGAAGGCACCACGGAGGCCGAAGACGCCACCGACGCCGAGCGCACGGAGGCGGCTCCTGTTCGGGAGAACCTCGCCGAGGAGACCGCGGCGGTCACCGCCGAGGAGACCGCCGCGACCGAGGCGGAAGCCGAGCCCGAGCCCGAACCCGCGATCGTCGCCGCCACTGCCGAAGTGCCCGCCGCAGCCCCCGCCACCAGCGCCACCGGCGCCACCGGCTCCGGCAAGGCCGCTCCCGCCGTCTCCATCGCCCGCCTCAAGTCGCAGGCCGCAGATCTCGCGGGCGCCTACAAGGCGGCCGGATCCGCGCTCAGGAGCGCCGGGGCCACCGGGGCGCGGGCCAAGGTGTACCTGGTGCTCGACCGGTCCGGGTCGATGCGGCCGTACTACAAGGACGGCAGCGCCCAGCATCTCGGCGAGCAGACGCTCGCGCTCGCAGCGCACCTCGACGAGGCGGCCTCCGTCCATGTCGTGTTCTTCTCGACCGACATCGACGGCACCGGGGAGCTGACGCTCAGCGAGTACGAGGGCCGGGTGGACGACCTCCACGCCGGGCTCGGACGCATGGGCCGCACCAGCTACCACCGGGCCGTCGAAGAGGTCGTGGCGCACCACGAGAAGTCCGAGGAAGCAGGCCTCCCGGCGCTCGTGGTGTTCCAGACCGACGGTCCCCCGGACGCCAGGCAGCCCGCCAAGCAGGCGCTGGCCGAGGTCGCGGGGAAGCCGTTCTTCTGGCAGTTCGTGGCGTTCGGCGAGTACGAGTCCAAGGGCTTTGACTTCCTGCGCAAGCTGGACGCGGACGAGTCGGTGGACGACGCCGGCTTCTTCCACGCCGGTCCCGACCCCCGCGAGCTCACCGACGGCGAGCTCTACCAGGGTCTGCTCGGCCGCTTCCCCGAGTGGCTGAAGAACCGCCAGGGCTGATCGACGATCAGCGGTACGCGGGCCCGGAGGGCAGGCTCACCAGCACCACGAGCCCGCCCTCCGGGCCCGCTTCGGCCGTCGCCGTGGACCATCGCGATACGGGTGCGGAGGTCGAGCCCGGTCCGATGAGGGCCGCCGTCACAGCACGTACCCCACACCCTGCACCGTACGGATCAGCCCCGGCCCCCCCAGCTTGGCCCGCAGCTTGCTCATGCACACCCGAACCGCCCCGGTGAACGGGTCGGCGTGCGCGTCCCACGCGCGCTCCAGGAGTTCCTCCGCCGAGACCACCGCCCCGTCCGCCTCAAGGAGCACCTGGAGCACCTGGAGCACCTGGAGCACCGTGAACTCCTTCGGGGACAGTTCCAGTACCCGCACGGCCCGTTCCCCTCCTGCCAGGCTGCCTTCAGACCCCCTCCAGCATCACCGACGGCGGTCTGTCGATCTTCGGCAGGTCGATAGGATTCCGGCCATGGCGGCCACTGGATCCGAGAAGCACGGGACGGGCGAAGGCGCGCGGGCCTACTACGTCACGACCCCCATCTACTACGTCAACGACGCTCCTCACCTGGGCCACGCCTACACGACCGTCGCGGGCGACGTGCTCACCCGCTGGCACCGCCAGCGCGGCGAGAGGGTGTGGTTCCTCACCGGCACGGACGAGCACGGCCAGAAGGTCATGCGCACCGCCGAGGCGAACGGCGTCACCCCGCAGCAGTGGTGCGACAAGCTCGTGGAGGAGGCGTGGAAGCCCCTCTGGGAGCACCTGGGGATCGCCAACGACGACTTCATCCGTACGACGGAGAAGCGGCACACCGACCGAGTCCAGGAGTTCGTGCAGGACCTGTACGACAAGGGCGAGATCTACAAGGGTGGGTACGAGGGCCCGTACTGCGTGGGCTGCGAGGAGTTCAAGCTCCCCGGCGAGCTGATCGACGGAGAGGCCCAGGGACCGTACGCGGGCCAGAAGCTGTGTCCTGTGCACAAGAAGCCGGTGGAGATCCTCAAGGAGGAGAACTACTTCTTCAAGCTCAGTGAGTACGGCCCGCGGCTGCTCGACTTCTACGAGGCCCACCCCGGCTTCATCCAGCCCGCGTCTGCCCGCAACGAAGTCGTGAACTTCGTCAGGCAGGGCATGCAGGACCTTTCCATCTCACGCTCCACGTTCGACTGGGGCGTCAAGGTGCCCTGGGACGAGAAGCACGTGATCTACGTGTGGATCGACGCCCTGCTGAACTACGCGACGGCCGTCGGCTACAACGAGAACCCGGCGAAGTTCGACTCGACCTTCCCGGCGGACGTGCATCTGATCGGCAAGGACATCCTGCGTTTCCACGCTGTCATCTGGCCCGCGATGCTGATGGCCCAGGGTCTTCCGGTCCCGGGGCGGGTCGCGGCCAACGGCTGGCTGATGGTCGGCGGCGAGAAGATGTCGAAGTCCAATCTGACCGGTATCAAGCCCCAGGACCTGACCTCGCAGTTCGGTGTGGACGCGTACCGCTGGTACTTCCTGCGGGCGATCGCGTTCGGCCAGGACGGCTCGTTCTCCTGGGAGGACTTCACCGCCCGCTACACCAGCGAGCTCGCGAACGACTACGGCAATCTGGCGTCCCGGGTCGCCGCGATGGTCGGCAAGTACTTCGGCGGGTCCCTGCCCGAGGCGGCGGCGAACGGCACGGCCGAGCAGGCGGTCCGGGACGGACTGGCGAAGGCGGTGGCCGAGGCGGACCGCCGGATCGGTGACGAACTGGACTTCCAGGGCGGCATCCTGGCGGTCTTCGACTTCGTGAAGCAGGTCAACGGCTACATCACGGAACAGGAGCCGTGGAAGGTCGCCAAGACCGCGTTCGACGACGACGCGGACGCGGTGGTGCGCGAGGAGGGCAGAGCCAGGCTCGCGACCATCCTCTACACGGCCGCCGAGTCGCTGCGCGCCGTCGCGGTGCTGTTGAACCCGGTGATGCCGGACACCTCGCGGATGCTGTGGGACTCGCTGGGCGCCGAGGCGTCGCTCGGGGCGCTGGCGGAGCAGCGGGTGCGGGATGCGGCGCGGTGGGGCGGGCTCCCGGCCGGCTCCACGGTCACCAAGGGAGCGGTGCTGTTCCCGAGGCTGGACGACGGCAGGGCGGAGAAGCCCGGGCAGTAGCTCCAGGGTCCGGCGGCCCCGACGGGGGGGTGTTCAGCGCGCCAGCGCGTCGATGTCCCCCATCACCACCACCGGCTTCCGCTCCGGGTCCAGCCAGCGCAGCAGCTCCCGCATGTGCTGCTGGTCCAGCGACACGCATGCCTGGGTGGGGCCGCCGTGGTCGACGTGGAACCAGACCCCGCCGCCCCGCTCCGAGCCCATGGGCCGCTGGACCACCCCGTCCTCCAGCGGACTGCGGCCCTCGTGGCGGTTGTAGTTGATCGCGACCACGTAGTCGAAGGACCCGGCGAGCGGCTCCCCGAGGAAGCCGCGGCCTGGCGCGTTGAACAGGGGGCTGCGGTGGTACGGCAGTCTGGTGCCCGGATCGGGCAGTCGGCCGCCCGAGTCGGTGAGTCCGAAGACCCCGATCGGTGAGCGCTTGTCCCCCGCCCAGTGCTCGTCGGTCCAGCCCTTCAGACCGTTGTGGGAGGGCCAGGTGTCGGAGACGCTCTGCCAGCCCTTGGCCGCGGACCACTCATACAGCTTGACCGTGGAGTACGGGGCGTTCCGGTCCTCGCCGGCGACCACCACGGCCTGGGTGGCGTCCTGCGGGATGAGCTCGCGGGTCTGCGTGCCGATCCCGGGGATGTCCGCGGGCGGTGCCACATCGGCCGCCACACTGCCGCCCGGTCCGCCCGCCGGGCGGGGCGGGGCGGCCACGGCCTGGGTCGGGGGCGCGGCCCGCGTGCAGCCTCCGAGCACGGCGACGAGCAGTACGGCGAGGAATCCGGCGAGGAGCGCCGGGAGGGCCGCCCGGGCTGCGACGGGCCCGGTCACGGCCGGGGCCCTCCCGGTCGGGGCCGCCTCCCCGGCCGACGCGGCCGGCGCGGTCGTGCTGACCGATGTGGTCGTTCTGGTCGTCAGTCTCGTCCGTACGGTGCTGAGCACGACGCGGTGTCCTCTCCGGTGCTGCGTCACCGGTGGTGCGTCACCGGCCCTGCCTTCCCTGGCCCTCTCTTCCCGTTCGGCGCGCGGGCGCCGGACGCCATGCCGCGAACGACACGGAAGGTACGTGAATTAGGCGAGAAGGCGGCGCAGGACTTGCGCGTGTGTCGGAACGTGGCAGGGGCCCGGAACCGTGTCGGTTCCGGGCCCCTGCCGTATCAGCCGCTAGTCGCGCGGCACTTCGCGTGTCACTCGCCCGACTTAGCCGGGGGCTTGCGCAGCGCGATGTTCAGCTCGCGCAGCCGCGCCTCCTCGACCTCGGCGGGCGCTCCCATCAGCAGGTCCTGGGCGTTCTGGTTGAGCGGGAAGGCGATGGTCTCGCGGATGTTGGGCTCGTCGGCCAGCAGCATCACGATGCGGTCGACGCCCGGCGCGATGCCGCCGTGCGGCGGGGCGCCGTACTGGAAGGCGCGCAGCATTCCGGCGAACTCGCGCTCCACGGTCTCCCGGTCGTAGCCGGCGATCTCGAAGGCCTTGAACATGATGTCGGGCTCATGGTTGCGGATCGCGCCGGAGGACAGCTCGACGCCGTTGCAGACGATGTCGTACTGCCAGCCGAGGATGTCCAGCGGGTCCTGGTTCTCCAGGGCCTCGAGGCCGCCCTGCGGCATGGAGAACGGGTTGTGCGAGAAGTCGATCTTTCCCGTGTCCGGGTCCTTCTCGTACATCGGGAAGTCCACGATCCAGCAGAACCGGAAGACGTTCTCCTCGAAGTGGCCCGAGCGGCGCGCGGCCTCGACCCGCACCGCGCCCATGATCCTGGAGACTTCGTCGAACTCGCCCGCGCCGAAGAACACCGCGTGCCCCGGGGCAAGGCCCAGACGCTCGGTGAGGACCTTGACGTTCTCCTCGGTGAGGAACTTGGCGATCGGACCGGACAGCGACCCGTCCTCGCCGACGCGCACCCAGGCCAGGCCCTTGGCGCCCTGCTCGACCGCGTAGTCGCCCAGCTGGTCGAAGAACTTGCGGGGCTGGTCCTGGACGGCGGGGACGGGCAGCGCGCGTACGTGCTTGCCCGCGAAGGCCTTGAACTCGGAGCCGTCGAAGACATCGGTGATGTCGACCAGCTCCAGCTGGGCCCGCAGGTCCGGCTTGTCGTTGCCGTACTTCAGCATCGACTCGCGGAACGGGATCCGCTGGAACGGCGACGTGACATGGCGGCCGCCGCCGAACTCCTCGAACAGCTCCGTCATCAGCCGCTCGATCGGCTGGAAGACGTCCTCCTGCTCGACGAAGCTCATCTCCACGTCGAGCTGGTAGAACTCGCCGGGCGAGCGGTCCGCGCGGGCGTCCTCGTCGCGGAAGCAGGGCGCGATCTGGAAGTAGCGGTCGAAGCCCGCGATCATCAGCAGCTGCTTGAACTGCTGCGGAGCCTGCGGCAGCGCGTAGAACTTGCCCGGGTTCAGCCGGGACGGCACCAGGAAGTCACGGGCGCCCTCGGGCGAGGTCGCGGTGAGGATCGGGGTGGCCATCTCGTTGAAGCCGAGGGCGGTCATCTTCTGCCGGATGGCGGCGATGACGGCGGTGCGCAGCATGATGTTGCGGTGCATCCGCTCGCGGCGCAGGTCCAGGAAGCGGTACTCAAGGCGCCGCTCCTCGTTGACGCCGTCATCCGTGTTGATCGTGAACGGCACCTGGGCGGAAGCGCCGAGCACCTCGACACCGGTGACCTCGATCTCGACCTCACCGGTCGGCAGGTCCGGGTTGACGTTCTCGGCGCCGCGGGCGGAGACCCTGCCGTCGACGCGGACGACCGACTCCTTGGTCAGGTGGCTCAGGGCCTCGTTGGCCGGGGTGCCGGGGCGGGCGACGAGCTGCGTGATGCCGTAGTGGTCACGGAGATCGATGAACAGGATGCCGCCCAGGTCTCGGCGATTGTGCAGCCAGCCGCTCAGCCGGACGTCGGTGCCGACGTCAGAGGCGCGGAGCTCGCCGCAGGTGTGGGACCTGTACCGATGCATCGTCGTTCATCCAGTCTTCGTCGCGAGGGGGTGTGGGCAGACCCACCCAGGTTACCGTCCGGCCCGTGCTCCCCCATGAGGGATCAGCACCGGCCCATGCGGGATCAGCACAGGCCACTCCACGCATAACGTGAATACAGTAGGAAA